>DATHVW010000284.1:0-11579 GCA_035461085.1 Longimicrobiales bacterium | reverse complement strand
AACGGGTAGTCGAGCACGTACTTCTGCGCCGTCTCGTCGTAGTGCGCGGGCACGTCGAGGTCGAGCGACTCGCACAGCGGCACCGTGGCGGACATCCAGGTCTGGCGCAGTTCATCGTTGGTCATCCCCTTCAGCCGGTAGTCGAGCTGACCGCTGTGTCGCTTCATGGCGTCCGGCAGACCGAACCACTCGATCGTCATCGGGAACATCCAGTCCACCGCGCGCTGCAGCTTCTGCCGGGCCTCGCCGCCCGCGCCCGCGAGCCGCTTCATCCAGACCTCGCCATGGCGCAGGTGGAACGTCTCCTCGAGGTCCACCTTCACGAGCGCGCGCTTCAGCGGGCCATAGGAGGTGTTACGGAAGACGTCGCTGAGCAGCGTGATGCCCGCGCGGTCGAAGAAGCCGTTGGCCGTGACCAGCTCGGCCCACGACTCCAGCGGCTGATCGAAACCGTAGGGGTGCTTGAACTCGTGCGGCTCACGGCCGTAGACGAGCTGCTCCTTGTCCATCCCCATGTCCTCGAGGATGCGGTACGCGATGTTCGCGTGCGCCAGCTCGTCCTGAATGATCGCGACGGCGGAAACCATCGTGTTCGTCGATGGTGCGTCCTGCGCCGCCATCCAGTACGCCGGTGCACTCATGAGCTCGGTATCCGCCTGTACCAGGAGCTGGACGATGAGGGCCTTGCGGTAACCCTCCGTCATCTCGTCCGGTGACTCCAGGATGTAGCCTTCCTGGACCTTGCGCTTGATCTCGTCCTCGGTGAAACGGCTCATTTGCGGCTCCTTCGCGGGCATGGGCGACCCGGTGATGTCACAGGCAGATCCGTAAGGTGGCCGGAGGGCCCGCAATGCGTCAAGGACCTGTCTGGTACAGGGATTGCCCTGTTCACACCCAGTAGCGGTGGGTGCGGGACGGGTGGAATCCGACGGCTTGGGGACTTCTGAAGGGATAGATCATGGACGAACACACAGGTGGGCCGGAACGCCCGGATCGGCCGGACCAGCCGGAACGCCCGGACCAGCCGATACGCCCGGATCCGGGGCCCGGCCGACCCGCCGGCAGTACCGGCGAGATGGTGAGCGCGCCGCCGGCGGAGCAGAGGAAGCGGGTGCGGCGGCCGGTCCTGCGGCGCGTGCTGATCGGTGCGGGCGGGTTCGTGCTGCTGGTGCTGGTGGTCACGGCGGTGCTGTGGCATCGGTGCGGAGTCGCCGGGTGTCCGGACGTGGACATGCTGAAGGGCTACATGCCCGATCAGGCGTCGGTCGTGGTCGATCGCGAGGGGGCGGAGATCGCGAAGCTGTTCGTGACGAGGCGCGTGGTGGTGCCGGTGGATTCGATGCCGGAGCACCTGCTGAACGCGTTCGTCGCCATCGAGGATCGCAGGTTCTGGGACCACGGCGGCGTGGACTGGCGTCGTGTGTTCGGTGCGCTCGCGTCGAACGTGAAGGCGGGCGGTATCGAGGAGGGCTCGAGCACGATCACGATGCAGCTGGCGCGCAACGTCTTTCCGGAGCAGCTGCCGGCGAGCCAGCGCACGATCACGCGGAAGCTGGGCGAAGCGCGCGTGGCGCGGGAGATCGAGGATCGCTACAGCAAGCGCGAGATCATGGAGCTGTACCTGAACCAGATCTATTTCGGCGAGGGTGCGTACGGCATCGAGGCAGCGGCGGAGGAATATTTCGGCAAGAGCGCGTCACAGCTGAGCCTTGCCGAGTCGGCGATCCTGGCGGCGCTGCCGCGTGCGCCATCGCGGTTGAACCCGCGCGCGGATGAGGAGGCGGCGCTGGAGGGTCGCACGCTGGTGCTGCGGCGCATGGCGGAGCAGGGACTGATCACGCAGGCGGAGTTCGACGAGGCGTCGGAGGCGGAGCTGGTCCTGCGTGAGGGCCGGGTGGATGCCGAGGAGGAAGCGCCGTACTTCGTGGAAGCGGTGCGGCGCCAGCTCGAGGATGCGCTGGGTAACGCGATCTACACGCAGGGCTACACGATTCACACGACGCTCGATCTCGACATTCAGCGCGCGGCGGAAGAGGAGCTGGAGCAGGCGCTGCGCGGCATCGAGTCGGGTCGTTACGGCGGATTCCCGCACAGCTCCTACGCGACCGTGCATGGGGACACCACTCGGGATCGCAGCGAAGGCACGCAGTATCTGCAGGGTGCACTGGTCGTGATGGAGGCCCAGACCGGCGACGTCCTGGCGCTGATCGGCGGCCGGGACTTCGACGACTCGCAGTTCAATCGCGCAACGCAGGCGAAGCGACAGCCGGGAAGCGCGTTCAAGCCCTTCGTCTACACGGCTGCGCTCAGTGCGGGATATCCGGCATCGCATCGACTGCTCGACCAGCCGCTGCGATACATGCTGGACAACAACCGCGTGTGGGAGCCGCGCAATTACGACGGTACGTTCCGCGGTGCGGTCACGATGCGCCAGGCGCTCACGCAGTCGCGCAACGTGCCGACGGTGCGGCTCGCCAATGAGGTCGGGCTCAGCCGCGTCCTCGGCACGGCGGAGCAGTTCGGCCTCGGCCGCATGCCGTCCAACCCGTCGGTCGTGCTGGGCACGGCCGAAGTGACACCGCTGCAGCTCACTGCGGCATACGGCGCGTTTGCCACGCTCGGCTCGCGTCCGGACCCACGCTTCGTGACGCAGGTCACGGATGCCAACGGCAGCGTCGTGTGGTCGCAGCAGCCGAGTGCGCGCCGCGTCATCGATCCCGGTGTGGCATTCATCGCCACGACCATGATGCAGGACGTCGTCAACCGCGGGACGGGCACCGGCGTGCGCGGCGCCGGGTTCAGTGGTGCCGCTGCGGGCAAGACGGGTACGACGCAGGATGCGGCGGACGTGTGGTTCGTCGGGTACACGCCGCGACTTGTGGGCACGGTCTGGATCGGGTTCGACAAGCGGCAGCGGATCCTGCGCGGCGCGACGGGTGGTGAGATCGCGGCACCGATCTGGGGCCGCATCATGCGGCGTGTGGATGCCGGCGGCAGCGGCTGGACGGCGCCGGCCGGCATCGAGGAGCGCACCGTCGATGAGATGGGCAGCGTCGTGTCGGCCGGGTGCATGCCGCAGGGGGCGACCTATACCGAATATTTCCTGAGCGGCACGTCGGCGAGCGGCAGCTGCTACCCGGATGCCTACGCGTACGGCGATACGTTCGGCTACACGGACGAGGACTGGCGCTACGACTCCGCCGGCATCGACACCTCGGATGGCTGGTGGGAGCGGCTGCGGCAGCGCGTGCTCGGCGATGACGACGGTGTGCGCCGGGCGGGCGAGCCCGCCGACAGTCTGCGACCCCGCCTGGATACGGCCGCGTTGAGGCCGCGCCCGGATACGGCAGGTCAGCGGGCCGATACTGCACGCGCGGATACTGCCCGGCGCCGACCGCTCGGCGAGCCGGTGCGGCGCGACACCACGTCACGTCCACCGCCCGATACCACCGGCCAGGGCGGTGCTCCGGCAGACCCGCCACCGGAGCCATGACGACTGACGTTCAGGGCCGCCCTTCGGGGCGGCCTTTTTGTCGCTCAAGAGTTGACAGAGGTGTCCGTGGAAGCCAGTCTGCCGCGGCTGCCGCGCATGAGCGGCGAATCAACGGGCTCCGGCCCGATCGAATGTGGAGACAGGAACGAGAATGCGAATGCTGGTAATGGGCGCGGGGCTGCAGGGCTCCGCGTGTGCATATGACCTGCTGCAGAACCCCGAGGTCGAACAGGTCACTGTAGCCGACATGCGGATCGACTCGCTGCCGCCTTTTCTCGAGCGTTACCGCAAGGACGAGCGACTGCGCCTCGTTCGCGTGGACGCCCGCAACGAGGAGGAAGTGCGCGGCGTGATGGAAGGAGCGACGGCGTGCATGAACGCACTGCCGTACTATTTCAATCTCGACATCACCCGCATTGCCGTGGAAGCGGGCGTGCACTACTGCGATCTCGGCGGCAACACCGCGATCGTGTTCGACCAGATGAAGCTGGACGATGACGCGAAGAAGAAGAACGTCAGCGTCATTCCCGACTGCGGCCTCGCGCCCGGCATGGTGAACATCCTGGCCGCGGCCGGCATCGCCGAGCTGGATGAGCCGGAAACCGTCCGTATCCGCGTCGGCGGCCTGCCGCAGGATCCGCAGCCGCCCCTCAACTACCAGATCGTATACTCCCTGCACGGCGTGCTCGACTACTACACGACGGATTCCTGGGTGCTGCGTAACGGCGAGCCCCTCGAGGTGGACGCTCTCAGCGAGATCGAGCCGGTCGAGTTTCCCGAGCCGGTGGGCACCCTCGAGGCGTTCCACACGGCAGGCGGCCTCTCCACCATGCCGTGGACGTACAAGGACCGGCTCCGCAACATGGAATACAAGACGCTGCGCTATCCGGGCCATGCCGATGCCGTGCGCGTCATCCGCGACCTGGGCCTGCTCAGCCTCGACCCCGTCGAGGTCTCCGGCGGCAGCGTCGTGCCGCGCGATGTGTTCATTGCCTGCGCGGAGCCGCGTCTGCGCAAGCCGGAAGGACGCGATCTCGTCGCCCTCCGCGTCGAGGCCGAAGGGAAGAAGGACGGGAAGCCGCACCGCATCGTCTTCGACCTCATCGACTATCACGATGAGAAGACCGGCATCACCGCGATGGAGCGCACCACGGGCTTCTCGCTGTCCATCACCGGACAGATGCAGGCGCGCGGTCAGGTCGCGCCCGGCGTTCTCACCCCCGACCTCGCCGTACCCGCTCAGGCGTATATCGACGAGCTGAGAAACCGGAACATCGACATCCGGCGTCACGAAGGCTGAACCCAACACCGCGGTTCGGCATCACGTTCGCCGGACCGCGGCGCGAGACGCCCGCCAGACCGCGGCGCGACACAACCGCCAGCCGCACGCCGCCAGGCATATTCCAGCTGCGTGCGGCCGGGCCGCCATCCGGCGCGTGCGGCCGTCCCATCGTGGATCTTACGTACCTCTCCGCCGTACCATATGGACGCCCCATCCTCACCCGGAACAGCGGCACAGGAGCCGTATCATGAAGCACCTCCTCACGGCTTTCGCACTCGCAGTCACACTTCCCGCCGCCGCCGACGCGCAGCGCGATGTCACGCGAAGGTCCTATACCTTCCTCGAGGACCGGCTCGTCATCGAGGTGCTCGCGGAGGCCCCCGGTGAGCTGCAGGTCGTGCGCGGCCAGCGCGGCCGCGTGGAGGTGGCGGCCCGATCGAGCGACGGGTTCGCCGGCTTCGGGCTCGGCGGAGACTACACACGACACCTCCGCCTCACCGCCATCGGCTCCGACGCCGTTCAGTACCTCGTGGTCGTCCCGGAGCACGTTGCCGTCAGCGTCGTCCTGCCGCGCGGCGGCACCGCACACGTCCCGAACCGCGATGGCCTCGCCAGCTACCGCTGGGGCGAGGACGCGGGCCGCGCAGACGAGATCCGATCGGACGCCGCCGCTGCCGCGCCTGGCATGGCGGTCGAGCCGATCGTGCCCACGACCTCCGCCGGGCTGTACGTCGTCCATTCCGGAAGGGGACGCGTGCCCTCCCTCGTCGATGTCCCCGAGCTAGCCAGCGTGCGTTCCATGTCCGTCCGCGTCGAGGGCGACGACTTCCGCGTCGCGGCTACCCGGCCTCTCGCCCTGACTCCCGGCGACGCCGGGCACATGGTCATTCGCGTCGATGGCGAGCCGCTCGACCTCGTGCTCTTCGTCCCGCGAGGCAGCTCAGGGTTCGAGCTGCGATCGGGGTCGCGACGGATTGCAGACGTGGCGTTCGGGCGGCCGCGGTCTTACTGCGGCAACACGGTCGTCCAGCAGCCGACCCCGCACCAGGACTGGCTGACGGTGTTCCCGACCGACGGCTCCGTGAGCTGCCGCTGACCCGTCAATATGCGGCCGGAAACCTTGCATAAACTGTTGTCGGGCGTTAACTTATAGGGTGTCCAACGGGTATTGAAAAGCAGGAAAACGGCGGGTATCGCGGCTCTTGAGAATGAGCCTCAAATGCCTTAGATTAAAGGTCGTGCGAAACGGTGCGGGACGGGGCGTCGGCCCGGGCACGTCGCGCGATCGGAGTACAAAAAGAAGACGGGGCGCCCACGGCTGCAGGCCGCGAGCACCCGTCTTTGTCTTTCGGAAAGGAGCACCCTTGGCGACTGCGGTGAAGAAGTTGACCGACCTGAGTGATAACGCGCTGGTCGCTGCGCACCTGGAAGGACATCCGGGCGCATTTGCGGAGCTGTACGATCGCTATCACGACCGCCTGGTGCATTTCATAGCACGCAAGACGGGTGACCGCGACCGTGCGGAGGACCTGGTGCAGGAGGCGTTCATTCGTGTGACGCGACACCTGCATCGATTTGACGCGAACAAGAAGTTCTCGACGTGGATCTACACGATCTGCTCGAACCTGTCGAAGAACGAGCTGCGCAACCGGTCACGGAGTCCGCTGGTGCTGTTCCAGAAGCTGACGACGCACTGGGACCCGGATCACAGGCCGTTGCAGTTCGAGGACGCGGGAGCGCGACCGGACGACCAGTATCGGAAGCGTTATCTGGAGGAGATCGTGGAGCAGACGGTGGAGGAGCTGCCGGCGCATCATCAGCTGGTATTCCGCCTCCGCGAGCTGGAGGGCAAGAGCTACGAGGAGATCGCGGAGATCACGGGTGTGAATCTGGGCACGGTGAAGAGCCGGCTGCATCGGGCGCGCACGAGCTTCGCGGAGCGAATCGAGCCGCTGCTCAACTAGAGCGTCGCCAGTCGTGGTGTGAGAGGGCCGTCCTGCTTTGTGCGGGGCGGCCCTTTTGCGCGCGTGGTACGACCGGGCGCCGTCACTGGCCTTTGCGCGCCATGGCGGTTGCGGAAAGCGTTACCGCGCTGCGGCGGCGAGCCCGACAGCGAGCGCGAAGCTCGCGTAGCGTTCGAGGCCGGCGAAGGGGAAGTCGGGATGCCAGTGGTCGGCGGCCTGGTGGTAGCGATCCCAGCGCTGGCGCAGCGCGTCGCGCTGATCGGGGGAGACGTTCTCCCACTGGTCGCCGGGGATGATGAAGATGGCGGGCACGCCGCGCTGGAGGAATGGCCAGTAGTCGGAGTTGGGGGACGCGGCGGAGAGCGCGGCAGTCCAGCCATTTCGGGCGGCGACATCGGCGGCGAGGGCGCCGAGCGGCAGGTCGGCGCCTCCGGCAATGCGCCAGTTCAGCGGCGGCGCGGACGGTGCGCCGGCGTCGAGGTTGATGAGGGCGCGGACCCGGTCGAGCGGGATGGGCGGTGCGGCGGCCATGTACGCGGAGCCGAGCAGGCCGCGCTCTTCCCCGGTGAAGAACAGGAAGGCGATGGAGCGCGCGGGGGGCGCGTCACGCAGGGCTTCTGCGATCGCGAGCAGCATGGCGACGCCAGCGGCGTTGTCGGAGAATCCGTTGTAGATGGAATCGCCCGCGGCGTCGGGTGTGCTGATCCCCAGATGATCGTAATGCGCCGTGTAGACGACGTACTCGTCACGCAGCGCGGGGTCGCTGCCGGGCAGCACGGCAGCGACATTGGCGGCCGGCACGTCGCTGACATCCGCGCGGATGAAGGCCGCGACGATACGGCCCAGATCGATGCCCGGCCCGGCATCGCTCTGCACGACGCTCTCGGGGATGCCCGCGCGTGCGAGCAGCGCCTCCGTCATGGATGGGCCGGCGATGATTACGGGCAGCGCGGGCTGCCACACGGGATCGTTCACCTCGGCATCCACGAAGTAGCGGACGTCGCCGCGGCTGCGCACGTACAGGTCGTACTGCGCCGGATCTCCCTCGAGGAGCACGATGCCGGTCACTCCCACATTGATCAGTGCCGGCACGAGCTCCACGGCACTGCCGCCGAGCGACCCGAGGATCACGGCGACGCTCCCGTCGAGCGACCGGGCGCGTGCGATCCGCGCCGCAGCGTGCTCGGGCTGACCGAGGAAATAGGCAGGGCCTTCGAAGTTCCGGAACGCACCGGCTCCACCCGTGTTCACGATGAAATCGTGGCCGCTGCGGAAAACGACCGGTTCCGCCCCGGTAGTGATGGTCACGTGGGTCGCCGGATCGATGCGGGCCTGCCGGAGCGGGATGGGCAGCATGAAGGACGCGCCGTCACCGGGCGGCTCCAGTCCCAGCCGCTCGAGCTGGCTCGCGATGTACGCTGCGGCCAGTCGCTCGCCCGTGGTGCCCGTCCCCCGTCCCGCGAGCTCGTCATCCGCGAGAAAGCGCGTGTGAGCGCGGATCGCCAGCGTGTCGATCGAGATCGCGTCCGACGCATTCGCGGGAGCGGCCGTGCGGCTTTGCGCCTGTGCATCTCCGGCGCCGGCCGCCAGGGCCACCACCGCAACGACACACCCGGCCCGGGTTCGCAGGAGCACGGCGGGCAGTCTCGGGGGCAGCAGCATCCGATGCATCATCCGTCCGGCGTTGAAATGAACGCGGCGCCCGCGATGTGCGGACGCCGTGTGTACCGTTTAGTCCGGAAGCGGGTTCCGACTCAGCCGCGCAGTACCTTGTCGGCGTAGCCGTTATCCGGGTTGCCACCGCGCTTCAGCACCTTGTCCACGGTACCGGGGCCGCGGTTGTAGGCGAGGAGCGCGAGGCGGACATCGCCCTTGTACTTGTCGATCATCTGATCGAGGTACTGGAACCCGAGGCGCAGGTTCGTCTGGCGGTCGTACAGGTCCTCGGTCTTCGTGCCGGGGATCAGCCAGGCGGCCGTACGCGGCATCACCTGCGTCAGCCCGCGCGCGCCGACATGGCTCACGGCGCGCTCATCGAACGTGCTCTCCGTCTTGACGAGCCCGTACGCGAGCCTGGGCTCGATGTCCTGCTCGCGCGCAATGTCGTAAATGTCCTCGGCGAGGTCACGGCTGATGTCGTACTTCGCCATGGCCTCCTCGACGTGCCGGCTGCGCGCGGCATCTTCGCGCGTCTCTGCAATCCGGTTGACCAGGTTCTCCTCGACATCGCCGGCGGCAGCAGCAGCCGTCGCAGGATCAGCGGGGTCAGTGTCGGGAGCCGGCTCGGCGGGCTTCCTGCTCGTCGTCGCCTGCACCATGGGCAGCGCCATGCCGGCCAGGCCGAGACCGATCAGCGGCTGACGGAAGCGGCGAAAGAAATCCTGCCGGCGGGAGCCCTCCGCCTGCGTCATACCGCCTTTCGCGGAGTCCTCCTCGCGGCGTCCGCGCGTCACGCCCGTGGCGGGCGTGTCCTGCGGGTCGTCCTGGCGGCGATTCTGTCGTGCATCCGGTTCGGCCATGGCAGATACTCCTTCCGGCGCAATTCGTTGTGCCACAATGGCTTGTCCGCCGCTAAACGGGTGCACCATCCGTGCCGCCGCGCGGGGGATCGCCCTCGGACGCGGAACCCGTTCTGCAGAACGGCTCATTGACGCATGGGACAATCCCGTCGGGGTGGATCCACGCTGCCGTGGCGGGCCGCCCGCATGGTTCGGCGCGCCGTTCTGCAGGACGGGTTCCGCGTCCGGCGGGTCAGCGGGCGCTGCACACCACCCGGGAGAGGAACGGCTGAGCCCGTGCGGGTCCGGCCTCGGTCGCGAGCAGCAGGGTATCTCCGCCGGCAATGGCGAGGCCCTCCCCCTGCGGCTCGCCGAGGCTCGTCAGATCACCACCAGCACCGGACATGAGAGCGAGCGTATCACCGTCGAAACGGTACAGCATGACGCGGGTGTAGGTGCGCACGGCGATGCGGCTGCCGTCGCGGGCGGCGTCGGCGGCCGTAACGAGATCCGGCACCTGCGCGACGCCTGCACGCAGCTGCTGCACGTGCTCGAGCACGACGCGTTCGCCGGCACGCAGCGGAGGCGGGTAGCGGAAGAGCGAGATGTCCTGACGCCGTCCCTTGGTGATGATGTACACGCTCGTGTCCGGCATGACGAACAGCGCTTCCGCGTCCACCGGCTCATCCGGATAGCGGATCGGATACGTTTCGATCGCGATCGGTCCCGCGGCGTGGACGTCGGGCTCCGCGATGCGAAGGATGGCGCGATCCTGCCGATCGTGCAGATTGTCACCGATGTCGGCAATGTAGAGACAGTCACCGGCCGGACACGGTCCGGCCGCGATGTCCTCCCAGTCGGACTGTTCACCGGCGGCGGGCATCTCGATCTCCGCGATCAGCGCGCCGTCGCGATCGAGGGCATAGAGGGTAGCGATGCCTTCGGAATCGTTATGTGCCCAGATGATGCCGGGATCGCGGCGGGATACGGCGATGCCGCTGGCTTCGTCGAGGGTGGCGGGCAGGTCGCCGACGCGGGTGGCGTCGAAGCATTCCGCCTGCGGCGGCACGCCGCACGCGGAGAGGAGCGCGGCGCAGGCGACGAGCACGCGCGCGGCCGGGAAGCGATAGAGATGATACGGAGTCATGCGGGAAACGTATCGGTCAACGCAAGTGCTGCAACGGGAGATGGAATGAACGAGAAGATCGGTGTGCTGTTCGTGTGCCTCGGCAATATCTGCCGCTCACCGCTCGCGGAGGCGGTGTTCGGAGAAGTCGTGCGGGAGGAGGGTCTGTCGGCGCATTTCGAGATCGACTCGGCAGGGACATCGGATTACCACGCGGGCGACTCGCCGGACCCGCGCACGATCAGTGAGGCGAGGCGTCGTGGTCTCGAGCTGGAGCATGCAGCGCGGCAGATCCGGGGCGCTGATCTCGAGCGATTCCACTATGTGATCGCAATGGATGCGAGCAATCTCGGGAAGATCGAGCGGCTCGCGAAGACGCTGGAGCGGCGCGCGGAGCTGCATCTGCTGCGCGCGTTCGAGGCGGAGGCGGGCGACGATCTCGAGGTGCCGGATCCGTACTTCGGCGGACCGGACGGTTTCGCGGATGTGCACGACATGATCGAGCGCGCATGCCGCGGCCTGCTCGAGCACATTCGAGCCGAGCATGGCCTGTGACGCTGCCGGCGCATATCCGTGCGGAGGCGAGTCGCGATCTCGGCGTTCGCATCGCAGGCGTTCACGGCGTTGGCGGCGGCTGCATCAGCCCGGCCTACCGGATCACATGCGATGATGGCAGCAGCGTGTTCCTTAAGACGGCGCCGGCGGGAGCACCAGCGGAGATGCTGATGCGCGAGGCGGAGTCGCTGGAGCGGATTGCCGCGACAGGGCGAGTGCGCGTACCGCACGTGCGTGCGGTGGCGTCGTCATGGCTGGCACTCGAGTGGCTGGAGCCCGCTGCCGCGAATGATGCGGCATGGGGAGAACTGGGCCGCGCGCTGGCCCGGCTGCATCGCGTTGGGTCGGAACGGTACGGCTGGAGCAGCGCCAACTTCATCGGTCCCCTGCCACAGTCGAACGACCCGGCCGATGACTGGCCAACGTTCTGGCGCACACAGCGCCTGGAACCACAGCTGCGGCGCGCGCGCGATCAGCTGGGCAGTGAGACCGTTGCGCGCCTCGAGCGTCTGCTCGATGAGCTGGCGCTGCGGCTCGGGCCCGCGGCAGCGGACGGACCGTCACTGCTGCACGGCGATCTGTGGAACGGCAACGTGCACTTCACGGCCGGGAGAGGCGCCCTCATCGATCCGGCGAGCTATTACGGCCATCGCGAGGTGGA
>DATHVW010000283.1:0-1839 GCA_035461085.1 Longimicrobiales bacterium | reverse complement strand
GTAACAAACCCGAGCCATCGGGTGCCTCTCCTTCCGTGATGCGAGCGGGCCTGCAGCCCGCTCAGCTGCCTGCGGGTTCGACCCGCCGCGCCGATATGAATGTCGAACCGAACTCCGCCAGCATCCGCTGATCAGCGTCCTCCAGCACGCCGGACTCCACCCAGCCGTCCAGCACTGCGGACGTCTTTTCCTGCACCTGCCCGACGATACGAACGGTGTTGCCCGACCGCGGCAGTGCCCGACCGCTCGCAACGAGCGCGCTGTCCATCTTGACGAGATACGGGGCACCGCCGGGCAGCTCGATCCAGAACATCTGTGCGCCGAGCACATCCGACACCGGCACCGACGTCAGCTCGATGTTCTGGCCGATCAGACCGCGCGCTGTCGCCGTCTGGTTCAGGTCAGCCGCCTCGATCGGTGTCGCCGGTGCATCAGGCGCCACGGTGTCGGCTGCTGCATCGTCAGGCTCCGCGACCGCCACGCTCTCCGGCGGCTCCCGCGTCGCGATCCAGCCGAAGAACAGTGCGACAGCGATGACGGCAACCGTCACCGACAGCCAGCTGCGTCCACCCGCATCCTTCGCCATAAGCCCCTTGCTAGTCGACGAGTTCGATGATTGCGACGTCCGCGGCGTCACCGGCGCGATGGCCCAGATGACGAACCCGCGTGTAGCCGCCCGGCCGCTCAATGTATCGCGGACCGATCTCGCCGAACAGCTTGGCCACCGCGTTGTCGTCCTGGATATAGCGGCCGACCAGACGGCGCGCGTGCAGGTCACCCCGCTTCGCCCGCGTGATCAGCGGCTCGGCAAACTGCCGCAGCTCCTTCGCCTTCGCCGTCGTCGTCTCGACACGGCCGTGCAGGAACAGCGATGTTGCCAGGTTCCGCATCATCATCTTGCGATGCTCGGCGGTCCGGTTGAACTTGCGGCCCTTCTTGCGATGATGCATCGCCCTACTCCTCTTCGCTCACGGCCTCGGCACTCGCCGTGTCCGCCTCGGCTGTCCGTTCGCCCTCGATCAGGTACAGATCGCCGTCCTCACCCTTCTCCAGCTTCATGCCGAAGTGCAGGTTGTGCTCGTTGAGGAACTGGCGGATCTCCTCGAGCGACTTGACGCCGAAATTCTCGATGTTCAGCATCTGGTCCTCGGTGCGCTGCACCAGGTCGCCCAGCGTGATGATGTTTTCCTTCTTCAGCGAGTTCACCGAACGCACCGACAGCTCCGCGAGCTCGTCGATCGGGCGGGCGAACAGGTCGCGCAGCGGCGCCGGCACGCGCACCGCACCCGGCGCCGGCTTCGCGCCGTCCGCCGGCTCGATGAAGCGCAGCATGTACTCCAGGTGCTTGCGCGCGAGCTCCGCCGCGTAGCCGACGCCCTCCTCCGGCGACATGCTGCCGTTCGTCTCCACCAGCAGCGTCAGCCGGTCGAAGTCGGTGCGCTGGCCCACGCGCGTCTCTTCCACCGTGAAGTTCGCACGCAGAACCGGGTTGTAGATCGCATCGATCCGCACCAGGTCCACGGGGCTGCCCTTCGGCAGCTCGTGCGACTCCGCCGACACGAAGCCGCGGCCGCGGTTCACGTACAGCATCACGTTCACTTCACGATCATCCTGCAGCGTGAAGAGATGGTGATCCTCGTTCATGATCGTCACCGCGCCCGACTTCTCGATCGCGCGCGCCGTCACGGCGCCTGCGCTGCTCGCGCGCAGCTCGAGCGTCGTCTCCTCGCGGCCTTCCTCCAGCCCGATCACCAGCGTCTTCAGGTTCTGGATGATCTGGTGAACATCCTCCACCACGCCCGGGACCGTCTGGTGCTCGTGCACCACTCCGTCCATCCG
>DATHVW010000282.1:0-7657 GCA_035461085.1 Longimicrobiales bacterium | reverse complement strand
GCGGTGAAGCGGAACTCGCCCTTGTCCTTCCATGCGGGCTCCAGCTTGTCCAGGATCTGAACCCAACGCAGAACCACCTTGATCCTGCCGCCGGTCTGCTCCGCCATCGATCGCTCCTTCGGCTAGTTCGAATTGGGCATGGTACGGGGTGCCGTGCCGGAACGCGGCACGGGGCTGAGATAATGCAGCGGCGCGGTGTCCGGGGCAAGCCTCGTACTATCGCGGCCTGATCCGCCAGAGCTCGCCGTTGTCCTCATCGGTCACGATGTACAGCATGCCATCCGGGCCCTGCCGCACATCGCGGATGCGGCGGCCCCGCTCCAGCAGGAGGTGCTCCTCGCCTGCGACGCGACCGTCCGACAGGACGAGTCGCACCAGTCGCGTGTCGCGGAGTGCGCCGATGAACAGGCTGCCGCGCCACGCGGGGAACGCGCTGCCCGTGTAGAACTGCGCGCCGGACGGTGCGATCACGGGGTCCCAGTAGTAAGCGGGCTGCTGGAAGTCGCCGGGCGCGGTTGACGCACCGGCAATGGGGCTGCCGGAATACTCGATGCCGTACGCCTGCACCGGCCACCCGTAGTTCCTGCCGCGCTCGATCAGGTTCAGCTCGTCGCCGCCGCGCGTGCCGTGCTCGACGATCCACAGCCTGCCGCCGCCGTCGAACGTCGCTGCCTGCACGTTGCGATGGCCGAGCGTCCAGATCTCCGGTCGAGCTCCCGCCTCAGCGACGAATGGATTGTCGTCGGGCACGGTGCCGTCCGGGTTGATGCGCAGGATCTTGCCGAGATGGTTGTCCAGCTCCTGCGCGTGACGACGCATGGGCGCATCGGAGCGGTCGCCGGTCGTGATGTACAGCTTCCCATCCGGCCCGAACGCGAGACGCGACCCGAAATGGAGCCTGCCGTCGTACGTCGGCAGCACGCGGAAGATGACCGTGACATCCCGTAGCGCGCGGCGGTCCGCGGACAACACTCCGGTGGCGACTGCGGTCCCGTTGCCTCCCTGCCGCGGCTCCGAGTAACTCCAGTAGACGCGGCTGTCGGATGCGAACGCAGGACTCAGTGCGACGTCGAGCAGGCCGCCCTGGCCGCGCGCGTCCACCTCTGGCAGTCCGGTGATCGGCTCGCCGACCGTTCCCGTCGCACTCACGATGCGCATGCGGCCCGGTCGTTCCGTCACCAGCAGGTCGCCGCCAGGCAGCGGCTCCACCGCCCAGGGATGGACCAGGCCGCTCGCGACGACATCGACATCGAACGCAACGTTCGATACCGCTTCGCACGCGCGCGTCTGACCCTCGAACGCCGGCTCCTGATCCGGCGCGTTCGGCTCGCGCGTCTCGAGCGGCACGCAGTCACTCGCCAGGGTGGGCGAGACGGCCGTGTCCTGCGGCGCAGCCGTACTACCGGTCGCGTTCTGCTCACCATTGCGCGGCCCGCACGCGGCGGTGCCTGCCAGCAGCAGGACGGCAGGAACGATCTTCATGCAGAGATTACGCACGTCCCTGCCCTCCTGGCTGCGGCGCAGCGCCGCCGGTTCGCGGAACATCATCACGCGCGGTTCAATATCGCGCGCAGGATCTCTTCGGCCCTGCTCTTCTCGTAGTTCACCTGGTCCTTGCTGACGGTGACTTCGATGCTGGACAGCGGATCGCCGGCGTCGCGCTCGATGTCCACGACGACCTTCCAGTCGCCCTCCGCGCCCTTCAGCTCGATCCCGTCGTCCTCCGTCTTCCGTTCCGTCAGCGTGATGCCCATGTCGCGGAACGCCCGCTCCGTCGCGTTCGCGAGACGCGCCACACTCACGTCCACGTTCGATGTCGCACCGCGATCATTGTACGCGATCGCCGCCGCCGCCGCCGCGCCGGCACCCGCCACCGCCGCGGTCGTCCGTGAACACGCCGCGACTCCGAGTGGGAGCAGCAGCGTTACCAGCACCGCTCGCGCGGTGCGTGAGAATCCGGTCATAGGTCTGCCTCCTCAGCGTGCGCGCGCCAGCAGCGTGCGCAGAATCACTCCCGATCGCGCCTGGTCGAACGTGATCCCATCGCGCGTGACAGAAACACGGATCTCCGTCAGTACTGCATCGTCCTCGCGCTCGATGTACACGGACACCTTGCGATCGCCATCCTTGCCCTGCATCTCCACGCCATCATCCTCCATCTCGCGCTCCTCAAACGCGATGCCGAGCTCCGAGAACGCGACTTCCGTCGCATTCGCAAGCCGGTCCACCTCGATGTCCACGACCGTGAGCGCGCCGCGCTGATCCAGCCGGATCTCACCGGGCGCCGGCTGCGCCTCGACCATCGCCTCCTCCGCCGCGCGCGAGCAGCCGGCGGTAACGATGGGAAGAAGAAGTACGGCGAGCAGACTCCTGAAGCTTCGTGACGTGTGCGTGCGCATGTTCAGCCTCCTCCTGCTGGTTGATGCAGAGGCTCGATTGCTGCAAATCACAGACCTGCATCACGGTTCGCCACTGAGCGCGCACACGGCGCCCGGGTCCACCTGCATACTCGACGCGCAACTGGACTCCCGGCCACCCGGACGCGGAACCCACTCTGCAGAATGGCTCGCCGGAACATGGCCCTGTCGCCGGGAGCGCAGGTCAGCATGACTCTGCGCGCCACGGCGGTGCGGGCCTGAGCCATTCTGCAGAGTGGATTCCGCGTCCGGTTCACAGCCCCGGGTTCATGCGCCAGAGCGCATATGTCAGCGCCGTCGCAAACGTCACCCACAGCAGGTACGGCACGAGTAGCAGGCCGGCGAGCGGGCGCACGCGCCAGAACATCACGAGCAGCGCGACGATCATCGCCCACAGCACGATGATCTCCGCCAGCGCGAGACCCGGTGCCTCGAGACCGAAGAAGATCCCGGTCCAGGCGGCATTGAACACGAGGTGAATGAGGAAAAGGACCAGCGCGCCGCGCGCTCCGTCGAAGCCGCGCTCGCGCCATACGAGCCACGCGGCGGTACCCATCATGATGTAGAGCGTGATCCAGACGGGACCGAACACCGACGGGGGCGGCGCCCAGTCGGGCCTGGCGAGCTGCTGGTAGAACTGCGACTCCGTCACATTGCTGAGTAGATTGCCCACCATGCCGGCCGCGAGGCTGGCGCCCGTCCACAGGGCCCAGCCGAGCAGCTGTCGCGCCTTGCTCATAGCACTATCCTTTCGCCGTCGAGTCGTGGCGAGTGGCGGCATCAAGCGTGCCGTACGCCGGAGTGGGGACAGAACAGTACGAGGTGGGTGTGGAGATCGGCATCTATTCCTTCGTGGAACGCACGCCGGACCCGGAAACGGGCGAGCTGGTGAGCGCCGGCCAGCGTATGCGGGACCTGCTGGAAGAGGTCGTGCTGGCGGAGCAGGTGGGCCTGGACGTATTCGGCATCGGGGAGCACCATCGCCCGGACTACGTCGTCTCGGCGCCCGCGGTGGTACTGGGTGCCGCGGCCGCGCTGACGAAGCGGATCCGGCTGACGAGTGCGGTGACGGTGCTCAGCTCGGACGATCCGGTGCGGGTATTCCAGGATTTCGCGACGCTCGATCTTCTGTCGGACGGGCGCGCGGAGATCATGGCGGGTCGCGGCTCGTTCATCGAGTCGTTCCCGTTGTTCGGTTACGACCTGGAGGATTACGGCGAGCTCTTCTCGGAGAAGCTCGACCTGCTGCTCGCGCTGCGTGCCGACGAGCGTGTGACGTGGTCCGGGCGGCATCGCGCCCCGCTCACGGAGCTGTCCGTGTACCCGCGGCCGATCCAGGAGCCGCTGCCGGTGTGGGTCGCGGTGGGCGGCACACCGCAGTCCGTGGTGCGCGCGGCCCGACTGGGACTGCCGATGGCCCTCGCCATCATCGGCGGTCAGCCGGAGCGTTTCGTGCCCTTCGTCGAACTGTATCGCAGCACCGCACGCGACGCCGGTCACGATCCGGCGACCCTGCCCATCAGCATCAACTCGCACGGCTACATCGCCGACGACTCACGGCAGGCGGCCGACGACGCCTTTCCGCCCTACGCCCTCACCATGGGCAGGATCGGACGTGAGCGCGGCTGGCCGCCGCCGACGCGACAGCAGTTCGAGGCGGAACGATCACCGCGCGGTGCGCTGCTCGTGGGCAGTCCCCAGCAGGTCATCGACAAGATCCTGTTCGAGCATGAGCTGTTCGGCCACGATCGCTTCCTCATGCAGATGAGCGTCGGCACGATGCCGCACGCGAAGATCATGCGTTCGATCGAGCTGTTCGGCACCGAGGTCGCGCCGGCAGTACGTCGCGCTCTGACACCGTGAACCTCCGGGAATGCATCGCGCACTCACACCAGGAGCACTCCTGCTGTGCATCGTGCACTCGCGACAGGAGCCTCGGGCCGTGCGCCGCACTCACACCTGTAGCCTCCGGCAGTGCGTCGTGCTGTGATATTGTGACAGCGCACGCAGCGGCTGGCCTGTAACCTGCACCATTGCAAGGAGTTCGTACGATTGAACGCCGACAGCCGCAATGGAGTCATACGATGGACAGAGTCAAGGTCGCAGTGATCTTCTATACCACCTACGGCACGAATCACCGGATGGCCGAGGTCGCAGTGGATGCCGCGCGCGAGGCCGGGGCGGAGGTACGGCTGCGCCGTGTGCCGGAAACCGCGCCGCAGGAAGTGGTACAGGCCCAGAAAAAGTGGGCGGCGCAGCTCGCGAGCATGTCGGACATCGAGGAAGTCTCGCCCGCCGACATGGAGTGGGCGGATGCCTACTTCTTCAGCGCTCCCACCCGGTACGGCGGCGCGGCCAGTCAGATGCGCGCGTTCATCGACACGCTCGGCCCGCTGTGGCAGAAGGGGAAGCTCGCGGACAAGACGTTCACCGCGATGACGAGCGCGTCGAATCCGCACGGCGGCCAGGAGACCACGCTGCAGACGCTCTACATCACCGCCATGCACTGGGGCACGATCCTGGTGCCGCCCGGCTATACGGACCCGGTGATCTATGCCGCGGGCGGAAACCCGTACGGCACGAGTGTGACGGCGGATGGTGAGCCGCTGAGCGATGAGATCGAGGCTGCGATCCGCCACCAGACGGAGCGTCTGGTCGAGGTCACGTCGCGCTTCGTTGCCGGCCGTGAAGGCGAAGATGATGATGGCGGCTGGCGCTCGACGTCGAAGGAGCGCGCCGGGTCCACGGCCTGAGCGTCACGCGTGCGGCAGCGCCCGCTGCCGCACGCCCGCGTCGATCCGTTCGAGCAGCTCGAGCGCCACCAGGATGTCGGGTACGCTGCCGGATTTCTGCGAGAGCAGCAGGCGCAGTACATCGCGGCAGATCTCGATCGATGCCAGACATCCGCTGCGGAACTTCTCGCGATCCTCCCGTGGCAGGTCATCCTCCGGCGGCATCTCCGCGTTCGCGCCCGCAATGCCCTGCGCAATGTGAATCGACCCGCGGATGAGCACACGGCCCAGCTCCCGCCGGTATCGCCGCGGCAGCGTCACCAGAATGCGGCCGATGCAGCGACCCAGCTGCTGCGTGCAGCGGTACTCCGGCAGGTCTTCCCACTGGTAGGCGATATCGTGTGCGGCCATGCGACGCTCCTGGTTCGAGTGCCGCTACGATGCACCGGGATGCGGGGCGATCACATGGCTGGGTGGGAGAATCGTGCGGTCAGGCGGTGTGCTGGAATTCCCGCAGCGCCACCGCGGCGGTGGCGTTCTCGAGAGTCGCGTGCTGGAGCGGCGGCAGTGACAGCCGGAACGTGCTGCCCTCGCCCACCTGCGTCCGCACGATCTCCAGTGTGCCGCCGAGCAGCTGCGCTAGCCGGCGCGAGATCGGGAGTCCGAGACCCGTCCCCTGCGTGCCGTGAAGCTGGACGAACTCGTCGAAGATCGCGTGTGTTTCGTCCGCGGGGATTCCTTCGCCCCGGTCCTCCACATCGACCTCGACGCCACCGTCCGCGCGCTGCCGGCAGTGCACCGTGACCGGCTTGCCATCGCCGAACTTTAGTGCGTTCGACAGCAGATTCAGCAGGATCTGTCGTATGCGGCGCGGATCAGTTTCCACGGTGAACGGCTCGCCAGCGGCATTGACGTTCAGCGGCGTGCCGCTCTTCTCGGCGAGCGGTCCGACGGTGATGAAGAGCTCGTTCACCACATCGGGGAACGCGACGGGCTCGACGAGCAGCTCCATCTTGCCCGCCTCGATCTTCGAGAGGTCGAGCACGTCGTTCACCAGCTCGAGCAGGTGCTGCGCCGCCTTCTTGGCGCGTTCGAGACCGAACACCTGCTGGTCCGTCATCGTGCCGTACACGTCCTCCAGCATGAGCGACGTGTAGCCGAGAATCGCATTGATCGGTGTGCGCAGCTCGTGGCTCATGGATGCGTAGAACCGGCTGCGCGCCGACATCGCCTCCTCGAGTGCTTCCTGACGCCGGCTCAGCTCCTCATTGAGCGAGCGCAGCTCTTCACCCCTCGCGGCGAGCGACTCGGCCTGCATGCGCAGCGCCTCCTCAGCCTGCCGGCGGGCAGTGATATCGCGCACGATGACCGTGTAGACGTTTTCCGAATCGAGCTCGAGACACGATACCGACATCTCGACGGGGAACTCGGCGCCGCTGGAATGGCGTCCGGTCATCTCCTGACGTCGGATCCCGCCACCCTCTGCGTGCGACTTCAGCAGCCGCTCGATCACCCGGCTGTCGAGCGGCGGGACGAAGAAGTCATCGACCGGGCGCCCGATCGCCTCGTCACGAGGGCAGCCGAAGATCTGCTCGGCCGTGCCGTTGAACACCGTGACGCGGCGGTCGTCGCCGAACGTGATGATGGCTTCCATCGCGGAATCGACGATCTCGGCGAAGCGTGCATCCGACTCCTGTATCCGCGCCTGGTGCTGCAGCTCGAGCGTGCGACGCTCGCTCTCACGCAGCTGCTCGCTCTGCTCGCGGATCTGCTCGTTCTTGAGGAACAGGTCCACGAACACGGCGACCTTGGAACGCAGGATCGCGGGGTTGAACGGCTTCGACAGATAGTCCACCGCGCCCGCGCTGTAGCCCTCGAAGACGTACTGCTCGTCCTTGCTGATGGCCGTGAGGAAGATGATCGGCAGATGCTTCGAGCGCTCGCGCGACTTGATGATCTGCACCGTCTCGAACCCGTTCATTCCCGGCATCTGGACGTCCATCAGGACGACGGCAAAGTCCTCGCGCAGCACGTGGCGGAGCGCTTCCTCCCCCGAATGAGCACGCACGAGCCTGTGTCCCAGCGGCTCGAGGATCGCCTCCAGGGCCACCAGGTTCTCGGGCCGGTCGTCAACCATCAGGATCGATGCGCGTGGACCGTTCATGCCGGCCTCCGCACCGCGGTCTCCGCCGCAGTCAGCTGAATCAGCCGCGCCGCCAGCTCTTCGAGCGTGAGCAGCTCCGCGTCCGGCACCGCTGCGGCAGCGGCCGCTGGCATGATGTCCACCTCCGCGGTCGCCGGCGTCTGCACCAGCGCGATGCCACCCGCATCGCGGACGCGGCGCAGGCCACTGGCGCCATCGCGGTTCGCGCCCGTCAGCACGACGCCCACCAGGCGCCGCCCCCACGAATCGGCAGCACTCTCCAGCGACACGTCGATCGACGGCCTGCTGTACGCCACCGGCTCGTCCACCGTGAGCGAGAAATGATCTTCCTCGACCAGCACGTG
>DATHVW010000281.1:0-4591 GCA_035461085.1 Longimicrobiales bacterium | reverse complement strand
CAGCGCTGTTCACGCGCACGAACGGTCCGGCCGCGCGCGGAGAGAGCTCGTGCAGCGCCGCGGCGGCCATCTCCTTGCCCGTCCCGCTCTCGCCGGTGATGAGCACGCGCGCGTCCGTCGGCGCCACCTGCTCGAGCAGCTCGCGCACGCGCTTGAGCACACGGCTCGAGCCGACGAGCCGGGCGCCCGCGCTCAGCTCGGCAGTGAGCGTGCGCGTCAGCTCGCGCGCGCGCCGCAGCTCGATGGCGCTGGCCACAGTCAGCAGCACGGCTTCGGCCGAGAGCGGCTTCTCGATGAAATGGAACGCCCCGATCTTCGTCGCACGCACCGCATCCGTCAGTGTCGCGCGCCCGCTCATCATGACGACGGGCAGCGCGGGATGTGACGTGCGGAGTGTCGCGAGGATCTCGAGTCCGTTGGCGCCGGGAAGCGCCAGGTCGAGCAGGACCACGTCCGGCTCGCGATCGGCCACGGCCGCGAGCCCGTCCTCCCCCGATGCCGCAGTCCTGGCCGCGTGACCCTCCGCTTCCAGCAGGCTCGCGAGGAGTCGCCGGATGTTGGGCTCGTCGTCAACGATCAGGATGTCGGCCATTGCGTGGTCAGCGACCCACCTCGAGCCGCGCCACGATACCCGTCGTAACGCCCGTGATGTTGCGCGCGGACAGGCAGCTCACGCGCGCGGACGGACCATAGAGCAGGCGCACTGCGGGTGCGGCTGCCTGCTCGTCCTCGCGGCACTCGGACGCATCACCGATCGTCGCGCGGATCATCGTCGCCGCGCTGTCGGCGATCGCGGCGGTCGGACCGTCGAGCGCGAGCAGGAGCGGCGCATCCGCCGGGACGTCCGTGGCGATGTAGTTCAGCAGCGTCCGTACGGCGATGCGCAGATCGGGGCCCTCGAGTCGTACGAGCATCAGGTCGATGTTGCGGTATTCGTCGATCCTGTACAGCGCATCGTGCATGTGCACGCTGCCGCCGCCCTGGACCGGCAGCACGAGCGTGGTGTCGCCGAGGATCTCCAGCGCGGGCGTCGTCATGAATGCATAGCCGCGGCCCGTCGTCGTGCCCGGCCCGCTGACTAACAGGCCGGCCGTATGACCGACATAGTTGAACCACGCGCTGTCCTGGCGCTCGGCAGCCATCAGCACGATCTCGGCGCCGATATCCCGGAGCCTCGCGGCGACCGCGTCCGCATCCGCGTCGCGCAGCTCGAACACTGCAGCAACGTCGTATTCCTCGGGGCTGGGTCCGCCGAGGCGCACCGCACATGCGGTAATGGTGAGCGCGATCAGGGGCAGCAGAACGGCGGTGCGCACGAGTCGTGTCATCGATGGCTCCATGACGGTTATTGCGTGTTTTCTCCGGCAGGTCGCAAGAGTCGCGCTCAGCATGCCCCGCGCATGAACGGAATCGGGTGCGCCCCGGGATGGGTCATTCGACATCGGGCACCCGCGGCACGAGCGGCAGCTCCACAATGAACTCCGCACCGCCGCCCGCCCGCGATCGGGCGGAGACGCGGCCGCCGTGCGCGGCTACCGCCTGGCGTACCACCGCGAGACCCAGTCCTGTTCCGCCGGCCTTGAGGGTGAAGTCCGGCTCGAACAGCCGTTCGATCCGCTCCGGCGGGATGCCATGGCCCGTGTCAGCGACCGACACGCGGAGGTCGGGGCCGGCCGTGCGGATATCGACCGTCAGCTCTCTGCGCGACCCGGCGTCGTCCATGGCCTCCACGGCGTTCCGGATGAGGTTGCGGAACGCGCGCTGGAGCGCGTCGTAGTGCGCGCGAATGAGCGGGACATCCGCGGCGGCATCGAGTCGTACGGCGATGCCTGGCGGGACGTCGCTGTCCAGCATGCGCTCGAGCAGCTCGCGCACGTCCACCTCGCTGGCCGGCCCCGTGGATGGACGACCGAGCACCGCGAACTGGCGCGCCAGCTCCTCGAGACGGCCGGTTTCCTCCCGTATGACATCGAGCGGCTCGCGCAGGCCGCCATCAGCGTCCGGATGCCGCGACAGCCGGTGGGCGGCCAGGCGCAGCGGCGTGAGCGGGTTCTTCATCTCGTGCGCGACACGTCGCGCCATCTCGCCCCACGCGCGCACGCGCTCGGTCTCCAGTGCGCGGGCGTGCGCTTCACCGATCCGCACGGACGCCACACGCATGGCGTCGCGCAACGCGCGCACCTCGCGCACCTCGCGCTCCTCCTGCGGGCGCGGCCCGGGGAGCGCCCCGCCTGCGGGGAGCTGCTCGGCCCAGCCTGCCAGCTCCTTGATGGGTCGGGCCAGCTGGACGGCCAGCCGCCGCCCGACCCAGAGCGCGAGAGCCGTCAGGATGATACCGAGCAGCAGCGCGATCCACGGCAGGGCAGCGCCGAGCCGCTCGCCGAGAAAGCGCCACCGGCGTGCGAGCACCAGCGAGCTCGACAGCTCCCGGCGATGAACCTCCAGCGCTACGGCCAGCTCCGCATCATCCTCCGCGGCCGGCCCGGCGGCGTCGATGAGCGTGCGGCCGGACTCCGCCACACTGTCCCACGGGCCGAGCGTGCCGACCCAGTCGAGCGAGCGTGCGGTCACGATGTAGCCGGCGCCGAGCAGCGCGAACATGGGCAGGAGCGTGAGCAGCAGGAGCCACCCGAACAGGCGCCGTTCCAGCCGGTCGAGCCTCAGCAGCCTCTGCACGGGTCGGAACATGACTCTGGATCTTTTGCCTGTGACGGCTGTAAAGTGATGAAGACGCGAGGCGGGGCCGTCGGCCCGCAAGTTTAGACGCGTCCCCCTCCCCGGGCAAGACGCGATTCAACGCCATTGGTCGTGGTTCAGAGCTGAGCGGCTCCGAGAAGCGGAGGACGAACGCATGATTCTGCCTACCATACGCAGCTCCTTCGATCGCGCCGATGCGAGGTTCGTCATCTGGCTGCTGACGCGCGGCTCGGAATCCGACCGCGAGCGTGAGGAAGAGAGACTGCGCGAAGAAGGCCTCGACCTCATCCTGGACGATCCGCGCACACTGAACGCGCTGCTCTCGGGCTCGCAGTTCAGCAGTGCGCGCCCGGAGCTGGTGTTCTACGTGCTGGTACGGCACGCGCTGCTCGAGGGCGGCATCACCGATCGCGGTGTTGCAGACTACCTGGCAGGACTCATCTCCGCGTTCGGCCGCGGCGGACGCGCGTATCACATCGCCGATGACAATACGGAGTACCGCTATCTGGTAGACATCATGGCCGCGGCCGATCAGTCCGAGGGTCGGCGCGCGTTCATGCTGCGCGCGCACCTGGGCGAGTTCGCGCTTTGGCTCAGCGGTCTCTTTCCCGATCACATCACGGCGCGCGTGAACCGCCGCGCCGCGCCGCCGATCTCCTATTACGAGGAGATGGGCTCCGCCGGTTACCGTCAGGCGGCACGCTTCAACGAGGCGGAACAGCACGGCATTGCCGAGCTCTACCGCAACTGTGCGGATTTCTTCCCGGCACTGCGCGTCGCGCTGAACCGTGTCTCCGACCGTCACCTGTTCCCGGCCACGGGCGACCGCATCGACCGTCTTCTGCGGCAGGTCGCCGACAGCTTCAACCAGACGCTGGAGTCGTAGGCCGCGCGCACGCGGGGCAGTGGCGCCAGGCATCGTCCAGCCGCGCGCCGCATGCACACCGCGGCCGCAGGCATGCGCCGCAGGCCGTGCACGCGTTGAAGCGGGCGCGCACTGGCGCGCCGCACGCCCGGCAGATGGCCCCTTCCAGCTCCGCCTGCAGCAGCAGAGGTGCGACCTCGGCGATGCTGGTGAGTCCCGCCTGCACCTTGGCCCACGCATCCTGGCCCATCGACGTGAAGCCCTCGGCGCGCGCGAGCTCGAGCAGTGCGTCCGCCGGGGCACGTCGCACGATGCGCTCACGCAGTCCCGGTGAGACGACGAGCAGCTCGTAGACACCGATGCGACCCCGGTAGCCGGTACCATCGCAGCGGCGGCAGCCGACGGGCGCGAACACGCGCGCGTCGCGCGCGGGCAGTCCGAACGCCACGAGATCCTCGGCGTGCGCAGTTCGCTGTGCCCGGCAGTGCACGCACAGCTTGCGCGCGAGCCGCTGTGCGAGCACGCCGATGAGCCCGCCCGCCACCAGGTAGGCGGGGGCACCCATCTCGTGCAGGCGCGCGGGCGCGGAGGCCGCGTCGTTGGTGTGCAGCGTGGAAAGCACCAGGTGACCGGTGAGCGCAGCCGCCAGCGCGATCTCGACCGTTTCGCGGTCGCGGAGCTCGCCCACCATGATCACATCCGGGTCCTGCCGCAGCACGGCGCGCAGCGCCGCGGGGAAGCCGAGCCCCGCCTTGCGGTGCACCTGCACCTGTGTGAGCCCCTGCAGCCGGTACTCGACCGGATCCTCGAGCGTGACGAGGTTGCGGCGGTCGCGGTCGAGCGCGGACAGCGCGGCATACAGCGTCGTGGTTTTGCCGCTGCCCGTCGGCCCTGTCACGAGCAGCACGCCGTGACTGCGGGCGAGCAGGCGCGAGAGCCGGTCGTGCAGAACGCCGTCCATGCCCAGCTGATCGAGCCGCTGCCCCGCGTTGCTCGAGTCGAGCAGTCGCAGCACGACCTTCTCGCCGG
>DATHVW010000280.1:0-1987 GCA_035461085.1 Longimicrobiales bacterium | reverse complement strand
CTCGCACCAGGCAAACTCGCGTTCCGCGATCGCGACAAGCTCGGCCGTCGTGTACGGGATGAATTCGTGGGCCAGGTCCGCGCGGAGGCCCTCCGTGCCGATCGGGTCGCCGAGGATCGGATCGTCTTCACCCTCGCGAATGCCGACGACCCTCTCGCGCAGGGTCTTCACATAGGACTCGAGTGCTGCATTCGTGCGCTCGTACGGCGCTGCGGCCCACCACGTGAACTGCGGGTCGTATCCCGAATAGAACCGGTACCACCGCTCCAGCGTCTGGCGCAGATCGTTGACGGCGGCGGCCGTGCGAAACGCGATGATGGGCGTGGTCCGGATCGGTGCGACGGTGTCGTTCGTCGCGGCTGCTGCAGCGCGCGCATCGTTCTGCGCACGTGCACCCTCTGACGCGTTGCCGGCATTGCGCGCGCCCGCTTCCACCGCGCGACGCGTGTGATCGATGTTAGCGGCAAGCGCCGCCAGGGTGCGCGCGGCTGCCGGCGCGTCCATGTTCTGGAGATCGCGCCTGGCTTCCTGGAGGCGCACGATGTCACCGCTGAACGGCAGCAGTGGCGCCATCTCGACGGCCATGCGCTCTTCCCGCTCCAGCAGTGCCAGCTCGTAGGCCAGCTCCGCGCGCAGCAGTATGTAATCGATGCGCGACTCGGCATCCCACGAGTCGAACGGCAGTCCTGCCAGCCGCTGCGTCCACCCCTCGTAGAACGAGCGGAGCCGCTCGCGCCGCGTGGCCGACCACGGTGCGTCATGCCGGCGCAGGAGTGCAGCGCGGTCGATGCCGAAGCGTGTCACGGCATCGTGCAGCTCGCTCGTCGTCGCTGCCGTCAGCGCCGGCGCGGGCGGCACGGACTCTGTCTCGCGGATGGGCGCGGCCTGAGCGCTGGCGGTGGTCGGGACGGTGGCGGCACAGAGGATCACGGCCATCGCCGACAGGTATGCGGGCGTGCGCATCATGGGGTGTCCGGGCTGGATTGAACCTGCACCGCCAGTTGGCGGTGCACGAAGGATGCGGTAAAGTAGGGTGCCGGCCGGAGCATCGCCATCATCGCGGTGCCCGCAGCCGTCCGGGAGTAGTGGAACAGCATGCACAAGTCAGTCGAATCACTGGTACGCGAGGCCGACGAATCCGGCCGCCCGCTGCCGGATGTCGTGCTTCAGATGGAGGTGGACGAGAGCGGTGTGTCCGCGGAGGAGATCCGCGCCCGCATCCGTCGCACCCTGCGCGTGATGCGCAGCGCCATCGACGAGGGGCTCAGGGGCGAGACGCGATCGCCGAGCGGGCTGACGGGCGGACGGGCAAAGCGGCTGTTCGACAACGGACCGCGCCTGCTCGGCCCGCGCGTCACCACGACGCTCGCCCGCGCCATCGGCACGCTCGAGGTCAACGCGGCAATGGGTCTGATCGTCGCCGCGCCGACGGCCGGTGCGGCCGGCGTGCTGCCCGCGATCCTGATGAGCGTCGGTGAGTTCCTGGAGCTGGACGAAGAGAAGCTCGTCGACGCGATGCTCGTTGCCGGTGGAATCGGCGGCGTCATCGCGCATCGCGCATCGCTCTCGGGCGCCGAGGGCGGTTGCCAGGCGGAGACCGGCACTGCGGCCGCCATGGGCGCCGCGGCGGTGTGCTGGATCGCGGGCGGCACCAACGCGCAGGTCGCGACGTCCGTCGCGCTCTCGCTCCAGGGGATGCTCGGCCTGATCTGCGACCCGATCGGCGGACTCGTGGAGATCCCGTGCATCTACCGGAACGCGTCGGCCGCGATGCAGGCGATCGCCGCCTCGGAGATGGCACTCGCCGGCCTCGACTTCCCCGTGACCGCGGACGAGGTGATCGACGTGATGGGCGAGGTCGGTCGCAAGATGCCGGTGGCCTATCGCGAGACCGCTCTGGGTGGCCTCGCCGCCACCCCGTCCGCGCGCAGGCTGGTTCAGCTCGGCGGCGTGACGAAGACGCCGAGCGGGATCAGCAGGTAGGGAG
>DATHVW010000279.1:0-3569 GCA_035461085.1 Longimicrobiales bacterium | reverse complement strand
CTGGTTCGGCGAGCCGGTCGGCCAGAAGCCGCCGCCGCCGGTCGGGCTGTCGAAGACGTCGGTGCAGGTGGCGCCGTTCGACACCAGACCGCACTGATACTGGTTCACCCGCAGCACCGTGGTCGGTGATGAGGCGAGGTTGAAATTGCTGTCCCGGTTCCGATTCTGGTACTTGTCATCGGTGCTCTGCGCGGACGCGAGCGCCGGGACCAGCACCAGGGCCAGCAGCGCGCCCATAAAGCCTGCGCGCCACCGCGGCCGACCGGACCGGTCGTTACACGTTGTGCGACTCATGTTCTCTCCCGAAATGGAGGGCATTGGTGTCTCATCCAGCGGCCGGGTACGCGCACACACGCGCACCCGGCCTCCAATCGATCAATCAGAACGTGAACTCCAGGCCCAGTCGCAGCGACTGGTTGGACGTCCGCATCCGGAACGGCGCGTCACTTGATGCGTAGTTGAAGTACGTTCCCCACGCGTTGGTCATTTCCTCGACGGTGAACACGCCATCGCCGTCGCCGAAGCGCTTCTCGGCCTGTGCCAGCATGTAGCGGTTCACCGCGTTCTCCGCAGTCCAGTCGGCGATCACCATGTCGCGCACGGTGCCGAGACCGCTCTGCGTGGAGAGCGTCGTCGCGATCTGGCGATCGTACCACACGTCGTTCGTCAGCTCGCCGGTCTCCATGAACACTTCGTTCGTGTTCGCGATGTTGAACGGGTTGCGGAGATCGACGAACGCGCGGCTCGCGAGACCGAAGACGTTGAAGCCCTTCGTGATACGCGTGTCGAATCGCAGCAGGCCCGGCCCGCGCGAGGCATTGAGCTCCTCGGCCGCCGTGCCGCCCTGACCCGCGACCGTCGGCGGGCCCGTCTGTCCATCACCCACGTTGCGCAGGCGCGTGTACGGCAGACCGGACGCCATCTGGAACGTCGCGAAGATGCCGAGGTCCGCGAGGATCGCGTTGCCGACCCGGCTGTCCTCCATCTGGTCCTCGCCGAACTGCATTGCCAGCGTGCCCGACAGGTTGTGGGCACGGCTCTGGTCGAGCGTCATCAGCAGCTCCGGCGGATCGACGCGCTCACCCGTCACGATCGACACGTTCGTGTTGCGGCGCAGGATCAGACCCGTGTACGTGAACGGATCGGAGCCCGTACCCTTCGCGTCGAGGAACGAGTAGTTGAGCGCCAGGTCCGCGAAGTCACTGATGCGGCGGCGGACGTCGAGCTCAATGCCGCGCGTGAGCGAGTAGTCGGCGTTCGTCAGCACGAGCAGGTTGACCGGTGCGGTCGTGACCGGGTTCGTGTACTGCACCGCGCGGTACGTCAGCGCGTTGCGCGTGTTGCGCGAGTACGCCGCCACGTCCACGACCGTGTTGCCGCCGAACACCTGGCGATAGCCGGCCTCGAAGAGCACGCTCTTCGGCAGATCGACGTCGCGGCCGAACGTTGCGTTCGTGTTCGTGGACGACAGGTCGGTCACGGCGCGGTTGAGCAGCGTCGTGAGTGCCGCCGGCTGCACGTTGTGGCTGTACGACAGGCGGAACGTCGATGTCGCCGTGACGGGGAACGACACCATCAGCTTGGGGCTGAACGTCGTCTGTGTCTTGGCCTCGACGAAGTTGTTCTTGCAGACCACCTCGCCCGTCACCGCGTTGGTGCGGTCGGCTGCCGTGGCGGCGCCACCGCAGTCCTGCACCGGCGTCAGGCGGTCTTCCCACGGCTCCGTTCCCGGCGTCAGCAGCCAGGCGTCACCCTTGAGCGAGTCAGGGATGAACGTCACGAAGCCCGGCAGACGCGAGAACTCGCCGGTCGGCTTGTAGTAGTCCATGCGCACGCCACCCTCGAGCACCACGTCACCAATGTCGAGGCGGTTGGTGGCATAGAGGCCGGCCGTGACAGGCTCGTACGCCGAGGCGTTCGGCGTGCCGTCGTACAGCGGAACGGACATGGTCTTCGTATCGCCCCGCGTCATCTCGCCGCCGATCCACATGCGGTTGAAGCGGTTGACCTGCCAGTCGGCAGTACCGGCGAAGTACCAGCGCTTCTCTTCCGTGTACGCCTGCGTCGAGTTGCCGATGCCGCTGAGCTCCCAACCGGTGCGCATGCCGTACGGGTTGATGCGCAGTGACTGCGACACGCCCTCGACACCCTGGCGCGTCGTGAGCTCGCTGCGACCGGGCATGATCGAGAGGATGCGCGTCGGCAGAACGCCCGAGCGGATCGCCAGGATCATCTCGTCGGTCACCGGATAGTCATCCGGATCGAAGACGAAGTCGAGCGAGCTGACGTTGAAGCCGAGAGCGGGGAAGAGGTGGTCGTCCTGCCAGTCGCGGGCGAGGTCGCCGCTTTGCGCCCACTGGTCCATGTAGCTGGCGCGCAGGTCGAGCGCGAGTGCGCGCTCGGAGGACTGCGCGAGCAGGAAGTAGCCGCTCGCCGTCAGCATGTTGCGGGAGTTGAAGCTGCCGCCCCATGCGTCCGGGTTCAGGATGGAGGTCACCCCCCGGGAAATCGACTGGTCGCGGTTGTAGTAGTACGTCAGGTCGACCTTCGAACCGCGCGGCAGGCTGTACGTCAGCTTAGTGGTCAGGTTGATCTCGTCGCTGACACCGGTCGGCAGGTTGGGACCGTTGTCCCACTCCACGAAGTTCGGCACCACGACGTCGACGCTGTCCACCGCGCCGCCCGTCGTCACCTGGCTGGTGCGCGCGATGCGGAACGTGGTATCGACACCCGCGGGCACCCAGAGCGAGTAGGGGTGGCCCTGGACCTGTGACTGATACTTGTTGCCCTCGGCCGTGATGCTCGAGAAGAAGCTGAGGTTGTTGACCCACGGCATCGGGCCGCCCAGCGAGATCTCGCCGCGCGTGAAGCCGCCGCGGATGCTCTCGGGCGCGAGCCGGTCCGTCAGGAACGAGACCGTTCCGCCGAACTGGCTGCCACCGGTGCGCGTCACGTAGTTGACGACGCCCGACTGCGAGTTGCCGTAACGGGCGTTGATACCGCCCGTCGTGACGTCCACCTGCGCGAGCGAGTTGGTGCCCAGCTCGAGTGTCTCGTTGTCGCCGGTGCGGAGGTTACGAATCGGAACGCCATCGACGTATACGCCGTGCTCGCCTTCGCGACCGCCGCGAATCGAGAACCCGTCGTTCGTCGAGATGACGCCCGGCTGGAGCGTGATGATCGACGCCGCATTGTCGAGCGGCAGCTGGTCGATCGTCTCGCCGGTCACGATCGAGCGGGACGAGACCTGGTCGCGGGGGACGAGCGGGTTGCGCTCACCCTGAACGATCAGGGCGGCTATTTCGACGGCGGCCTCGTTCAGCGTGAAGTTCACCGTGGACGTCTGGCCGGCCAGGATACGCTCGTTCTCGACGGCGGTAGTCTGGAAGCCGATGCTCTGCGCGCGGATCGTGTGCAGACCCGCGGGTACTTCGTTGATGAAGTAGAAGCCTTCATCGTTGGTGATGTTTCCGAGGCTCGTCCCGTCGATGGAGACCTGAGCCGAGCTGATCGGCTGGCCTGTCGACGATACGACGCGCCCCTGAATCTTGCCGGTTGTCGCCTGCGCG
>DATHVW010000278.1:0-7708 GCA_035461085.1 Longimicrobiales bacterium | reverse complement strand
GCGTTACCTGGTGGTGCTGCACGAGGGCGAGCCGACCGCACCGATGTCGATCGCCACGCGCGAACCGCGTGATGACGACGACGACGAGGAGGAATAGGTCATGGCTCGTCCGGCAAAGAACTGCCCGTTCTGTGAAGCGGGAGTACGGTACGTGAATTACAAGGATGAGAGCACGCTGCGGCGGCTGGTGACGGAGCAGGGCAAGCTCCTGCCGCGGCGGATGACGGGCATGTGCGCGCGTCATCAGCGGCAGGTGGGCACGGCGGTGAAGCGTGCGCGCTACCTGGCGCTGCTGCCGTACGTGAAGGGGTATCAGGACTGAAGTGACGGCGGCGCAGCGTGGCCGCGGGTGGGCGGGAGTCGCGGGGCTTGCCCTCGCGACGGCCTTTCTCTCCGTGGTGCAGCCGGCGCTGCTGATGTTCGTGCCGCTCGCGCTGTTGTTCATCGCGCTGCCGCCGCGTCGTCCGCTGTTCCTTGCGCTCGGCGCGTTCATCTGCTGGCTGGCGTTCGGCGGATCGCCCGTGCACGATGTGCTCTGGTACTTCGAGCGGGGCTGGGCGTTGCTGCTCGGCGCATGGTTTGTGGTGATGGTGGTGCTGATGCCGCGCTGGACGTTTCTGCCGCGCGCACTCAGCGCCGTCGGCGCCACGGCGGCGACGGTCACGATCCTGCTCGCGGTCAACCGCGGCGGGTTCGCGATCCTGGAGAGTGCGATAGCGTCTCACCTGCGATCGCGGGCGGCACAGGTGCTCGCGGTCTGGCAGACGTCGAACGCGAGCCAGAGTGTCGGCGTGGACATGCGCGAGATGCTGTTCCAGGTCGCGGACATGCAGGGCCGGCTGTTTCCGGCGCTGCTCGCGCTGGTCTCGCTCGCCGGGCTCGGCGTCGCGTGGTGGGCGTTCGGCAGGGTGGCGCAGGGAACCGCGTACCCGCTGGCGCGGTGGCGCGATTTCCGGTTCCGCGATGAGCTGGTCTGGATTCTGATCGCAGGCGTGGCGTTGCTGCTGCTGCCGATCGACCAGATCGCGACTCGCGTGGGAGAGAATCTGTTGCTGTTCATGGCCGTGCTCTACGCGTTGCGCGGGGCGGCCGTGTTGCTGGTGATCGGGGGTGCGTCGGGTCCGGTCGGTATGGTGATCGGCGCACTGCTGGTGTTGTTTCTGACTCCGTTCGTGATGGCGACCACGTTTCTCGTGGGGCTGTCCGATACCTGGCTCGACATACGGGCGCGGCGACAGGCGTCGTCGACCCCCGGCTCCTGAGGGAGAGTACGATGAAGAATCTGAAAGTCATTCTGCGGCAGGACATCGACAAGCTGGGCGACGCGGGCGAGATCGTCACCGTGAAGCCGGGTTTCGCACGCAACTACCTGCTGCCGCGCGGCTACGCCTTCGAGGCGACGACCGCGAACCTGCGCGCGATCGAGGAAGAGCGTGCGAAGGGCGAGGCAAAGGCGAAGCGTGACTTCCTCGAGGCACGGCGCCGGGCGTCGAAGCTGGAGGGTGTGTCGCTGACGTTCCACGCGAAGGCGGGCGAGGAGTCGAAGCTGTTCGGCTCGATCACGACGGCGGATATCGCCGATCGCCTGAACACGGAGCAGAGCCTCGGCTTCGAGATCGACCGCCGCTCGATCGAGCTGGAAGAGCCGATCAAGTCGCTGGGTGTGTTCCCGGTGGCGGTCAAGCTGCACCCTGAGGTGAAGCCGGAGATCAAGGTCTGGGTCATCAAGGCTGAATAGCCCCGGACCTGGCTTAATAGCCACGGACCTGGCTTCATTTTACGGTTATGGCCGCTGTGCGCATGCAGTTTCCACGTGCGCTCAGCGGCCTTCGTGCATTGCGGCTGTGCGCACCGAACTGACGGTCGTGGGCGCGATATTCAGGAAGCGGGCGATAACGCCGCTTCTGTGGCCAGCCAGCAGCGCTCGCAGGATAAAGCGGCGCCGAACCCGCACGATAGCTTTCGTCCTGTAGCCCGCTCGGAGCATCTCGAGCTCCATGTCGGGCGCTAGCTCCGAAAGGGTGCCGCGTGCTATCTCGGGCAGATCCTGCCGCGGGCGGCGGCCCGCCTCGTCCAGGACCCGGATCGACGAATAGTTACTGTCCCAGTGAGCATCGCCACCTGCCGTATTCGGCTGGGCCGGGGGGAGATCCATCTGCAACCCGTTTTCGCCGGCGGCGCGATAGGCGTCCATGGCGCGTCGCCAATCCATGAAAAGCAGGTAGTTAGCCTGGCACCGAGTGAGGTTGTCACCGTTACGTGCCGCGAAAACCCTCAATGCCCGTCCCACTGAAATACCGTTCCTTGTGCCTTCGAGCGTGTGCCCCGGCGCGGAGTACGCGCCATGCGAGCACCATTCATACGCATCCAGGCTGGGGCACAGGTTGGCCCGGAGAGCGTTGAGATGCACGTACGCGACGGCGTTTCGGAAGTATTCCGCGTCCAGACACGGCGAAGCCCGGAAACGACGTTCGAATACGTGCCCGTCGTGCCCGGTGCACCGTTGCACCAGAAGCGCGATACGCCGGAGCAGCGGCTGCATGAACTGACTGAGAGGCTGCCGGCCCTGCACTATGACCATATGCAGGTGGTTGGGCATTACCGCGTAAGCCAGCAGATCCGCGTCACTCCGCCGCGGCGCGTGGAGTATTCGAAGCGCCACCGCTCGTTCGATTTCGGTGAACCACGCCGCCCGCCCCTGGAGACGGGCGGTCACGTGGAACGGCGTACCGGGCAGGTGTGGTCTCAATCGGCGTCCCATGATTCGACGATACCACTGGTCTTGGGGCGCATCCATGGCTGAACGCGGCTTACCCGCAAAGTGAAGCCTGGTCCGGGGCGTCCCGGTGGCCCTTGCTGGCGCGTTCCTGTTATGATTGAGGGCCCCGATTATGCGGATCCTGCATAAAATCCGGATCGGCCACCCCATACGACCACGGTACATGGCATCTGACGAGACGACCACACAGATCGAAATGACGCCCGTCCTCGAGCGCGCCACGGAGCTGGCCGCCGACCGCAAGGGCGTCGACATGCTGGTGATGGACCTGCGCGGGATCTCCAATGCAACGGACTTCTTCTTTCTGGTCAGCGGTACGTCCGACATGCACGCCCGCTCCATCGCCGAGCACATCATCGAGGAGCTGAAGAAGGAGGGTGTCCGGCCGAGCCACGTCGAGGGTCTCCGCTCCGGGCGCTGGGTCCTGATCGACTACATCGATTTCGTCGTACATGTTTTCCACCCCGCTGCCCGCGAGTTCTATCAGCTCGAGCGGCTCTGGGGGGACGCACCGGTACAGGCGCTCGAAGACGAGTAGGAGGCCCATGAGGCGGAGTCTGCTGGCGGTATTGATCGCAGCGTGCTGTGCGCCGCTGTTCATGGCGGCGTCCGCCCATGCGCAGTACTTCGGCCGCAACAAGGTTCAGTATCGCGCGTTCGATTTCCAGATCATCCGCACAGAGCACTTCGACGTCTACTACTACCCGCAGGAGCGGGAGGCAGCCCTCGACGCCGCGCGCATGGTGGAGCGTTCCTACGCCCGCCTGTCTCGCGTGCTCCAGCACGAGTTCGACGAGCGCAAGCCGCTCATCATTTACGCCTCTCATACCGACTTCCAGCAGACGAACGCGCTCCCGTGGTTTCTGGACGAGAGCACGGGAGGCGTCACCGAATCGCTGAAGAGCCGCATGATCCTGCCGTTCACGGGATCGTACGCGGATTTCGACCACGTGCTTACCCATGAGCTGGTGCACGGCTTCCAGTACGACGTGATCTTCCGCCGCGGCGTCGTCAATGAAGCGTCGCCGTTCACGGCCCGGCTGCCGCTGTGGTTCATGGAAGGCATGGCGGAATATCTGTCGATCGGCCGCATCGACGCGCACACGGTGAGCTGGCTGCGCGACGCCGTACTGAAGGGCTACCTGCGCTCGATCGATGAGATGTCGCAGCGCGACGACTACCTGTCGTACCGCTTCGGCCAGTCGCTCTGGTCGTTCATCGGCTCCAAGTGGGGCGATGAGGTGGTCGGCATCCTGCTGCAGAAGGCGCCGCGCATCGGCATCGAGCGCGCGTTTACGTCGACGCTCGGCCTCTCGCTCGACGAGCTGAATCAGGAGTGGCAGGCGGAAGTGCGGACGACGTACCTGGCCCAGGTGACCGAGTACGATCAGCCGGACGAGTTCGCCGAGCGACTCACGCGGCACGACAAGCTCTACGATCCGTGGTATCTCGCTCCGGCCATTTCGCCGGATGGCAACGACTTCGTCTATCTGTCGCAGCACGACGGCTTCGCGTTCGACCTGTGGCTGGCGGACGCGCGCACCGGCAAGGTGAAGAAGCGGCTCGTCGGCAGTGCCCGCGACGCCGGCCTGGAGTCGCTGCGCTACATGAACTCGGGCGCATCGTTCTCGCACGACGGTCGCTACATCGCGTTCGCGGCGAAGGACGGCGGCCAGGACGCCCTGTATGTGTACGACATGCAGCGCGGCCGGATGTCGAGGAAGATGAAGTTCGATCTGAACGGCATCTCGGCGCCGAGCTGGGCGCCGGATGGCAGCCGGATCGTCTTCACGGGACTGGACGGCGGTATCAGCGACCTGTTCGTCACCGATCTCGACGGCAGCCTCACCCGGCTCACGAATGACAAGTATGCGGACCTGCTGCCGGCGTGGTCACCCGACGGCTCGCGTATCGCGTTCACGACAGATCGGAGCGGCACCGATCTCGACCTGCTCGTCTATGGCAACACGCGCATCGCCGTCATGGACGTCGCGACTCATCGCATTGACGTGCTGCCGCAGCAGGAAGAGGGCAAGAACATCAATCCCGCGTGGTCGCCCGACGGCACGAAGCTCATATGGGTGAGCGATCGCGATGGTACGAACAATCTGTATCTCTACGACCTGCAGCAGAGCGAGCTGTCGCAGATCACCGACGTCCTGTCGGGTGTGATCGCGGTCACTCCGCTGAGCCCGGTCATCTCGTGGTCGCGCAGCGGCCGCATGCTGTTCACGTACTTCCACAACGCCGGTTACGACACGTACGCGGTGGACGATCCTCTCGCGCTGCCGCGCCGCCGCGTGGCTCCGTCGCTGGTTGCCTCACGCGCTGGCTCGGAGCCGCCGGTGCCGATCGCGGGCTCCGCGAGCGCAGGATCCGCGAATCGCAACGCCGACTCGGCGACAATGGTGCCCGCCGCGACCTCGGACTCGACGGTTACCGACTCGACGACAGCACCGCCGGTGAACGCCGTTGCGGATACCGCAGTCGCGCCGCTGCCGCTCGGAGCGCAGCCGGAGCAGGTGCCGCTCGCCGAATCCGCCCGCACGCCACTCGCGGGTGGCGAGCAGTCGCCCGGCGCACAGCGGCCCGGATTCGTGTCGTCCTATTACCGCGATCCGGACGGTGACTTCCGTCGCAGTGCGCTCGAGCTGCCCGGTGATCCGAACGCGCCCGCGCCCGTCTCGGTCATTGCGCTGCTGGACAGTGCCGCGCTCGCGCTGCCGGACACGAGCGTGTTCGAGCTGCGCGACTACAAGGTCAAGCTCACGCCGGATGTGATCGGTCGTCCGAGCATCGGCGCGGAGGTCGGCGGCTACTACGGCAACGGTGTGTACGGCGGCAGTTACATCTCGCTGTCGGACATGCTGGGCAATCACAATCTGATGGTTTCCGGCAGCATCAACGGGTCGCTGTCCGACGCCAGTTTCTTCAGCGCGTACACGTTCCTGAAGCGTCGCATGAACCTGAGCGCGGCGCTCTGGCAGGTGCCCCTCTACCGCTACGTCGGCGGCGGGTACTTCCCGCTCGACATCGGCGGTGAGCAGCGCGAGGTCGCGGCGAACATCTTCCTGCGCGACGTCATCCGCGGCGGGCAGGTCGGTCTGTCGTATCCGTTCAGCACGTTCCGTCGCATCGAGCTGAACATGACCGGCGTCAACTACCAGAGCGACATTCTCTACCGCGGCTATGACACGCGCACGTTCAAGCCGATCGAGATCGATCAGTCATCGGCTGGCTTTTCGTATGCGCAGCCGGAGATCGCGATGGTCTTCGACAACTCGCTGTTCGGGTGGACGGGCCCGGTCGTCGGCCGTCGCTACCGCATCCAGCTGTCACGCACGCTGGGCGACATCCGGTTCAACGAGGCGCTGGTCGATTTCCGGAACTACGCAAACTGGAAGCAGAAGGTCGTGTTCGCGACGCGCTTCGTCGGGCTGAGCCGTTTTGGCGGGGATGCGGAGCGCTTTGGCCTCTTCTGGGGCAGTCCCTATTACATCCGCGGCTACGACTACAACTCGTTCAAGCCGTCGAGCGATGAGTGCGAGGACTCCCGGCACTGGGGCGAGCGGACGTCGCTCTCCCGCTGTCCCGTTCGCGATCAGCTCGTCGGCGCGAGCGCCGCGTTCGTCAACGCCGAGGTGCGCTTCCCGATCATCACGGAACTGCAGATCGGCTTCCTCGGCAGCTTCCCGCCGGTGGACGCCGTCGCATTCTTCGACGGCGGGATGGCGTGGGACGGCCGCGTGTGCGCGATCACCGATTACAGCCGCGCCGACAACTGCGCCGCGGGCGCGAGTCAGGACGTCTCGATCACGTGGGACCGCAAGGCAGGCGAGGATCCGTTCCTGGTGCGAGAGCCGCTGTTCAGTTACGGACTGGGTCTGCGCATCAATGTGTTCTACACGGTCCTGCGCCTGGACTATGCGTGGCCCGTGAACCGCGCGGATCGCAGCGGGATGCTCTCGTTCAGCTTCGGACCGAGCTTCTAGCTCCCGCTTCGAGACGCCGCGGCCTCCGCTGGAGCCCCCGCGGCTCGGGACGCGGCTCGGGGACGGATCGGACGCGTTGGCGGGCGGCGCGGTGGAGAGGCCCTGCCTCCCGGAGCAGCGGCGGTTCGGCCTCGCGCCGCTCCCCGCCAAAAGCTACATTACCCCGTCCCGTAGTTACCCGGACTTTCACCCCGTTTAAGCTTGGGTTTGTGGCCCGCTGAGGTGCCGTTCCCGTTCGCGGACGGTATCGATTCTCCTGTGCTCGATGAGCTGATCGGAGGCCCTGCCGCCGCGCTGACCGCGGTCGCGCTGGTAGTGGCCCCCGGGGCGCGTGCGTCCGGCTGGGGTGCGCGGGCCGCCGCGGCGCTCGCTGCGCGCTGGCCTGGCCCGCGCCGTGTGCTGCTGGCCGACCTCGACCTGGATCGGCCGACGCTGCACGAGGAGGCCGGGATCGCGAACGACGAGGGGGTGATCGACCTCATCGAATACGGCGTTTCCGTCGGGCGGCTGATCGGCCCGGGAGACGCAGGGGCGTACGACGTTCTGCCTGCGGGCAGCTTCACTCCCGATCCAGGAGCCATTCTGCGGCACGACGGATGGAGTCGTGTGCTGCTGGAAGTCGCGGCGCGGCGGGGCACGCTGCTGGCCTGGGTGCCGTCGGATGCCGATGGCGTCGAGGCCGTGGTGGAGCGCGCGGGCGCGGTGCTGGTGCTCGCGGAAGCGGGCGAGGCTCGGGAAGTGGTGGAACGCCTGCCGCACCCGTATGCGGTGCTCGGCATCATTACACCGGCCGTCGCGCCAGTCCCGGCTGAGCCACCGGCGACGGAAGACGACCTTGCGGAGCTGGAGCCCGCTTCGCCGGAGCTGGTCGGCGCGGTCGATACCGGGGGGGCTAACGGTGTTGATGGCACCGAAGCCACGGAGGCCGCCGCGCTCG
>DATHVW010000277.1:0-2266 GCA_035461085.1 Longimicrobiales bacterium | reverse complement strand
CCGACCCGACCGCGATCCAGAACCGGTCCGGGTTCATCTCGGCCAGCGTCGCGGCCGCCTGGGCGATGATCGCGGGATGGTAGCGGTAGCCCGGAGCACACACGACGCCGAATGACAGGTTCGGCGCGTGAAGCGCTGCGCCGAGCCAGGACCACGCGTAGCCCGACTCGCCCTGTGCTTCGCTCCACGGAAGGAAATGGTCCGAGCACATGGCCGCGTCGAAGCCGCCGGCCTCCGCGCGCTGCACATGGTCCAGCAGCGCGGAGGGCGCGAACTGCTCGTGTGACGAATGATATCCAAGATTCATCGTTCTACCGGTAGATCTCGTATCTGCCGCGTACCGGCGCCCACTGCTCCAGCTCGCTCTGCCAGCGGCTCCAGATCCCGCGCGGGTCGCTGCCGCTGTCGATCGCGTCGCGCGCCCATTGCGACCCCAGCATCTGCGTCATGCCGTCATTCGTGATGCGGAACTGATCGGGATGGAGTCGGCGTATCTCGCTCATGAGCACGAGCGTCATCCACACGGGCTGGTACGCATCGCGATCCGTGATGTCGATGTGAATGGCGCGCACGCGCTCGCCGCGGAACGGCACCCAGCCTTCGCCTTCCGGCACGTAGCTCGTAGTGTCGAGCGAGACGCCGGGCATGTCGTATCGGGAGACACTGCGGAGCACCGCCGCGTGATCGAGCCATGGCGCGCCGACGAATGAAAACGGCGTCGCGGTGCCGCGACCGACGGAGAGGTTCGTCGCCTCGAACAGGACCAGGCCGGAATAGGTGAGTGCGGCCTCGAGCGAGCGGATGTTCGGCGACGGATCGATCCACGGCAGCGCCGTCTCGTCGAACCAGGTGTCGCGCCGCCAGCCGGCGGCCGGGATGACGGTGAGGTCGGCGCCGATGTCGTACTCCCCGTTGATGTAGCGCGCCACCTCGCCCACGGTCATGCCGTGGCGCAGCGGTACGGGGAAGTAGCCGGTGATAGGCTGGCCGACGTTGCGCATCTCCATCTGCATGAGCGGGCCTTCCATCCTGCCCGTGATGGGGTTCGGCCGGTCGAGCACGATGAACGGGATGTCCTGCGCGGCCGCAGCCTCCATGGCCATCGCCATCGTCCAGACGAAGGTGTACGGCCGTGCGCCGATGTCCTGCATGTCGAACAGCAGCACGTCCACGCCGCGCAGCATCTCCGGTGTCGGCCGCTGCGTGCTGCCGTAGAGTGAGTGCACGGGGACACCCGTCCGCTCGTCCACGCCGCCCTCGATCTTCACGCCGCCCTCGACACCTCCGCGCAGGCCGTGCTCGGGTCCGTACAGCGCGACGAGGCGGACGTCCGGCGACGCGTGCAGCAGGTCGATCCCGCTCTCGCCGCTCGACGTGACGGCCGTCTGATTCGTCAGGAAGCCCACATTCCTGCCGCGCACGAGGTGCACGGAATCGGTGAGCAGCACTTCGAGGCCGGGGACCACCCGTGCCGCCCGGGGAGCCTCGTGCGCCGGGTTTCCGCCGGCAGGCGCGGCCTGCGGCGCGTCGTCCGGCACGCGCGCTGGCGCCGGTGCACACGCGGTCGCGAGTGTCGCTGCTGCCGCACTGATGGCGGTGATGGTTGCGATTCGTGTCATCTGCTCCCGTGTTGCTGCGCGGCGCGTATCAGCGCGCCGAGAAATTGATGGGGATCTCCACCCAGACCATGAGCGGCTCGTCATCGATCGTGGCCGGGTCGAAACGCATAACCCGTGCGACCTCGATTGCAGCCATGTCCAGCTCGCAGTATCCGCTGCTCGCCGACACCGTCTTGTAGGCGACACGACCATCCTCGCGGACCTGGAAGTGGACGACCGCGGATCCGCCGATGCCCTTGTCGCGCAGCATCCTTGGATAACGCCTCACGAGCGCCCGCGACACGGTCGGCCGGTTGTTCAGTCGTGGCGCCCGGCTGACGGGGCGCGGCCGGTCCGGGTCGTGTGGCGCCCTCGCCGTGGTGTCCCGCGCGATCGTGTCGCCGAACAGCTTCAGGCGGACGGAGTCCGTGTTGAACGTGACGGTCGCAAAGGTCCAGCGACCGGCCGCCCCGGAGTCGGGCTCGAACGGTATCGACCGTGCGAGATCTGCTGCCGCCTGGTTCGCTGCGTCGAAGCAGCTCGGGTCCACGATGTCATGATCGATGACCGATCCCCCGGCATCGACGACTAGTGACAGACCGACGGCGGTGCCGATCTGTGCACGTTTCAGGTCGGACGGATAGAACCCGTGGAACGAGCTCTTCAGC
>DATHVW010000276.1:0-3073 GCA_035461085.1 Longimicrobiales bacterium | reverse complement strand
GCCATCAAGCGACTGCTCCTGGCCGATGACTACGACGGCATCCTCGATGTCGCACGCGGGCAGGTCGAGACGGGCGCGCACCTGCTCGACGTCTGTGTCGCTCTGACCGAGCGCCAGGACGAGGCGGACCAGATGAGCGCCGTCGTCAAGCTGCTCGCGCAGGGCGTCGAGACGCCGCTCATGATCGACTCGACCGAGTACGACGTCGTCGAGGCGGCGCTCAAGCGCTATCCCGGTCGTGCGGCGGTCAACTCGATCAACCTCGAGAACGGTCGCGAGCGCATCGAGCGCGTGGTGCCGCACGTCGTCGAGCACGGCGCCGTCGTGGTCGCGCTCACGATCGATGAACAGGGCATGGCGAAGACCGCCGATCGCAAGCTCGAGATCGCGCGCCGCATCCGCGACATCGTGTGCGACGAGTACGGCCTCGAGCCCGACGCACTGATCTTCGATGACCTCACGTTCACGCTCGCGACCGGCGACGAGGAGTTCCGCAGGAGCGCGATTGAGACCATCGAGGGCATCCGCCTGATCAAGCGCGAGCTGCCCGGCGTACTGACGTCGCTCGGCGTGTCCAACGTGTCGTTCGGCCTCGCGAAGCACGCGCGCGCTGTGCTCAACTCCGTCTTCATGCACCACTGCGTCGAGGCCGGCCTCGACATGGCCATCGTCAACCCCGCGCACATCACACCGTATGCGGAGATCGATGCGGAACAGAGGAAGCTCGCGGACGACCTGATCTTCGATCGGGGCGAGGACGCGCTCGCGAAGTTCATCGCGTTCTATGAGTCGCATACCGTGCAGGAGGACGAGGCGGGCGATCCGACGGAGGGCATGACCCCCGACGCGGCCGTCCACTGGAAGATCCTGCACCGCAAGAAGGAAGGGATCGAGGACGTGGTGGAGGCGGCGATCGCGTCGCGAACGAATTCGGGATCGGGCTCGGGATCCGATTCAACGAATTCGGGAGCGGGATCGGGATCGTTGTCGGGAGCGGGAACGGGAACGTCCACTGCGGGAACTTCTGCGGCGGGCGATTACCTTCGTTCGCTGCCGGTCGCGGTGCGGGATCGCGCGGCGGTGGATGTATTGAACAATGTGCTGCTGCCGGCCATGAAGGAGGTCGGTGACAAGTTCGGGGCGGGCGAGCTGATCCTGCCGTTCGTGCTGCAGTCGGCGGAGGTCATGAAGCGGGCGGTTGCACGGCTGGAGCAGTACCTGGAGAAGAAGGAAGGGCAGACGAAGGGCAAGGTCGTCATTGCGACGGTGTTCGGCGATGTGCACGACATCGGCAAGTCGCTGGTCTACACGATCATGACGAACAACGGCTACACCGTCTACGACCTCGGCAAGCAGGTACCGGTCAACACGATCATCGAGAAGGCGCAGGAGGTCGGGGCCGACGCGATCGGGCTGTCGGCGCTGCTGGTGTCCACGTCGAAGCAGATGCCGCTGTGCGTGCAGGAGCTGCACGCGCGCGGTCTGGACTACCCCGTGCTGGTCGGCGGTGCGGCGATCAATCCGTCGTTCGTGCGCATGGCGTCGTACGCAGACCAGGAGAACGGCGTGCTGTACCCGTCGGGCGTGTTCTACTGCAAGGACGCGTTCGAGGGATTGAGCACCATCGACACGCTGATGGACCCGGCGAAGCGCGAGACGTTCGTGAAGGCGCGGCTCGAGGACGTGGTGACCGGGATCGCGAAGCGCGAGGAGCTGAAGGCGCGCACGAAGGCGGCGGCCACATCGAACGGTCGGAAGGCGCCATCGCGCGACATCGTCATGCCGAAGGTGCCGTTCCACGGCGTGAAGCACATCCAGCGCCTGCCGCTCGCCGAGCTGTTCGAGTTCTTCGACCTGAACACGCTCTACCGGCTGCACTGGGGCGCGAAGAACGCGAAGGGTCCGGAGTACGAGCGCCTGGTGCGCGAGGAATACGAGCCGCGCCTGCGCCGCATGAAGACGGAAGCACAGACCGGCGGCTGGCTGACGCCGTCCGCGGTCTACGGCTATTTCCCGGTCGCGAGCGATGGCAACACCATCGTGGTGTACGACCCGGACGATCCGCAGACCGAGATCGGCCGCTTCGAGACACCGCGCCAGCCGGATCGCGATGAGCTCGCGCTCGCCGATTACTTCATCAGCGGCGAGAACGGCGCGCGCGACGTGGCCGCACTCCAGATCGTCACGGTCGGCGATGCATTGCTCGAGCGCAGCGAGCGCATGATGCGCGAGGGCGACTACACCGAAGGCTACTACCTCCACGGCTTCGGGGTACGCCTCGCCGAGGCCGCCGCCGAATGGGTGAACCGCCACATCGTCGCCGAGCTCGGGCTCGAGAAGGGCAGGGGACTGCGCTACTCGTGGGGCTACCCCGCCATCCCGGATCACACGCAGCATCACCTGGTCTTCGATCTGCTGCCCGCGCGCGAGAAGCTCGGCATGGACGTCACGGATGCAGGAGCGCTCGTGCCGGAGCTGAGCACTGCCGCGATCGTGGTGCATCATCCGGAGGCGAAGTACTTCTCTGTGTGAGAGCTGTCCTTGAGGTGAACGGAGAGCTTGAGAGAACGGATCTTTTCACCACAGAGCACACGGAGCACACGGAGGACGGATTGTCTGGCGGGTGGGCCGGGCGGGATGTCATTTGGTGAGGGTCCTTCTACGGATGCCTGAGTATGGAGCGTTCGCGGTACGGCCGGGTTTCTGTTGTTGTTTAAACAGAAAAAAGGATGCCGGACGTGCCGTGGATCCGACGCATGTGCGACGAACGCCGGACCCAAAAGCGATGAGGCATGCCCACTTTCAGAGCGATCACGCACGTGAAGCCACGACGCAGACGAAGCGCCACGAAGCCCTCTGTGTGCTCAGTGTGCTCTGTGGTGAAACAGGACGTTTGCATGGAACAGCCACAAGGCTCTCTAAGAGATGAAACTAATTGATCTCCTCCACGACAACCGGCCGCACGTCTTCGACGGCGCGATGGGCACCATGCTGTACAGCAAGGGTGTGTTCATCAACCGGTGCTATGACGAGCTGAACCTGAAGGAGCCGGACCTGATCCGGGACGTGCATC
>DATHVW010000275.1:0-11290 GCA_035461085.1 Longimicrobiales bacterium | reverse complement strand
CTGCAGCAGGTGGTCGCGTCCGCGGGCGCCGGCCGCACGAATCCGCAGGAGCTCCAGCAGCAGCTGCAGCTCCAGATCCAGCCGCATCTGAGCGGCGCGCAGCGGGAAGCGGCGGAAGCGATGACGCAGGTGCAGCGCGAGCTCAGCGCGGAGCAGTGGGAGAAGGTCCCGATGTCGCTGCGCCAGACACAGCAGCAGCAGCAGCGTGGCAGCTTCAATGCGGTGGGCTTCATCGACCGCATGCTGGCCAATCCGCTGCCGGTCCTGCTCGAGCTCCGGGACACGCTGGGCATGACGCCGGAGCAGGTGACGCAGATCGAGAAGATCTCCACGGACCTCCAGGTCAGCCTGGCGAAGCGGCGCGAGGATCTCGGCAAGCGCTTCGACAACGTGCAGCCGGGCGCAGAGCAGGGTCGCATCTTCCAGGAGCTGCAGCCCGAGATCGAGAAGACACGCAGCGAGATCAGCGACGCGCTGAAGGCGGTTGAGAAGGTGCTGACACCGGAGCAGTGGAAGCAGGTCCCGGAGCAGATCCGCAACCCGTTCCAGCCGCAGCGCGGCCAGCGCAGGGGCGGCGACTAGCAGCGGAGGGGCCCGCTCTTGACGGGAGCGGTCGGCGCGGCAGACCTTGGCGGGATGCGAATCCGTCTATTCCCCGCCTGTCTGCTGCTGCTGGCGTGCGCTGCGCCGCGCGCCGCGGCACCGCAGTCCGATGCCGGCAGTCCTCTCGTCTCGATCAGCGACGTCGATCCGACGATCCTCGTCGAGGCGCGGTACCACGGGTCGCACAACTTCATCGGCCGTCCGATCGCCGGCTACGAGGCCGCGAAGTGCCTGCTCACGCCGCAGGCCGCGCGCGCACTCGCGGCCGTGCAGGCGGAGGTCCGGTCCTGGGGCCTCACGCTCAAGACCTACGACTGCTACCGGCCGCAGCGGGCCGTGGACGACTTCGTCGCGTGGGCGCGCCTTCCCGGCGACACCGCGATGAAGGCGGAGTTCTATCCCGAGGTGGACAAGCGCAACCTGTTCAGCGACGGCTACATCGCCGAGCGATCGGGGCACAGCCGCGGCAGCACCGTGGACCTCACGCTCGTCGCCCTGCCGGCCGCACCGCAGCCCCGGTTCACACCCGGCGAGCCGCTGACGGACTGCCGCGCGGAGCAGCGATTCGCCGACAACACGCTCGACATGGGAACCGGCTACGACTGCTTCGACCCGCTGTCACACACCGCGAACCCCGCGGTCGGGCCGACGGCGGCCCGGAACCGGCTGCTGCTGAAGCTGGCAATGGAGAAGCACGGGTTCAATAATTACGTGAACGAGTGGTGGCATTTCACGCTGCGTGATGAGCCGTATCCAGACACGTATTTCGACGTTGTGGTCCGCTGAGCGGACCCCGGCCGGGTGAACACCTGTTGCCGCGAACGCCTCATCCTTCTACCCTGTAGCACAGCAGCACCTGTCTCAGCCCCACACGAGAAGAAGTCCCATCACAGGAGCGCGCGCAGCGATGCGCGCCATGGCCCCGGTCTCAGCCGGGGACCGATCGATTTTTCGGACGGAGAGCGGATGGCGGAGCGAAGCGAAATCAGGCCCACGGCGGCTGGCGATGTGCGGCCGCAACCCCATCGCGGCGATCGTGTCACGCTCGCGTACCGGCGCCTGCGCGAGCTGATCGTGACGGGCAAGCTGGCGCCGGGCTCGCGCATCATCGAGACGTCGGTGGCCGGCCGCCTGGGGGTCAGCCGAACGCCGGTGCGCGCGGCGCTCCAGCGCCTGCAGCAGGAGGGCTACGTGGTGGTGACCAGCCCCGGCCAGCAGTCGCGCATGGCGGTGGCACCGCTGACGCAGGAGGATGCCATCGAGCTGTTCGGCATGGTGTCGGCCGTGGAAGGGCTGGCCGCCAATGGTGCGGCGCGACGCCCGGCCGGGCTGCGCGAGCGCGCCGTGGCCGAGCTGCGCACGCTGAACGCCGATCTGCTGAAGGCATCCACGCCCGACGCGCGCGACGTCAATCGCGTTTTCACGCTCGATGAGCGTTTCCATCGGCGTGTGGTGGAGTACGGTGCGGGGCCGCGTCTGCTCGCGCTGCACGATTCGATCAAGCCGCAGTCCGAGCGCTATGGCAGGATCTACAGCAGTGCGCTCATCGACGAGATGGTGAGGTCCGTGACGGAGCACGAGGCGGTGGTCAGTGCGATCGAGGAGGCCGATCCCGAAGCGGCGGAGATGGCGATGCGCCGCAACTGGATCAACGCATCGCAGCGACTCGCCAACGTGATCGACACGCTGGGCGAGCGCGGCACCTGGTAGCGCCCGCCGCTCAGCCCCGCCGCCCGGCCTGCGCGGCCGCTCAGCCGGTCCGCAACGGCTCGACGCGCACCGTCAGATCGTCGATCCGGTCCACATCCACCTCCACGCCGATGCCCGCCGCCGCGGGCACACTCATCGTGCCGTCCGTCATCGTCCATTCGGGCATCACGACGTCGCGCTCCCAGTAGCGCGCGCTCGGCGAGATGTCGCCGGCAATGCTGAAGTTCGGCAATGATGCCAGCGCGACGTTGTACGCCCTCCCGATCCCGCTCTCCAGCATGCCGCCGCACCAAACCGGCACGCCGTGGCTCGCGCACAGGTCGTGGATTGCGATCGATGGCGTGAACCCGCCGACGCGACCCGGCTTGATGTTCACGATGCGGCCGCTGCCGAGCGTGATCATGTCGCGCGCGCGATCGAGCGACGTGATCGACTCGTCCAGGCAGAGCGGCGTGCGCAGTGAGCGCTGCAGCTCCGCATGACTCACGATGTCCTCGTGATCGAGAGGCTGCTCGATCATGATCAGGCCGAATTCATCGAGTTGTGCGAGAGTCGGCGTATCGGCGAGCGTGTACGCATTGTTCGCGTCCACCATGAGCGGCGCGGCGTCGCCGAGCGCGGCGCGCACCGCCGCGACAAACTCGATGTCGGCCCCGGGCGCGATCTTGAGCTTGATCTTCCGATATCCGGCATCGAGCGCAGCGCGCGCGCGATCGACGAGCTCCGAAGGCGATGCCTGGATCCCGATCGATATGCCGACGTCCACGCGCGGTCGCGTGCCGCCGATCGCGCGGGCCAGCGGCACGCCGGCGCGCTCCGACTCCAGCGCCCACAGCGCCATCTCGAGGGTCGCGCGCGCCATCCGGTGGCCCCGCACATCGCTGCCGAGAAGTGCATCCGCCGCGCCGGCTCCGTCGATCGTGCTGCCCAGCAGCCGGGGGCCGAACCATTCGCGCAGCGCGAGCCACGCCGTGTCGATCGTCTCCGGGCTGTAGTTCGGATACTCGCCGGCAACACACTCGGACCAGGCGACGAATCCATCGGCGTCGGTGACGCGCGCGAGCAGGATGCGTCGCTCGGTCACCTCGCCCGAGGAGATGCGGAACGGCTCCCGGAGCGGGAGCCTGATCTCCCGCAGCTCGATGCTGTCCAGTCGCAACGTCACTGAGGATTCACGACGCGCAGCGATGGATCACCGACCGCCGCCCGTATGGAGCGTGGCTGCGAGCACGCGTGACGAGTCGCCGGGCTGGGTCCAGGCCAGCAGGACGTCGTCGCCGAAGCGACCCATCCGGGGGAAGCCGCTCGGCCGCTGCGCGAGCGTCTGCGCCACGGCCATGGGCTCGCCCGCGCGGCCGTCCGCGGCCACGATCCGGGCGGTCACCTGCCCGCCGTCCGCCGTGCGCTCCAGCCACAGCACCAGCGCGCGCGCGTCATCGAGCAGCAGGACATCCACGCGGCCTACCGGGTTGCCGCCATCGATGCGGACGGGAGCGCCGAACGTCTCACCGGCATCGGCCGAGAACGCAACCTGAACGCGCGGCGTGTCGCGCGCGGCAGTGAACCAGGCAACGACCACGTCGTCGCCGTCGGCATCGGCCTGCGGTCCGTTCACGGGACACGCATCGATCTCCCAGTTGTCCGCGTGCAGTGTGCGCGGCTCCGTCCAGGCGCCGTCCACGAGACGGGTGACGGCGATGTCGCGTATCTCGGCATTGGACCGGTCACGATAGGCGATGAGCGGGCCGCGGCTGGTGAGCGCGACCGCCGTCTGGCAGCAGTCGCACGCCCGCTCGTCCAGCACCGCCTCGGCCGCAGGCGCACCGTCGCCCAGCGCGGCGTACCGGACCGTCATCTCGTTCGTCGCGGGCGCATCGGCGCCTTCGGCGAACTTGCGGCCATCCAGCCACACGACACCGAGCCCGTCGGCGACCGGGAACATGGAGACGAAGCCGTGCTCCGTGGGCGTGCCGTCCGAATGCGGTCGCACGGGCTCCGTCCACGTCATGCCGCCATCGTGCGAGCGCGACACCATGACGTCGTAGGCGTACGTGCTCGCTGCACTGCGCTGGAGCCAGTGCGCGGCGAGCTCATCGCCGCCGAGCGAGACGACCGACGGGAAATCCGCCCAGTTGACGAACCAGCCCGTGCCCACGGCGATGTCGCGGGGGTCCGACCAGGCGGCGCCATCCCAGCGGGCGAAGCGCAGCACGTGCCCGGAATCCGCAGGCTCCACCCAGCTCAGGATCGCCGCATCACCCGCGTCGGCCACGTGGGGGAGCGACGCGCCGGCGCCGGCGGGCACTTCGATCGGCGTGGCCGCGCCCGTCTCGAGGTCCGGCGCCGATTCACAGGCGGTGAATCCGACGGCGAGGGCGATGACGGCGAGGCGTCCTGGAAGTGATGCAGAATGAAGTCGCATAACGTGTTGGCTCGGGTGATGGCTGGGCGGGGGTACGCCGGCCGCGCGCCGGCTGGCGGACATAGAATGGGGAATCGGGAAACCCGCCGCCAGCCGCGCGTGTAGGAGGGGCACCGTTCAACCTGTTACAGGGAGTGAGCACATGGGACGTACATTGTTCGCAGCGGCCGTCGTGGGCGGGCTGCTTGCGCTGCCGGCCGTGCCCGCGGCCGCGCAGGTCTATATCACGCCGTCGGTCGGCGTGTTCATCCCTGCCAGCGACCTCGAGGACCTGGAGGGACAGGCGGAGCAGACGCGCTTCGACCGCTCCGGCACGCTGGGCCTCGGCCTGAACATCGAGCTCGGCTGGCTGCGCGGCAGCGTCGCATACGCCACGGGCGCGACGATCTCGGACGAAGGGGTCAGCGGCGAGGACGAGATCGGCGACGGCTCCGTGCTGGCCGTTGCGGCGGACCTGGTGGTGCGGCCGCTGCCGCGGCTGCTCGTGCAGCCGTACCTGCTCGGCGGCCTCGGGCTCAAGCGGCAGGATTTCTCGTACGACGATGACGGCCTGGGCACCAACCCGCTGCCATCCGACAAGACGGACCTGGCCGTGCACGCGGGTGTCGGCGCGGACCTGATGTTCGGCCGTTTCGGCATCATGGCCGAGGTCACCGACTACATCACGCGCAACGAGGACAGCACGTTCGGCCAGCACGACGCATTCGCCATGGTCGGCCTGCGCGTCCGCATGTAACGCGGCGCGCACAGGCTGAAAAGGGAAAGGCTCCGGACCGCGGGTGACCGCGTCCGGAGCCTTTCACTTTTCCGGGCACTCTCCGGGCAGTCCGTCGCGTTGCGCCGCGGGCTGCCCGGTTCGCGTCAGTGCCTCAGCCGATCACGTACTTCCAGCCGGCGACCTCGCCTTCGGCGGTGGTCGTCGCCTCGAACGGCACGCTCATGTCTGCGGCCGGGACCGTGACCGTGACGTCCTGCTGGCCGATCGCCGCGCCATCGCTGTCGAGCAGCGTGAACTTCAGCGTGACGGTCGAGCCCTCGGCGGCCTTGACGTTCTTGACCACGCCGCGGATCTGCACGTTGCCCTCGGCATCCGGCAGCGCACTGACCTCATCGACCAGGACGGTGAGCGCGTCGTGCGCCTCGAGCAGCTTGAGCGCCGCCTGGTGACCGGCCTCCTTCTTCGCCTCATCGCCGCTGATGTCGCCGCCCATGCGGTGCGTGCGCGCCTCCATCAGGTAGAGCACTTCGTTGTTCGGGTCGAACTCGCGCGACTTCTGCGCGGCCGCCTGGATCTTTCCGTACAGCTCCGTCAGCTGCGCGCCGATCCGCGCCGAGTCGGGCGGGGTAGCCGTCGCCAGCGATTCCTCCAGCGGCGTGGTCATCGCCCACAGCGCCTGGCCGTAATTGAACCAGTAATCGCGCGCCTGCGGGTTGGTCTCCGCGGCACGCAGGAAGCGCGCGGCGGCCGAGTCGAACTGCTCCGCCTCGAAGCTCACGATCCCCTGCTGCGCCTGGATCTGGCCGATGTTGGCCTTCGCCATGGCGCGGAACCGGACCCACTCCGCCTGCTGTTCGGGCTGGAGCGTCTCGAACAGCGGGCCCTGCGTCGCCTCGATCGCCAGGACGAGCGCCTGCTCGGCCTTCTCGTGCTCGCCGGAGTTCGCATAGAGAGCGCCGAGGTTCATCAGTCCCTCGGGCCGCATCGAGTAGATGCTCTGCGCAGCCTCGAGTGCGGCGATCGCCTCCGGGTACTGCTGCTGGTCCATCAGCTGGATGCCCTGATTGAACGCGACGACCCATGCGGACTCGCGCTCGGCCATGATCTGGTCCGCGTAATCGGGGTTCAGCTGCTGCGCGCGGATGAACGCCTGATCGGCTTCCTGGATCTCGCCCAGCGCGGCCAGTGCCGTACCCGCGAGCAGCCACACCTTCGCGTTCTCCGCATCGGACGTCATTGCCGGCCGCAGGTGCTCCATCGCCTGGCGGTACATGTCAGCCTGCTCCGCCGGCTCCTGCTTGGTCATCGCGAGCCCGATGTACTTGCTCGCTTCCCGCGTCTCCTTCGTGTCGCGCTGCGCGAACGCGATTCCGGGCATCAGCAGGAGCAGGAGGAGGACCAGGTTGATTCTCCCTGTTTGCTTCATTGGTCGAGCCTCCGAGTAGAATTGGCGCGGTGCGCCCGGTGGACGGCGGTGTGTGAGCGTCATACGTGCGGACCATCTCTGCACGGCCGCATTTCGTAACCTCTTGCGGGGCACAGGTTCCGGCGGCCTCTCAGGAATCGGGGAAATTAAGGCCTGCGCCGGCCCGGAGCAAATGCGCTCCGGGCCTCAGGATTCCGTGAGGACGGCGTCATCCTCATCCATATCGTCGTCGCTCTCCGGCGTGGCCTGGTGCGTCGCCGCCTGGATCCCGCGCGCGACCTCCGGCAGGATGCCCATGCGCGCGTAAATGGGGCGGACGATGCCGCGCAGGATGGGCAGCCTGGAGCCGAAGAACAGCGCGGCGCACAGGCTGAGGCCGCCGCCGATCCCGATCGCGAGCGGCGCACCGACCCGCGCGGCGACCCAGCCGATCAGGAGGCTGCCGAGCGGCGCAGTGCCGGTGAACGCCATGGTGTAGAGGCTCATGACCCGCCCGCGCTTGTCGTCATCGACCAGCGTCTGGAGCACGGTATTGCTCGAGGCCATCTGCGTCATCATGCCGAAGCCCGCGAGCACCAGCAGCGGCAGCGCGACCGCGAGCGACCGGGCGAACGAGAACAGCACGAGCGAGGTGCCGAACAGCGTCGCCGATATGACGATCAGCCGACCCAGACCCACGACGGTGCGGCGCGAGGCGAGGAAGAGAGCGCCGGAGAGGGCACCGAATCCCATCGCCGCCATCAGGACGCCCAGCGTCCGGGGTCCGCCGCCGAGCACGTCCGTCGCCACGACCGGCAGCAGAATGCTGAACGGGACGGCGACCAGGCTGACGAACGCGACCAGCCCCAGGATCGCACGGATCGGCTGGAACCCGTACGCGTAGCGGAAGCCCTCCCGTACCCGGCGGAGCACCGCGCCACGGCCGCGATGCCGGGGCCGCGGCTTCAACCGCATCGCGAACAGTCCGGCCAGCACGAAGATGTAGCTCACCCCGTTCAGCAGGATCACCCAGCCCTCGCCGACGGCCGCGATCGCGAACCCGGCCGCCGCCGGGCCGACCAGCCGCGCCGCGTTGAAGATCGACGAGTTCAGTGCGATCGCGTTCGGCAGATCCTCGCGGTCCCCGACCATCTCGATCAGGAACGACTGCCGGGCCGGAATGTCGAACCCGGTCGCCGCGCCCAGCACCCCCATCAGCACCAGGATCCAGCCGATGGTGACGTTGTCGGTGAGGACGAGCGTGCCGAGGACCAGCGCCTGCGCCATCATCACCATTTGCGTGATGATCACGATCCGGTGCCGGCTGTACCGGTCTGCCAGCTCGCCGGCGAACGGCGCCAGCACGAAGCCGGGCCCCTGCGCCACGAAGCCCACGAGGCCGAGCAGGAAGGCGGAGCCGGTGAGGCGGTAGACGAGCCAGCCGATCGCGACCTGCTGCATCCACGTCCCGATCAGCGAGAGCGACTGGCCCATGGTGAACAGCCGGAAGTTCCGGTGTCGGAGGGCGCGGAGCGCGAGCGCGAATCGGCTGCGGGTGTCGTCTGGTGGCGGCATGGCGCCAATGGTACCGGGAATCGTGGTGTTCCGAAACTCGGGGCGGCGCGGGCGGCGACAGCGCGGAGATAATGGTTGACGCGGCAGGAGGTTATGTCTATATAGGTGAGACGGAGAATGAAGGGGCCGACGGACGGCCCTGGCGCGGCGGTTCCCCCCGCCTGCGTTCGAGCAGCTCAATCAGGTGTCGGTGCGACTCCTCCCCGGGTCCTGCACTGCCGCCGAAATCGTCATTACAGACGAAGTCTCTGAGTCATGGAACGAGCTTCAGCAGCCGCGGTCGCGGCCGTTCTGGTCCTGTCCGCAGCGAGCGCCGCGGAGGCGCAGACCATGCGCGGATCGACGACCACCATGCAGCGGCAGAATCGCGTCGCGCAGCAGCACGACTACACGTTCCTGCGGACGTCCTCACAGGTGCGCCGGTTCGTCTCTTCGGGTTATCTCGAGCGGCTGGACGGCAATTCCGATTATGCACTGGCGGGCGTGTCGCATCCCTATGCGCGGCCGGCGGTGCGCCTGTTCGTGGAGCGGCTGGCATCGCAGTACCGGTCGGCGTGCGGGGAGAAGCTGGTGGTGACGAGCCTGACGCGGCCGGTGCTCGAGCAGCCGCGCAACGCGTCCGACCTGTCGGTGCATCCGGCAGGCATGGCTGTCGATCTGCGCATCAGCGGGAAGCGCAGCTGCGTCACGTGGCTGGAGAAGACGCTGCTGTCCCTGGAGAAGCAGGGCGTGCTGGACGCGACGCGCGAGCGGCGTCCGCCCCACTACCATGTCGCGCTGTTCCCGGATCCCTATACGCGCTACGTGACGAAGATCGCCGGCCCATCGGCGGTGAAGGTCGCGTCCGCGCAGTCGAAGCAGGCCAGTCCGAAGCCGGCGGAGTCGAAGCCCGCTCCCGCTCCCGCGCAGGTGGCGAGCGCCGAGGCTGTCGATGATGCGGCCGACCTCCAGGAACAGCTCGATGCGGCGCTCGGCGGAGACGAGCCGGGCCCGAAGCGCCTCGTGACGGCGAACGTCGCCGCCGAGTCCGGGTCGGGTTCCAGCGTGGAGCTGGAGACCTACCGGGTGAACCGCGGCGACTCGCTGTGGTCGATCGCGCGCCGCCACAACACGACGGTCGATACGCTCAAGGACCTGAACAGCCTGAGCGGAACGCGCATCGTCGCCGGACAGACCATCACGGTTCCCGCAGTCGCATCCGGCGCCGACGAATCCTGACGTCCCGGACGGTGATAAGACCTTGCCGGCGCGCCTCCTGGAGGTGCGCCGGCTTTGTTTTGAGGCACCCGAATTGCACTTCCGGATGACACGATTCAAACGAGTCCCCGGAATCAGGAGCATTCATATGTCAATGGAATCAATGCAGGATCTCTATCTCCACGAGCTCAAGGATCTCTACAGCGCGGAGAAGCAGATTCTCGAGGCGCTGCCGAAGATGGCGCAGAAGGCCAACCATCAGGAGCTGCGCAAGGCGTTCGAGGAGCACAGGGCGATGACGGAGGAGCAGGTCCGCCGCCTGGACACGATCTTCGACGACCTCAAGCAGAACCCCGGCAACAAGAAGTGCAAGGGCATGGAGGGCCTGATCGAGGAAGGCGAGGAGATCCTGAAGGAGGACGCCGATCCCGACGTTCGCGATGCCGCGCTGATCGGCGCCGCGCAGCGCGTGGAGCACTACGAGATCGCCGGCTACGGCACGGCGCGCACGTATGCCCGTCAGCTCGGCTTCAACAACCACGTCGAGCTGCTCCAGCGCACGCTCGACGAGGAAGGCCAGACGGACGAGCGCCTGACGAAGCTCGCCGAAGGCCGCATCAACCGCGAGGCCGAGGTCGGCCGCGATCGCTGAGGGACGCGCCGGGCGCAGGTTTCCGGGACGGGCGGCTTCGGCCGCCCGTTTTTTTTTGGCCTTTGCGGGCGGGGGCGGCCGCGGTCGAATGGTTCGCGTGCGCAATCCGGAATCGGGGCCGGCCGCGGTTGAGCGGTTGAACGGATCGCACGCGCACGCGCACTCGCACGCGCACGCGGGAACGGCGACTACCCGTGTACGCGCAGGCGCTGCCTGGGGGGTGTGGCGGGGCCTTGTCCGGAGCGGGGCGTCCCGTTTTCGTTATGCATCCGGTATCACAGGCATCACAGACGAGTGGATAATGCGCAGCTGGCTGATTGTACTTGCAGGGATACTCACGGCGTGCGGGTCGGACGGAGCGCCGCAGGGCGCGGCTGTAACGGACACACTGCGCGCGGGCAATGCGCCGTTGGCGGATGCGTCGGCTGGCGCGGCGGATGAGGCTGCTGCCGACGACGGCGCAACAGACGGGAGCTCGACGGCCGCACGCGCCACGCGCGCGGATGGTGGTCCGCGCACGGACCTGCCGCCGAACGAGCTGGGACGTTTCCCCGTCGTCGAATACCACCTGATCGGCGCTGAGGAAGCACGATGGACGCGCACACCGGAAAACTTCCGGCGCGACCTCGAGCTGCTGTACAGCCGCGGTTACCGGCCCGTGTCGCTGCGCGATGTCGCCGCGAAGAAGATCGATCTGCCGGCAGGCACTTCGCCGGTGGTGTTCACGTTCGACGATGCATCACCGGGCCAGTTCAGCTACATCGAGGAGAACGGCGAGCTGCGCATCGATCCGCGCAGTGCGGTCGGCATCTGGCTCGACTTCGCGAAGGAACACGACGGCTGGGAGAACAAGGCGGTGTTCTGCATGCTCTCCGGCGCGGAAGCGGGTCGCGCGTTCTTCGGCAACAAGGACATCGCCGGACAGAAGACGGAGTGGCGCCAGCGCAGGGTCAAGTTCCTCGCCGAGCAGGGCTTCGAGCTGTGCAACCACACGCTGTGGCACGCGAC
>DATHVW010000274.1:0-7789 GCA_035461085.1 Longimicrobiales bacterium | reverse complement strand
GGCTCACCCGCCCCGTTCGCCGGCACGTCCACTCTGTTCACTTCCATATAGACCTTCCCGGAGCGATTACTCCAGCTCCAGTACCGTGATGTGCTGATTCGTATAGATGCAGATGTCCGCCGCAATGCTGAGCGACTGCTTCACGATCTCCGGTGCGGTGAGCGCCGTGTTCCCCTTCAGCGCCCGCGCCGCTGCCAGCGCGAACCCGCCGCCGCTCCCGATCGCCGCGATCTGATCGTCCGGCTCGATCACGTTGCCATCGCCGCTGATCACGAACAGGTGGTTCCGATCCGCCACCGCCAGCAGCGCCTCCAGGCGCCTCAGGAACCGGTCCGTGCGCCATTCCTTCGCCAGCTCGACCACGGCCTTCGACAGATTGCCCGGGTACCGTTCCAGCTTCTCCTCGAACTTCTCGAACAGCGTGAATGCGTCCGCGACCGAGCCCGCGAAGCCGGCCAGCACCGCGCCGTCCTTCAGCTTCCGGACCTTCATGGCCGACGCCTTCATCACCGTATCACCGAGCGTGACCTGCCCATCTCCGCCCAGCGCGACCCGTCCATTATGCCGCACCGCGACGATCGTCGTCGCGCGCATCTTCCCGTCATTTGGGTGCACTTTCCCTCCTCCTCGGTGGAACCTGCCAAATCTACAGGAAGACGTCGGAGGGCGCGAGGCTCCGCGCCGCTGCCGGGTTCAGGCCCTCGGATGGGCCTGGTCGTACACCTTCTTGAGGCGATCCTTGGCGATGTGGGTGTAGATCCGGGTCGTGGAGAGCGACGCATGGCCGAGCAGTTCCTTCACGGCGAGGAGGTCGGCACCGGCGTCGAGGAGGTGGGTGGCGAAGGAATGGCGGAGTGAATGGGTGGAGAGGCCGGCATCATCGGCGACCTTGTCGAGAAGTCCGCGCACGATGTTCTGGATCTGGCGGGTGGAGAGGCGCCTGCCGCGTTCGGAGAGGAAGAGCGCCTTGCGGTCGGCTGTGGGAACGCGGTTCAATATCTCGCGACGGCGCAGCTCGTGGCGGCGGAGTGCGGCGACCGCGGGAGAGCCGATGGGAACGATGCGTTCCTTGCGGCCCTTGCCGAGGACGCGCGCCTGCTCGCTGACGAGGTCCACGCTGGCCAGGTCGAGGCTGGCGAGCTCGGAGAGTCGCATGCCGGTGGCGTAGAAGAGCTCGACGATCGCGTGGTCGCGCGTGCCGCGGAACGTGTTGTCGGCCGAGCCGTGTTCGGCGACATCGAACATCCGGTCCACCTCCAGGCGGGTGAGCCAGGAAGGGAGTGTCTTCTCGATTTTCGGTGAGCGGACGGCGCGGGCAGGATTGGCTTCGACGATGTCTTCGCGGTGCAGGTGCCGGAAGAAGCTCCGCACGGCGGACATCTTCCGTGTGATGCTGCGCCGGGCGAGGCCGCGCCGTGAGAGCTCGCCGAGCCAGGCGCGGAGGGCCAGGCGGTCCACGCCATCCCATGTCCAGTCATCGCCGTTGTAGAAGCGGTCGAGGAACGCTGCGAGCTCGTAGAGATCGCGCCGATAGGCGGCGACGGTGTTGGGGCTGAGCTGCCGGCCGTGCTCGACGCCGCGCAGATACTCGAGCAGATGTGCGGTGGCGGACGGTGGGCTGCTCACGCCGTGGCCGCGGATGGCGTGACCGCGGACTGAACCCATGCGGCGAACTCCTCGCGCGCGCGCTGCACCATGCGCTCACGGCGCAGTGACTTGTCACGTATGTGGTCGGTGAGCGGGTCCAGCAGTCCGAAGTTGGAGTTCATCGGCTGGAAGCGGCCGGGCTCCGCAGTGCGCAGATAGTGCAGCAGCGCGCCGAGCATCGTGGTGGACGGCGGCAGCACCGGCTCCTGCGATGCAAGGATGCGGTCCATGTTGATGCCGGCGAGGATGCCTGAAGCGGCGGACTCCATGTACCCTTCGACGCCGGTCAGCTGACCGGCGAAGATGAGGTCCGGCCGCGCGGGCGCCGCGCCGTACGCGTTCAGTCGCGCCGGGAAGTTGAGATACGTGTTGCGATGGATGGATCCGGTACGAAGGAACTCCGCCTCCGCGAGGCCGGGGATCATGCGGAAGATGCGGCGCTGCTCACCCGTGCGCAGCCGTGTCTGGAACCCGACCATGTTCCACATCTGGCCGGTGCGATCCTCGCGCCTGAGCTGCACGACCGCCCACGGCCGTTTGCCCGTGCGCGGGTCGCGCAGGCCGACCGGCTTCATCGGGCCGAATCGCAGCGTGTCCGCTCCGCGCTCCGCCATCACCTCGATGGGAAGACATCCCTCGAAGTACGGGATGTTTTCCCAGTCGTGGCCCGGATACACGTCGGCCGCACGCAGCTCGCGGATGAACGACTCGTACTCCTCGCGCGACATCGGACAATTGAGGTAGTCATCGTCGCCGCCCTTGTCCCACCGCGATGCGAAGAACGCGATCTCCGTATCAATGGAGTCGTCGCTGATGATCGGTGCGATGGAATCGTAGAACGCGAGACCCTCGTCACCGAGCAGGGTCGCGATGCCGGCGGCGAGAGAGGCAGACGTCAGCGGGCCGGTCGCAATGACGGCCGGGCCGTCCGGCAGTGCTGTCGTCTCGCCGCGTTCGACGGTGATGTTCGGATGCCGCTGCATGCGCTCCGTCATTTCACGCGCGAACACGTCGCGGTCGACGGCCAGGGCCTGTCCGGCAGGCACGCGTGCCGCGTCGGCCGCCCGCAGCAGGATGGATCCGAGATCGCGCATCTCCGCCTTGAGAAGGCCGTGCGCGTTGCCGAGATCCTCGCTCTTGAACGAATTGGTGCAGACGAGCTCGGCGAGGTCCTGCGTCTGGTGCGCAGGCGTGGAACGGACGGGCCGCATCTCACGGAGCGTGACCGTGTGGCCACGTTCCGCGAGCTGCCAGGCCGCCTCGCAGCCGGCCAGACCACCGCCGACGACGAGAACGTCTGCCATCGCTACTCCTTCGATCGCTTCGGTGCGGACTTCTTAACGCCAGACTTCTTCGCCGGCGATTTCTTCGCGGCGGATTTCGCCGCGGACTTCTTCGCGGCGGGATTCTTCGCGGCTGATGCCGCACCCTTCTTCACCGCGGTCGCGTTCTTCGCGGTAGCCTTCTTCGCGGTAGCCTTCTTTGCGGTAGCCTTCTTCGCGGGCGATTTCCCGGCGGACTTTCCTGCGAACGACGTCTTCGCACCGCGGCGGTAGCGGCCGCCATCGGACTCCGCGTCGCCATCGCCGCGCGCGCGGCGCTCCGCGGGGGTGGGCACGCCGACGCCGGCCGGGTCGAGCGATCCGTCCTCGTTCACAGTGTACTCGTGATAGCACGCCTGGCAGCGCATGAACTCGCCGCGCGCCTTCGTGCTCTTGCGGACGAGGAACGGCGCATTGCAGTTCGGGCACGGCCGTGCGACGGGCTCATCCCACGTGGACCAGTCGCACTCGGGGTAGCGGGTGCAGCCCCAGAACGTCTTGCCCCGTCGCGTGCGCTTCTCGCCGACATCGCCGATCTCGCACTTCGGACACTTGAGACCGGGGATCGTGCGCGGCTTGGTGTGCTTGCACTTCGGGTAATTGCTGCACGCGATGAACGGACCGAAGCGGCCTTCGCGCTCGACCATCTCCGCGCCGCACTTCTCGCACTTCTCACCGGTCGGCACCGGCTCCTTGCGCTGCTCGTTGTCGAGCGACTGCGTATGCCGGCATTCGGGGTAGCCCGTGCAGCCGAGGAAGCGGCCGTAGCGGTTCCAGCGCACGGCCATGTCGCGGCCGCACTCCGGGCACGGCCCGGCATCGGAGGCGACCGACTCGCGGATGATCTCCTCACCCTTGTCCTTGCCCTCGTCGAGCCGGCGCTGGAACGGGACATAGAAATCCTGCAGCACCTTCTGCCACTGCAGCTCGCCTTCCTCGACCCGGTCGAGCTCTGCTTCCATGCCGCTCGTGAACCCGACGCTGAACACGTCCGGGAAGATCTTCACGAGCACCATCGCGACGGTCTCACCGAGTGGCGTGGGCGTGAAGCGCTTCTGCTCGAGCTGCACGTATTCGCGGTCCGTGAGTGTCGAGATGATCTGCGCATAGGTGGACGGCCGCCCGATGCCGAGGCGTTCCAGCTCCTTGACGAGGCTGGCCTCGGTGAAGCGCGGTGGCGGCTGCGTGAAGTGCTGAGCGGGCGTGATCGACTCCACGCGGCAGCGATCCTTCTCCGCGAGGTCGGGCAGCGGAGCGAGATCGTCCAGCGTCTTGTGATCGCCGTCCTCGCGCGCCTCGGTATAGAGCCGGGTGAATCCGTCGAACACCATGATCGAGCCCGTTGCACGGAACAGGTACGTCGTGCCGCCGGCTGCGGTCAGCTCGAAGTCGGCGGTGGTCGTGTCGTAGATCGCCGACGCCATCTGCCCTGCGACGAGGCGGAGCCAGATCAGCTCGTAGAGACGATGCTGATCACGGTCGAGATAGCGCTTGAGCTCGTCCGGGCGCCGCAACGCGTCAGTGGGGCGGATCGCCTCGTGCGCTTCCTGCGCGCCCTTCTGCTGCTTGCCGCCCCAGAGGCGCGGCTTGTCGGTCAGATACTTCTCACCGAACGTGCTGCGCACGAGGTCGCGTGCGCCCTCGGCGGCACTCGTCGCAATGCGCGTCGAGTCGGTACGCATGTAGGTGATGAGGCCGACCGAGCCTTCCGCGCCGACGTCGATGCCCTCGTATAGCTGCTGCGCAGTGCGCATCGTGCGCTGCGCGGTAAAGCCGAGCCGCTTCGCGGCCTCCTGCTGGAGCGTCGATGTGGTGAACGGCGGAGGCGGATTCTTGAGCCGCTGACGGCGCTTCAGCTCCGTAATGATGAACGGCAGGCCGGTGACATCGTTCAGCGCCTTCATGGCGCTGGTCTCGTTCTCGAGCTTGAACGCCTTGCCGTCGATGGGGTGGAGCTTCGCCTCGAACTGCCTGCCGTCCTTCTCCAGCAGTGCGGTGACGGACCAGTACTCCTCGGCGACGAACGCGCGGATCTCCGCCTCGCGTTCCGTGATCAGTCGCAGCGCCACTGTCTGCACACGTCCCGCGGAGAGGCCGGGCCGGATCGGCTTCCACAGCAGCGGGCTGACCTGGTAGCCGACGAGGCGATCCAGGATGCGCCGCGCCTGCTGCGCCTCGACCTTGCGCATGTCGAGCGCGAGCGGCTGCTTCAATGCGCGGTTGATCGCGTCCTTCGTGATCTCGTGGAAGAGCACACGACTGAAACGGCTGCCATCACCCTGCTCGTAACCGAGCTGCTCGGCCACGTGCCACGCGATCGCCTCGCCCTCGCGATCAGGGTCGGTCGCCAGGATCACCTGATCGACCGCATCGGCGTCGCGGCGCAGGTCCTGAATGATCTTTCCCTTGCCGCGAATCGTCACATACTTCGGCTCGAAGCCGTGCTCGATGTCGACACCGAGCTCGCGCGGCGGCAGGTCACGGATGTGACCGACCGAGGCCCGCACGCGGTAATCGCTGCCGAGGTATTTGCCGATCGTCTTGGCCTTGGCAGGCGACTCGACGATCACGAGGTGCTTCGTTTTAGCCATTCGAAGATGGTTCGGGAGATGTCTGGTGCCGCGCGCCCGTCCACATCGACGACCAGATCGGCGCGGCTGTAGTATTCGTTGCGTTCCCGGCCGAGACGGCGTACCGCGGCGAGCGGATCCGCACCGGCGAGGAGCGGCCTGTCCTGTGGGCTACCCCCGAGTCGCCGGATCGCTTCTTCCGCCGAGACACGCAGCCACACCGTGGCCGTGCCGGGCGGCAGCGTCTCGAGAGCACCGGGCTGTGCCGCCCAGCCGCCGCCGGGCGCAATCACGATTTCCGTCGTGGAGCATAACTCCACTGTCAACCGCGACTCCATGGCGCGAAAGGCCGGCTCGCCGTCTGATTGGAACATCTCGGCAATGGATCGGCCGGAGACACGGACGATTTCGGAGTCGACGTCGACAAAGCGCCAGCCGAGTCTGCCGGCCAGGTCGGAACCGACGGTGCTCTTCCCTGCACCGGGCAGGCCGACCAGTACACATCGGGAAATAGAGGCCATCATTCGGCGGCTCGCGCTGCGCGCATGGTCACTCGTGCGCGACGCTCTCCTCGGCGCGACCGAGCTCGGCAGTGCGCTGCGCGAGCTGCGCCAGATATCCGTCCAGATTACGACGCAGCTCATTCATGCTGTCACCGCCGAACTTCTCGAGCAGTGCGTCAGCGAGCACGATGGCAAGCATGGCCTCCCCCACGACGCCCGCCGCCGCGAGCGCGACGACGTCGCTGCGCTCGCGGATGGCGTCGCCGGTATCACCCGTGCGGATATCGACGCTGCGAAGCGGCTGCATGAGACTCGACAGCGGCTTCATGGCGACGCGCACCACGAGGGGCGCGCCGGTCGTGATGCCGCCCTCGAGGCCGCCGGCGCTGTTGCGCGTGCGGCGGTAACCGCCAGTGCGCGGGAGCGTCGGATCACGTTCGATCTCATCGTGCACCGCGGAGCCGCGACGGCGCGCTGCTTCAAAGCCGAGCCCGATCTCGACTCCCTTCATCGCCTGGATCGACATCATGGCCTGGGCGATCCTGCCGTCCAGCTTGCGGTCCCATGAGACGTGACTGCCGAGACCCACCGGCAGCCCGCGTGCGACGACCTCGAACGTGCCGCCGAGCGTGTCGCCCGCACGCTTCGATGCGTCGATCTCCTCGATCATGCGCGCCTCAGCGGACGGATCGAGCGTGCGCAGCGGCGATGCATCAGCGGCAGCATTGAGATCTTCCGGGAGCTCGTCCGGCACGCGCGCTTCGATACCGCCAAGCATGACGATGTGGCTTCCGATCGTAACGCCGGCCTCCGCAAGGAGCCGCTTCGCCACCGCTCCGGCCGCAACACGTGCCGTGGTCTCACGCGCGGACGCACGCTCGAGGATGTCACGCGCGTCGGCGCGGTCGTACTTCAGAACGCCGACCAGGTCGGCGTGACCGGGACGCGGCAGATGCACGCGGCGCAGCTGGCGGTCGGTCGCATCAACGGCCGGCGGCTCGTATGCCATCGGCACGCGCCAGTTGTCCCAGTCCCGGTTCCACACCAGGAGCGCGATCGGCGAGCCGAGCGTCTCACCCAGGCGGACACCGGCCACGAGCTCAGCGGTATCCTTCTCGATCTTCATGCGCCCGCCGCGGCCATAGCCGCCCTGGCGGCGCCGCAGGTCCGGGTCGATATCGCGCTCGACCGTCAGAGACAGGCCGGCCGGCACCCCCTCGATCAGGGCGACGAGGCCGCGGCCGTGCGACTCGCCTGCAGTGTGAAAACGGAAATGCATGGTCTCCCCGGTTCAAGCAAAGAGCCCGGCATGAACCGGGCTCTCGCGTGTATCATCATCTATATAGGGCGTCATGCGCCCGCTGTAAAGTCGTGATCAGTCCGAGCCGGCCGGGCCGGTTTCCGTGACGTTGACCGTGGCCCGCCGCACGGGACTGTTGCGGCCGTTCACGTCGCTCACGAACACGTCTACCGTGACTGTCGTCCCGAGAGCGTACGCCGGAGTCACCGGCACCAGCGCGAACTCGGTCTGGCTCGTGCCGTCGTACTCCTGCCGGACGGTGTCCGTCGCGGCGCCCGAGACCTGCACCTCGATGAAGGCCACGCCGCGAGGCGCGGTTCCGGTGACCAGCACGTCGAACGTCTCACCCGACGCCACCGTGCCCGGAACCGAGAGTGCCGCTACCTTCGGCGCCTCTTCGGCAACCTCGCCCTCGAAGAGGTTGGACCCTTCGCAACCACCGGTCAG
>DATHVW010000273.1:0-13323 GCA_035461085.1 Longimicrobiales bacterium | reverse complement strand
TGAGAGCTGAGTATCGGGCTTCCTGTTCCATGTACTCGACGTGTTGTCCGCTGCCTGAATATAGCGGAAACGAAGCCGGCGACTCACCGTTTTCGGACATGCAAACACCGGCGGCCCGGCGGCGTCGTCGCGTTTGCCCGCAGCGCGGCCGGCACATACTGTTGTTCCTCGCGCCCCGGAAATCAGACCACGACAAATGAAACAGACCGCACAGCCGCTGATTCCCGCCCGCTTCTGGGTGCTCGCCATCGCGAGCATCGTTCTCGCGCATCTGCTCGATCCGGTTGCGTTCCGCTACCTGCGCATCGATGACGTGTACGGCGAGGACTGGGGCCGGATGCTGCGCGTGATGGGATTCGTACCACTGTGGATTGCCGGCGGTGCTGCGCTGATGCTCGAGGATCGGACGCCCTGGCGGCGCATGGTCCGATCCCGGGGCGGGCTCGTCATCGCGGGATCCATCGTCGGCGGCATTGCGGCGGAGCTTGCGAAACTCGTGGTGCGCCGGCGGCGGCCGGGAGAGCTGGGTGAGTATCTGTTCCGGCCGTTCACGGAGCGGACGTTCTCCACCGGCGGACTCGGCATGCCGAGCAGCCACGCACTCGTCGCATTCGGCGCCGCGGCCGTGCTCGCCCGCCTGTTCCCGCGCGCCCGCGTCGTCTGGTGGGGCCTCGCCTGGGGCTGCGGGCTGTCACGCGTGGCCGCAGGTGCCCACTTCCTGAGCGACGTCGTGGGCGCCGCGATCATCGGCTGGCTCGTGGGCGCGCTCGTCTGGCGCTGGCGCGATCCGGACAGCCAGACGCCCGCCGCAGCCGGGTCCCCGACGACTACGCCTGCCGCGATCTGACGGTAGCCAGCGCAGCTTCGAGCGCTGTAATCGCCGCGTCTACCGCCGCCCCGCCCGACGTGCTCAGTGCACCCGTCACCTCCTCGAGGAGACGCACCCGGTTTCTCCGGCCCGCTTCCAGTGCACGCCTGCCCTTCGTCGTCGCGGTGACGCGCACCACGCGCCCATCCGCTTCCGACCGCCGCCGCCGCACGTAACCATCACGCTCCAGACCCTGCAGCAGCCGCGTCATCGTCGGCGCAGCGACCTGCTCGGCGTCCGCCAGCTCCGTCACCGTCCGCGATCCCCCGAAGACCAGCACGGACAGCACCGACAGCCGCGCGGCACTCATGCCCAGGGCCGTGTCCGCCGTGCGGGCGTGACGCAGAACATGAATCGCGACCGAGTGCAGCCGGTCGGCGAGTGAGCGGTCCGGCGGATCGCCGTCCATCACATGAGCCTTGCCTCGTGGGGGCGCGCGTGTCATTAATTAGCCAAGCTAAGTAAATCGCCCGACTGGTACAAGAGGAGAGGGCAATGACTGGAGACCCGGGAATCCGACGGATTGGCCAGATCGCAGTGACCGTGCGTGACGTTGCACGAGCGCGCGCGTTCTACAGCGACGTGCTCGGGCTCAGGCACCTGTTCGATGCGCCGCCGAAGATGTCGTTCTTCGATTGCGCCGGCGTCCGGCTTCTGCTCGGCGAGCCGGAGTCGCCGGACGGCGCGGGTGCGTCGGGTACGATCGTGTATTTCGACGTTGCCGACCTGAGGGCAGCGCATGCAGCGCTCGTCGCTCGGGGCGCGGTGTTCGAGACCGCGCCGCACAAGGTGGCGGACCTGGGGGACCGCGAGTTGTGGCTGGCGTTCCTGCACGACGGAGAGGGCAACATCGTTGGCCTGATGTCGGAGGTCGCTGTGCAGCGCTGAGGCGCCGCGTCAGAGGTGCTCGTCCCCGGCACCAACATTGCACTTTCCGTCCGTCGCGGCGCGTCCTGCGCCGGAGCGTTTACAGGAGAAAATCGATTGTCGCGGAAGGTGTTGCCGGGTCGGCCGTACCCGCTCGGTTCGGCGTATGACGGCCGGGGGGTGAACTTCGCCGTGTATTCGGAGGAGGCGCAGGAAGTCGAGTTGTGCCTGTTCGACAGCGCGGATGGGCATGAATGTGAGCGCATCCGGCTGCGCGAGCTGACGGGGTTCGTCCGACACGGGTTCGTGCCTGGGCTGGAGCCGGGTCAGATCTACGGGTTCCGCGTTGCCGGACCCTACGAGCCGCAGAAGGGGCTCCGGTTCAATCCAACGAAGCTGCTGCTCGACCCGTATGCCCGGGCAGTCGTCGGAGACGTGGACTGGTCGGGTCCCGTGTTCGGCTACCGTATCGGCGATGAGGCGGCGGACCTGTCGTATTCGGACGAAGACGATGCGTATGCAGTGCCGAAGGGTGTCGTCGTGGATGATGCGTTCGACTGGGAGGGCGACGTTCAGCCGGACCGGCCGTTGCACGAGTCGGTGATCTACGAGGTTCATGTTAAGGGCTTCACGAAGCGGCACCCCGGCATCCCGGAGGAGCTGCGCGGCACGTATGCGGGAATGGCGCATCCGGCGGCGATCGAGCATCTGCAGCAGCTCGGGGTGACGGCCGTGGAGCTGCTCCCCGTGCACGAGTTCGTGGATGAGGGTCATCTGCACGACAAGGGTCTGGTCAATTACTGGGGCTACAATACGCTCAGCTTCTTTGCGCCGGCCGGGCGCTACGCGGCAGCGGCGGATCCGGGCGATCAGGTGCGCGAGTTCAAGGGGATGGTGAAGGCGCTGCATCGTGCGGGCATCGAGGTGATCCTGGACGTGGTGTACAATCACACGGCCGAGGGCAGTGAGCTCGGTCCCACGCTGAGCCTGCGCGGGCTCGACAACACGACGTACTACAAGCTCGTGCCGGACCAGCCGCGCTACTACATGAACTACACGGGCACGGGCAACAGCCTGAATGCGCAGCATCCGCAGGTGCTCATGCTGATCATGGACAGCCTGCGGTACTGGGTCACGCAGATGCACGTGGACGGATTCCGATTCGACCTGGCGTCCACGCTCGCGCGCGAGCAGCACCACGTCACGCGTCTGTCATCGTTCTTCGACGCGATTCATCAGGACCCGGTCCTGTCGCGGGTGAAGCTGATCGCCGAGCCGTGGGATGTCGGGGAGGGTGGGTACCAGGTCGGCAAGTTCCCGATCCTGTGGGCGGAGTGGAACGACAAGTACCGTGATACGGTGCGCCGGTACTGGCGCGGTGACACGGGTGGCATGGCGGAGCTGGCGTATCGGCTCATGGGGAGCAGTGACCTGTACCAGGATGACGGGCGGCATCCGTACGCGAGCGTGAATTTCATCGCGGCACACGACGGCTTCACGCTGCACGACCTCGTGAGCTACGAGCGCAAGCACAACGAGGCGAACGGCGAGGAGGGCAGGGACGGCAGCGACCACAACCTGTCGGCAAATTATGGCGTCGAGGGTCCGACCGATGATCCGGAGATCATCGAAGTCCGCGAGCGTCAGAAGCGGAACATGCTCGCCACGCTGTTCCTGTCGCAGGGCGTGCCGATGCTGGCGGCAGGCGACGAGATCGGGAAAACGCAGGGCGGCAACAACAACGCGTACGCGCAGGACAACGAGATCAGCTGGCTGGACTGGGACCTGGATGATCGGCGGCAGGCACAGCTCGAGTTCACGCGCCGGCTGATCGCGCTTCGCGCGAGACACCCGGTGCTGCGGCGAAAGAAGTTCTACCAGGGCCGGCAGATCCGCGGCTCGGACGTGAGGGACCTGACGTGGCTGCGTCCGGACGGTCAGCAGATGACGGACGATGAGTGGGCGGCGGGCTGGAATCGCACGCTCGGCCTGATGCTGGCGGGGGACGCGCTGGGCGACGTTGACGAGAACGGCGACCTGGTGGTGGACGACACGCTGCTGCTCATGCTGAATGCGCACACGGAGCCGATCGAGGTCCGGCTGCCGGAGCATGACGGGGGGCAGTGGGAGGTGCTGATCGACACATCGCGGACGGACGGCATCGAGACGGGTGAGGCGCACGTGCCGGGCTCGGCACTGCGGCTGCCGGACCGGTCGCTGGTGCTGCTCAGGGCAGTGAACTGAACGCGGGAGGCGTGCGCCTCCCATCGGGATCAGTAGCCGGGCGAGATGAACCTGCGGATCTGCTTCACGCCAGCGCGGGTGCCGACGGCGGTTGCGATACCGAACACGATGGCGGTGCCGGCGCCGACGATCGGCAGCGCCCAGACGACGGGCGTCGCGAGCGCGGTCGCGGCGGCACCGGCCACGATAGGTGCCGCAGGCGACTGTACCGCGTCCACATAGCGCAGTCGCCGCGCCACGAAGCTCTTCGAGCGCAGATATCCGAACCCCGCGGCGCCCGCCGCTGCGCCCATGCCTATCAGTCCCGCCATCATCTCGAACATGCCATCCTCCGCGCGATTCACTCGTCCGCCTGTATCCACACTACGTGTGCGCGGCCCGCCGGTTTCAGCGGATCCGGGCGATCGACAGGAGCGCGTGGGGGCCCGTGGGTGCGCTCACTCGCACGACTGCGGACGTCGCGCCGCCATCGATAATGAACCCCGCGGCCCCGCCTCCCGCGACCGCGCCCGCCACAGTGCCGGTGGCAGGAGTGATGCGCGGCCACTGAACGCGCGGATCCTGGCCTGCCAGCCGTTCGGGAGCAGGGCGGCTCTCGCGGAGCTTGAACTGGTGGTACTGGGTCCACGACGGCAGGCCCGGCGTCCCGATGTCATCGGTGTAGAGGGCCATGCGGGACCGTGTGAACAGCGCGCCGAACGTGGTGCCTGGAATCCAGCGCTGCACCACGTCGTCGAGCGATGTGGGGGATGCGCCGGCCAGCAGCAGCTCGCGCAGTGCCGCCTGCCAGTCGCCTCCGCTCAGCGCAACCTGATCGGCGAAGTAATCGAACACGAACGACGACGTGTGATATCCGAAGTACATGGACGATGATGCTTCCAGGTACGTGGGCACATCATCGAGAAAGTACAGGTTGTTGAATGCAGGATTGCGCGGCAGCACCATGTTGCCTGTGCGTGATGGCGCGGTCGTGCCGAGTATGCGGGCCGCGACGGGGAGTCGCTCGGTGAAGCGCGCGAAGCCCTCGACCAGCCAGCGGTTGCCGCGCCCGGCGACGCCGAGCCCGCTGCGCTGCAGCATGCCCATGTGCCGCATGTGCGCGATCTCGTGCATGAACAGGTTGTCCGTCACACGCTGCGGGTGCTGGTTGATACCTCTGGTCGAGCCGTCGGTCGCAACCCAGAAGTCCCACACGAAGTAATTCGTCACGGAATACGTGTAGCCCCAGATGTCGTTCGCCGGCATGATGGAGTGGACGGCCGTGATGCGGGCGGGTATGGCGGACTCGACCGAGTTGTTGTGCCGGCCCTGGAAGAACAGATCACTCTGCGCGCGCGCGACCGCGGCGTATTCCGCCGCTATCGCCTGGATGTCGGCATCCGTGAGCGGCGTGTTGAAGCCGCCGCCCTCGCGCATGAGCGTCGTGGTGAGCCGCACGTCCTCGGCAATGATGAGGTCGTCGTTCACGAAGCGGATCACGGCCTTCTGACTGCCGCTGTTGATGCCGAGTCGGGGTATCGGTTCCATCTGGACCTGGATCGTGTCGCCGGGCACCGGGTCCGCGACGGCGCTGTTCAGATCGATGATGCTGCTCCCGCGCACCAGGCCTGCCCCCTGCGCCGTCGAACGCAACTCGGGCGTATGCTCGCGGATCCGGCCGGCGCCGAAATCCCACGAATACTCACCTGACGCGTGCGGCGCGTGGGCCGTGGAAAGCCGGAGGCTGCTCATCGGCTGGCCGGCGGCGGCCTCGAGGGGTGTGAAGCTGAGCGTGAAGGCGAGGGCGGTGTCGGCGGTCGCGGGTCCGGAAAACACGGCCGAGCTGAAGCCGCCGCGCGGCGTCATGTTCTCGAACAGCAGCAGGTACTCGTCGCCGGCCGACGTCCCCCCGTCGAACAGGAGGCAAGGGTACGTGACGGCAGCGGCGTCCTTGAGGCGCACGAAGTCTCCCAGCCCGAGATCCAGCGGTACGAGACCCGTACAGCCGTCCGGCAGAGCCATCGCCTCGAATACGAGCTGGACACTGCTCAGCCCGTCGATCACGGCGCGCACCGAGTTGCGTCCGGGCTCGCCGCCCAGCGTCCACGCAACTGTGCGCGCGATGCCATCGGCGTCCGTGACGGGCTCCGAGCCGGTGAGCGTGCCGCCGCCCGACTCCACCGTGAAGCGGACCGTCACGCCGGGAAGCGGCCGGCCCTGTGCGCTCGTCACGAGGACGGACGGCGGCTCGGCCACGGGGCTCCCGGCGGCGACGTCCTGTGTCACGGCACTTATTGCAACGGCGCCGGCCGGTGCGGGCGGATCGACGGGGTCGCTGCACGCGGCGAGCGCAATCAGGCTGGCGAAGAGGACGAGCTCGGAGCGCCTGGTCATGGTGCGTGCGTCGCAGTCCGGCGATGATGGAAAGAGGTCGGGCCGGCGAAACGGCGGCCCATCAATACTAGCCGGATAAGCACTGTCAGGTCAACGGATTGCGGGGGCCGCCACACGCCGGACGAAGGTTTCGCGTGCTGCGGCAACCGTGTATCGGCCGTGGAGCAGGGAACGGTCGTTGCAACTGACGGGGCCAGCGCGGAATCACTAACCAGGGAGCCCCGATTTGCCGTCCGAACCGACCGAAACGAATGTCAGCCGCAGACCGCTGCTCCTGCTCATCAGCAATTCCAGGTCGGTGCCCACGGCGCTGCGCTCGTCCGTTCGTGAGGTGCGGCGCTGGCGTGCGCGTGGCGGGCCGGACGCGTTCGGCGGTGACCCGACGGATCCGGAAACCTATGGCTGGATACGCGGAGCGCCCGCGGTGACGGCCGTGATCGACATGCAGCCCGCGAGCCGGGCGCGAGGGGTGCTGGACGCGTTGCGGAAGGTACGGCCGGACGCGGCGGTCATGCTGCTGTCGTCCGAGCTGTCGGATGTGGACGGTCCGTCGGACGGCACGCTGGCGCGCGGCGGCCGCCTGCGTGACGTGCTGCGTGTGGACGTGGAGGAAGAGCTCGAGCGCCTGGAGGCAGAGCGGCGGGGCTACTGCCTGCGGCAGTTTGCGGCGGGCGAGGACCTCGTGCCGATCCTGATCCACAACGATCCGGATCCGGATGCGGTGTCGAGCGCACTCGCGGTCATGAAACTGCTCGACGGTTCACCGGACCGCACTCCGATCGTCACCCTGGATCCGATCACACGGCCGGAGAACCGGCGCATGGCGGAGCTGTTGCGGATCAGCGTGACACAGATCACGCGCGATGAGCTCATGCGCTTCGACCGCGTCATCACGGTCGATACGCAGCCTGACGGTCTGCAGGAAAATGGCAGGCCCCGTTTCGCCGTCATTGATCATCACCCGCCGGAAGATGATTACACGGCGGAGTTCTCCGATATCCGGCCGGAGTACGGCGCAACGGCGACGATGATGACGGAGTACCTGCGCGCGGCGGACGACAGACTGATCAACACGAGTCTGGCGACGGCTCTGCTGTTCGGTATCCGCACGGATACGGATACGCTCACGCGCGGTGTTACGGCAGCCGATGTCGCGGCGTATGCATGGTTGCAGTCACGCGCGGACGTGCAGCTCGTTCGCAGGTTCGAACGGCCGAGCTACAGCTATCATGCGGCGGCAGCATTCGGGGACGCTCTGGGCGGCGCGGAATACGATGATGAGCTGGTGGTCAGTCATCTGGGTGAGCTGAGCGATGATGAGTCGCACGTCCTGGCCGACCTGGCGGATTTCTGTCTCACGATCGAGAACGTCACGTGGGTCGTCGTTTCCGCCGTGATCGATGGCGAGCTGATCCTCACGATCCGGCATACGGGGACGGGCACCGGTGCGGGCACGCTCGCACGCGCGATCGCCGACCTGGGTGGTGACGGCGGCGGCCATGCCACGATGGCGCGAGCAGTGCTGTCGCTGGATGTAGCGGAGGACCTTCTGGGCGGAGATGCGGACGCGCCGGCGGTCCAGAGACTCGTCCGGCGCGTCTTGAGCGAGAATGGCGCAGCGACTAATCGTCGAGGTTTACGCCCAGCTCATCCGGTGTGAGGCCGTTCTGAATCGAGTCGAGGACCTCTCGCGCATAGGCCTCCGCCGACGAGTCGGGATAGAGGCCGCGGATGTGGGACAGCACGAGCCGCTCACCGTTGGCACACTCCAGTCCTACGTACGCGGACGGATAGGTGTGCACGGCGCCCGCAGCGGATTCCTCCTCGTGCAGCACACCGGCGACCTCGAGCCTGGCGTCGCCGCTGTCGAGCGCTGCGCGGATGCGTTCCCAGGTCTCGTCATGAGGAAACGCCGTGGAAGCGACGATGTTCGGCTGCCCCTGAATGAGCAGCGCGACATCGAGCTGAACCTCCGCTTCCATCTCGTCCACCTCTGACGAATAAACCACCGGAAAGGGTCCCGCCTGAAAGATCGGGATCGCCGACGAGTCCATTCTCCAAACTCCAGAAGCGCCGGTTTACATGGGAGCCGGCCTGACCGGCCGTCCTTCGAAAGAGTACCACGATCCCGCGAATAAGGTCCTGCGCGCGCTCAGACCAGGGACAGGACACGCCGCAGGAGCAGGGCGAAGCGAGCACCTTCGCGCGCGATGCCCATGGGACCCAAGCCGCTCTGTGTGCCGCCGGAATGCTGGAACAGTGCGGTGATCATGGTGCTGCGGACGAGATGGTCGGGGACTGCGCGGCTGAGGCGTATCGTCTCGGTGAACGGGATGAGCCGGTCGTCACGTCCGTGGGAGAACAGGGTCGGAACGCGCACGTGCTGAAGGAAGGGCTGCGGATCGAGGAGCGGATCCGCCTCGAGCGCCGTGCGCGCCAGAGCTTCGGCGAGAGCCAGCACACGATCGTGGTCGGCCCGGGGCGCTGTGGTGGCGGGAGCGATCATGTCGAACAGCTCCCGGCCGCCGACAGTCAGTCGTTCACGAAGCCTGCGTTTCGACGCATCGAAGATGGGGTCCCACGCGTACATCCGGAGCTCACCGGCCTCGAGTGCGAGGTCGTGCAGTGCGCCGGCCACATCGTCGGCGCCCTCGTAGCCGGGCACGCGCGTGAGGTAGTTGCCCGCCATGATCCAGCAGCCGTAGGGGTCCGGCTCCGTCTGGTACGTCACGCCATCGATCTCGTGCTCTCCGGTCAGGCCGAACCGGAAGACGCGGCGCAGGTCGCTGTAGCCGCCCCATGCCGCGACACCGGCGAGCAGCCGGGACGTCTCCTCGTCGGCTGCGGCAATGAGCGCCTGCGTCGCGCCGAAGGAGAATCCGAACAGCCCCACGTGCTCATGTCGCACGTCGGCCCGCCCCTGGAGCGCGCGCACTGCCTGCCGGATCGTGCCGATGGTGACGGCCGGAGCGACGCGCAGGTCGCGCCATTCCGGGATCTCGGGCACGAGCACGATATTGCCCGCACTCGCCACGGCGCTGGCGAAGCGCTGCAGCGATGGGTGCGCGCGGCCGGGTCGCGTGAGACCATGCAGAACGACCCAGCCGGGCAGGCGGCTCGGACCACGAGCGGGGCGGAATACCGTCGCGGGCAGCTCCTCGTCACCGCGCGTATAGACGGTCTCCGTCGCGACCGTCGCGTCGTCTGACGGACGCAGGTACTGCCTGAGAAATCGGATGGTCGATGGCATGGCGGCAGAAGGTACATTGTGCATGCCAGCGCAGCGAGGCCGCGCCGGGTTCCCGGTGATCGCAATTCGCCTTCACGGCTCGGGCGGGTTGCGGCGCCCTGCCGGCGGATCGCATGTTCGCCCGTCCCCCCGAGCGAGCCGAGGTGCCGTGAGACGACGAGACTTTCTGCAGCGCAGCGCAGCGACCGCAGGTGCACTGGTATGGCCGCGCCACCTGGACAGGCTCGCGCAGGAGCTGCACGCCCCCGGCCGCGGCCCATGGGACGTCGTGCGTGCCGCGTTCCTGATCCCCGACGACCGCGTCTACCTCAACGTCGGCACACTCGGGCCGCAGCCGCGCGTGGTCGTCGATGCCATCATCGAGCACACGCGGCGCGTCGCGACGACGTTCCCGCCGGCCACGGACTGGGACGCGCTCAAGGCACGCGTCGGCGCTCTATTGAACGGAGACCCGGAAGGCTTCGTGTTTCCGCGCAACACGACGGAGGCGATGAACTTCGTCGCGAACGGGCTCGAGCTCGACGCTGGCGATGAAGTGCTCACGACGCTGCACGAGCACATTGGTGGCCTGTGCTGCTGGGAGCTGATCGCCGCGCGGAGAGGGGTGCAGCTGCGGCAGCTCGAGCTGCCCGTACCCGCTGCTTCGAGCGGGCAGCTCGTGGAGGTATTCCGGAACGCGATCACGCCGCGAACACGCGTCATCTCCGTATCGCACGTCACGTTCACGAACGGCACGATCATGCCCGTGCGGGAGATCGCCGCACTGTGCCGCGAGCGGGGTATCATCTGCGTTGTGGACGGCGCGCATCCACCGGGCATGATGCGCGTGGATCTGCGTGCCATCGACGCCGACTTCTACGCCTCATCGCCGCACAAGTGGCTCTGTGCACCGCAGGGCACGGGCCTCCTCTACATGCGTGGCGAGTGGCGCACGCGACTGTGGCCGACGCTCGCGTCCGGCGGCTGGAATGACACCGCCCTCGGTGCACATCGGCTCAATCATCTGGGAACGATGGACGAGTCACGTCTCGCGGGCCTGGACGCGGCATTGCGCCTGCACGAGACGATCGGGCCGGACGCCATCGAAGTACGCATCCGTGAGCTGGACGCACTGCTGCTGGCGGGACTGGCCGAGCTGCCGCGTGTCCGGGTGGTGTCGCCGCGCGACCCGGCGCTCGGTGTCGGGCTCATCGCGTTCACCGTAGACGGCATCGAGTCGCTCGAGCTGCAGCGCCGGCTCGGCGAGAAGAACGTGCGGACCCGTGTCGTGAGCGAGTACGACTACGGGTGGATGCGGCTGTCACCGCACATCTACACGTCCGAATCGGAGATACACGCCGTGATCGAGATGATCGCCGGAGCTCTGGCGGGCTGATCCCGCCCGCAGCGCCTCAGTAGGCAGCGATCGCTTCAATGGCCTCGACGACGTTGCCGGTCTGCGGCAGGATCACGTCCTCGAGCTGCGGCGCGTAGGCCACCCACGTGTCGAGCGATGCGACGCGGCGGACCGGCGCATCGAGCCAGGGGAAGAGGTCGTCCGCGATGCGCGCGGCGATCTCGGAACCGATGCCCCACGACAGCGAGTCCTCGTGTGCGACGATGACGCGGCTCGTCTTCTTCACCGATCCGGCGATGGTCTCCATGTCGAGCGGGTTGAGCGAGCGCAGGTCGATGACCTCGGTGCTGATGCCGCGCTCCTCCGCGATACGGGCGGCGTCGAGCGAGCGCTTGACCAGTGCACCGCACGCCACGACCGTCACGTCACTTCCCTCGCGGACGACGTTCGCCTTGCCGAGCGGAATCATGAAGTTCGGGCCGGGGTCTCGCCCCTTGTTGTAGACCTGCCGGTAGAGATGCTTGTGCTCGAGGAAGATGACGGGATCCTCGGAGCGGATCGCCGTCCGCAGCAGCCCGTTGGCATCGACCGCGGTGGACGGCAGCACGACGTGCAGGCCGGGCGTGTGCGTGAACAGGGTCTCGCCGGTCTGCGAGTGATAGATCGCGCCGCCCTTCAGATAGCCGCCGTAGGCGACGCGGATGACGACGGGGCTCGACCAGTTGCCGCCCGAGCGGTAGCGCATGGTGGCGAGCTCGTCGCGGATCTGCATCATCGCCGTCCAGATGTAATCGAAGAACTGGATCTCGACGACGGGCTTGAGTCCGCGCGTCGCCATACCGATGGCGCGGCCGACGATGTTGGCTTCCGCGAGCGGTGAGTTGAACACGCGGTTGGACCCGTACTTCCGCTGCAGTCCGAACGTGCATTTGAACACGCCGCCCTTGCCCTTGACGTGCTCGAGCGCGTCCTCCCGGCTCACGTCCGCAATGTCCTGCCCGAACACGATGATGCGCGGGTCGCGCTGCATCTCGTCGCGCAGCGCGGCGTTGATGAGATCGACCATGGTCGTCTCGCCGCCCTGGAACTGCGGGTCGTCCTCCGTGTCGAACTGCTCCGCGGTGGGATCGACATCGGGCGAGAACAACCACTTCATCGCCGTGTCGGGATCGGGCTGCGGCTGCTCGAGCGCGCGATCGGACGCCGCCTTCACTTCCTGCTCTACCTCCTGCTCGAGCGCATCGAGGTCCGCGGCCGTCGCGTGACCCTGATCGATGAGGAAGTGGCGGGCCAGTACCAGCGGGTCGCGCCGCGCATCCTCCTCGCGCTCCGCTTCCGTCCGATAGAGGCGCTCATCATCGGACATGGAATGCGAGTACGGCCGCACGACGTGCGCGTGGAGCAGGACGGGGCCGCGGCGTTTGCGGGCATGCTCGATGGCGCGGCCGCAGACCTCGTGGCTCTCGATCAGGTTCGTGCCGTCGAACTCCTCGATGTGCAGGTTCGGGAAGCCGCTCACGAGCTTGCTGATGCTCCCGCCGGCGGTGTTGACCTCGACCGGAACCGAGATCGCGTAGCCGTTGTCCTCGACCAGGAAGACGACGGGCAGCTTCATGTTGGCGGCGGAATTCAGCGCTTCCCAGAACTCGCCCTGCGAGGTCTGGCCCTCGCCGGTTGTGCAGAGCACGACCTCGTCGTTCTCGAACTCGTCGATTGCGGCGCGCATGGCGTCATCGCGGCCGGCGCGCATGCCGGCCTCGGCGCAGCCGACGGCCTGCAGGTACTGGGTGCCGGTCGGCGACGAGGTGGACACGATGTTCAGCTCGCGGTGGCCCCAGTGCGACGGCATCTGCCGGCCGCCGCTGGACGGGTCGCTCGCGGCGCCGACGGCCTGGAGCAGGTGCTCGTAGGGCGTCATCCCGAGCGCCTGACTGAGCGCGCGGTCGCGATAGTAGAAGTAGAACCAGTCGGAGCCGGGGCGGAGATGGTCGGCAATGGCGACCTGGACCGCCTCGTGGCCGGCTCCGGAGATCTGGAAGAAGATCTTGTTCTGCCGCTTGAGCAGGATCTCCTGATCATCGGTGCGCCGCGCCGCGACCATGGTGCGGTACATCGCGATGAGCTGCTGTCCGCTGAGCGGTGCCTTGCCGCGCTTCGCGGCGGCCCTCTTCGTCTTCGTGGCCATGGACCCGTAACGCGCGTGAATCGAAGGCGGCGCCGAGCGAACGTGCGCCGCGACAGGCAGTTGCTCGGCTGGAGCGACCGCGGAGCCGTAATTTACCCCGGTCACCGGGCAGCGGCCACCCCCGGCGCCGGCGCCGTTTACAGCGCTGCCGCTGCAGCGCTATCTTGGCGCGTTCGCGTTCATCCGGCCACAGACGATTG
>DATHVW010000272.1:0-2164 GCA_035461085.1 Longimicrobiales bacterium | reverse complement strand
ACCTCGTGGCGGGCGAAGGTCTCGGCTTCGTGCTGACGTCAGCGCTGATCCTCGTCGGCCTCATGCGATGGCTCGAGGTGCGCTGGATCTCCGCACTGCTCGTCGCGTGCCTCGTCTCAGCCACCATCTACCAGGTGTTCGCCAACGTGCTCCGCGTGCCGCTGCCACGCGGCGTGTTCGGGTGGTGAGACGCGCGACATGGACCACGCCCTCTTCCAGGCCATCGACCTCGTCCTGTTGAACCCGTACGTCTGGCTCGTGATCGTCGTGTCGGCGCTGTACGGCACGTTCATGGGCGCCGTCCCCGGGCTCACCGCGACCATGGCCGTGGCGCTCGTCGTGCCCATCGTCTACTTCATGGACCCCATTCCGTCCATGGCGGCGCTGGTCACGCTGACGGCATGCGCGCTGTTCGCGGGCGACATCCCCAACGCGCTGCTGCGCATCCCCGGAACGCCGGCAAGCGCGGCGTACACCGATGACGCCTACACGCTGACGCAGCAGGGCAAGGGGGACCTCGTGCTCAGCGTGTGCGTCCTCGCGAGCGCGTTCGGCAGTGTGTTCGGCGCGCTGGTGCTCGTTGCGCTGGCGCCGTTCCTCGCCGACGTCGCGGCACGCACCTTCAGCGTCGTGGAGTACTTCTGGCTGTACGTGCTCGGCCTCAGCTGCGCGGTGATCGTCTCGCGCGGGTCGCTGCTGCGCGGGTTGCTCGCCCTGATCATCGGCCTGCTGCTCAGCATGGTCGGGCTCAGCTCGGTGCACGCCGAGGCGCGACTCACCTTCGGACGGCCCGAACTCTATCAGGGCATCAACTTCATCCCGGCGATGATCGGGCTCTTCGGTGTGTCGGAGATCCTTCGGAACATGTTCGCGCCGCGGCTGACCGATCAGGCTGCTGCCGCGTCCACCGTGTCGAGCCCGGATGGCGATCGATCCTGGATGCGCCGCATGGCGACGCACGCCGGCGGGGGCGCGTTCACGCGTGGACTGCCGTTCATGCTGAAGCAGCGGTGGCACTTCCTGCGCTCAGGCGCGATAGGTTCGGTCATCGGCATGCTGCCCGGCGCCGGCGCCGACATCGCTGCGTGGGTGAGCGTGGGCGCGTCGAAGCGCTTCGCCCGTCATCCCGAGGAGTTCGGACGGGGCTCGCTGCAGGCCGTGGCCGATGGATCGACCGCGAAGAGCGCCGCGCTACCGGCGGCGTGGATCCCGGCGCTCGTCTTCGCGATTCCCGGCGACTCGATCACGGCCATCGTCATCGGCATCCTGATGATGAAGAACGTGACGCCCGGACCCGACATCTTCACGACACAGGCGCCGGTCGTCTACGGCATCTACCTGCTCTTCATCGCGACCGCGCCCATCCTGTTGCTCACCGGCATACTGGCCATCCGCGCGGGCGAGGCGATTCGCCGGACGCCGAAGCGCATCCTCCTGCCGGTCATCCTCGTGTTCTGCATCACGGGGTCGTACGCCATCAACGGCAGCCAGTTCGACGTGTTCGTGATGGGCGCCATGGGACTGCTCGGCTTCGCGCTGGAACGCCGTGACGTCCCGTCAGGCCCCGTGATTCTGGGCATCATCCTCGGCACCCCCCTCGAGGAGCGCTTCATCCAGACGCTGACGTCCACGGACGGCGGTCTGCTCGCGTTCTTCGGACGACCTATGGCCGCGGTGCTCGGACTGCTCGCCGTGTCGATGTGGGTCATCCCCATCGTGCTCTGGCTGCGCGATCGGCGATCGCGCGACGACGCCACCGCGTAGGACGGCGTGGTCAGAGCTGGCCGGTCCGGGACACGAGCGGAGCCTTCCGTTCGCGAGAGCGGCCCCAGGAGCGCAGCCACTTCGACACATCATCGTGAGGGACGGCTTGTCCCTCGTCGAGCTGACGCATGGCTGCTTGAATCTCGTCGAGTTGCCACGTTTCCGCTTCGTCGAACGCTGTTGTCGTGGTCATGGGTCCCCCTGCGCGCTGTGGTCGACTGAATACACGCTACCAGAGCAGAGCCGTCATCCGGTTCGACGCAGGACCACCCCAGGATCCAGCCGGCTGGCGCGCCGAGCGGGGAGGTAGCTGGACGCAGCGCCCACGACCAGTAACAGCGCAACGACGCCCGAGATGGCGACCGGATCCGCCGGGCGCAAGCCGCTCACGGCGGCCCCC
>DATHVW010000271.1:0-11093 GCA_035461085.1 Longimicrobiales bacterium | reverse complement strand
GGCCTCGGGGATCGCGAGGAGTCGTACCGTGATCTCCGTAGCGATACCGAACGTCCCCTCGCTCCCGACGAACACGCCCACGAGGTCCAGCCCGCCGTCCGCCGCGCCGGTATCCAGCTCGATCACGCTGCCGTCCGTCGTCACAACTGTCAGTCCCACAATATGATTTGTGGTGGTGCCATACTTCAGGCAGTGCGGTCCGCCGGCGTTCTCCGCGACGTTCCCCCCGATCGTGCACACCGTCTGCGAGCTCGGATCGGGAGCGTAGTAGAGTCCAGCGCCCGCCACCGCGGCCGACAGCTCCACGTTGACCACTCCCGGCTGCACACGCGCGCGGCGGTTGCCGGCGTCCACCTCGAGGATCGAGTCCATGCGGGCCAGCGAGATCACCACTGCGTTGCCCAGTGCCAGTGCACCACCGGACAGCCCGGTCCCCGCGCCCCGCGCAACCCATGGGATGCCGGCATCGGCCAGGATATGGACGCACTGCGCGGTCTGCGCGGTATCCAGGGGAAGCAGCACGGCCCTCGGCCGGAACCGGTACGCCGTCAAACCGTCCGACTCGTAGACGAGCAGGGACCCTGCATCCGTAATGACGCCGGCGCTGCCGAGGACTGCGACCAGACCCGCCAGCACCTCGCGCGGCAGGCCCGCTCCCGGCGCCGGCGCAACCGGCCTCGCTAAAGACTGGTCCTTCATGATGTTCAGGCGCGTCCGGTCGCGCGCAGGTACGCCAGATAGGCCTCGACGGCCGCCTCCGCGAACGGACGCAGCGAGCCCTCGAGTGACCCGCCGTAGATGCGGTCCGTGAGGGACTTCACGTCACGCGCCCCCGCCTCGAGCGCCGCCTGCACCTGGCGCAGCCGGTCCTGGCGATGCCGGACATATCGGTCGATGGCCTCATCCGGATCCGTAAATGGCGGTCCGTGAGCAGGATAGATCACTGATGCATCGAGCGAGCGCAGCCGCTCCAGCGAGTCGAGATACGCGCCGAGCTCGCCGTCCGGGGCAGCCACGACCGCGGTGTCCAGACCTCCCATCATGAGGTCCCCGCAGAAGATGGCCGATGCCGCCGGCCAGTGCAGCGAGATGTGGTCGGGTGCATGGCCGGGCGTGCGCACGATCACGAGCTCGCCCTCGTCGGTGGTTATGCTCGTACCATCGGCCAGCAGCCCGCCCCCCGCCGCCCGCGCGGCCTCGCCTTTACTCCGCCGGACACCGGACGGCGCATCGGACAGTGGATCTGCGCGCTGGACCGGGGTCTGTCCCGCGTGGCGGCCGGCATGCCCGCCGAGCATCGCGGCGCCCGTCCGCTCCGCCAGCTCCAGCGCACCCGTACTGTGGTCGGGATGATCGTGAGTGACGATGATCACTGCGCGCCTGGCTTCAGCGGCTACGGCCGCGAGCGCGTCGAGATGCGATGGATCCGCCGAGCCGGGGTCGATGATCGCCACGATGCTCCGCCCGACCACGTACGTAATCGTTCCGTCCATCGTCATCGGCGACGCGTTCGGCGCGAGGAACGAGCGGGGTCGAGGGTGCATGGATGTGTCTTTCGACGCGGGGTTGGTTCCGCGCAGGGTCGGCGACAGACCGAGCCCGCCGCGCGACAGCGCCGCCCCCGCCGTAGTGGCGAAGGGCGACGCCGGATGCTGCCTACCTGCGCTCCGCCATGAACACTTCGGCGAGCTTGTCTGCGATCATCTCGACGGCTTCCTGATCGCCGCGCGTGAACGCATCCTTCGTGCGCGCGTCGATGTCGAGCTGGCCGAAGATCTCGTCGCCGGCGCGGATCAGCACGACGAGCTCCGCCTTCGTCTTCGGGCTGCATGCCAGGTAGTTGTCGATCTGCGTCACATCGCCGACGTTCTGGTTCTTCTTCTCGGCGACGGCCGTGCCGCAGACGCCCTTGCCCACCTCGATGCGCGCGTGCTCCGTCGATGCGCCCATGTAGTTGTGGAGCCAGAGGATCTGCTCGTCGGGGTTGAACAGATAGACCCCGACGAAGTTGTAGTCCACGTCACCCGCCTTGAGCTGCTTCACGGACTCGCGAAGGATGGCGTCCGAGAGGTATCCCTCGTCGCGCATCTCCTGGATCCGCTTGATCAGCTTGCCTGCATCCACCATGTCCTGAATTCCCTTCCTGACTGTCTCGATCAGCCCCGCGCCGGCGCATCTCGCCGGCTGCTACGGAATGCCGATCACGGCTGCGGCTCGTGGGCCGGCGCAGTCCACGCCAGCAGCCACCTCCACTCTTCCCGGCGCCGCGCCGGGTCCGTCACGTCGTAGAGCGCCTGGATCCGGCGCCCCACGACGTCATCTCGGAACAGCCACAGATGATACTGCGGCACAGCGGCCTGCTTCCCGCCCAGCCAGCGCGCCACGTTCTCCACGCGCTGGATGTGCACGCGCGTGCCCGTGTGCTGCGCCTGCTTCTCGACCAGAGCACGATACTGACGCCAGTCCGTCTCGGTCGGCGAGATGAGCCGCCACTCCAGCTCGTCCCGCGGCAGCTCACGCGCGGGATCCTCTTCCGCGGGCCCGAAAATCGTGTCGAGTCGCGGCAGCAGGACCGCGCGTCGCACGCCAGCGCCCAGGCACTCGCACCAGACCACTACGCGGCCGAGGTAGAGGTCCCACGGGATCTGGATCGGGACCGTCATCCTGCCGGAGCTCGCTGGCCGCCAGCCGGACCCGGTCCGCCGCGTTGCGGTATGTCCCCTTCGATCAGCACCGCCCGCACCGGCGAGCTGTCCGCTTCCACCAGGCGCAGCGGCAGGGCGATCAGCGTATACTCGCCCGGCTCGACGTCCGTGAGCACCACATTCTCGAGGATGGCGACACGCCCCTGAACGAATGCGTGATGCGCATCGAGCGTCTTCGAATCGACGGGGTCCACCGACGGCGCGTCCGTCCCGACCAGCCGTACCCCCGCATCGGCAATCTGCCGCGCCAGCTCCGGCGCGATGTGCGCGAACGGGGCCGGGAACTCGGTCTCATCCACCGCGGCGCGGGTGCGGAACAGGATGCGCTGCGCGCTCGCGAGGTCAATCCCTGCCACATCATCGGTCGATACTTCGCGCACCCCCGTGACGTCCACGACGACGCAGCGGCCGATGTATGCATCGAGCGGCATCTGCGCTGCAGTCTCGCCCGCGCGGGTCACGTGCAGGAAGCCGTCCGCGTGAGTGCCCGCGTGCACCGATGTCGCGAGAGCGGCGACGTTGACCGAATCGCCGCGATCCATGCGCAGCGTCCACTCCACATCGATTCTTCGGTCGCCCGGCCAGGTGGCCGTCTCCGTGCCGATCGGCTGTGAGATATCGTGGATGCGCATGAGGCGGAGGAAGATAGCGCGGCGGCGGGCGACGGGCCAGTGAACGGATGCTACGTCGCCGGGTCCGCTTCCCTGGCGTCCGAAGTGTTCACGCCGGGGCCGATCAGGGACTCAATCGCATCGAGCAGAACGGACGGGCTCGACGGCTTGTGGATGATCGATGCGCAGCCCGCCTGATCGAGGTGCTCACGGTAAACGTCACCGAACGCCGTATGTGCGATGACCGGCATGTCGCGCGTGCGCTCGTCATCGCGGAGCGCGCACACCAGATCGCACCCATCGCGGTCCTGCGGGTCATTGAGCTGGATATCGATCACGGCGAGGTCCGGCTGCTGGGCCTGTGCCACCGCCATCGCGTCATCGAACGTGGCTGCCGCCAGGATGGAGTAACCGCGGAAACTGAGCAGAGTGGTGTAGATCATCAACTCGTCCTTGTTGTCCTCGACGACGAGTATGGTCTTCCGTGGCTGTTTCTCCCCCACTGCGCTTCCGTGACGGGTCCGTGCGCCCGACGCTCGGACGCTCCGGGCAAGTTATTGACCGGAGCGCCCCGCGGCCAGTGCGTAAGTGCCAATTATGGCAACCAGTTATCCGATTCTGACAGCTTCTGGCAGAAGCTGGCGATCAGGCGCGCCGTGGCCTCGAGGTCACTGACGCTCACGATCTCGTTCGGTGAGTGCATGTATCGGTTGGGCACCGACAGCACCGCGGTCGCCACACCGTGTCGCGACAGATAGATGGCGTCCGCATCGGTGGCCGTGTAGCGGGGCGCGGCAGTGAGGGAGAACGGGATCTTCTCCTGCTCGGCGATCTCGGCGAGGCGTTCGACGAGCCGCGCATTCGTGGCGGAGCCCCGGGTAATGACGGGCCCGCTTCCGAGCTTGTGCTCCCCCACGGCCTTCTTCTCGATGCCCGGTGCGTCGGAGGCGAACGTGACATCGACGACGATGGCGATGTGCGGATTCACCGTATAGGCGCTCGTGCGGGCGCCGCCGCCCGCGTAGCCGATCTCTTCCTGGGTGGTCGCCACGGCCGCAACCATGGCCTTCGACTTCTTCTTCGCGAGGATGCGCAGGGCCTCGAGGACGACGAACGCGCCGATGCGGTTGTCGATCGAGCGGCTCGCGATGAGATCGTCCCCGAGCTCCACGAGCTGTGCGTCGATCACGCCCGGGTCTCCGACGCGCACACCACCCTTCGTCGCGGCGTCCCTGTCCTTGGCGCCGATATCGATCCACAGGTCCTCGATCTTCGAGACCTTGTCCTTCTCATCGCCCTTCATCAGGTGGATCGGCTTCTTGCCGATGACGCCCACCACATCGCCGGCACGCGTCAGCAGACGGATCCGCTGCCCGACCAGCACCTGCGGGTCCCAGCCGCCGATCCCCTCGAAGTACAGGAATCCGTCGTCATCGATGTGCGTGATCATGACGCCGATCTCGTCGATGTGACCGGCGAGCATGACGCGCGGCGATCCGTCCGGGTTCACGATCGCAATCGAGTTGCCCGATACGTCACCATCGACGCTGGCCGCGAACTTCTTCGCCTCCTCGCGCCACAGAGCGGCCGCCGCAGTCTCGAATCCGCTGGGTGCGGGTGTGTCCAGGAGCTTCTTCAGGAATTGGGTGTCCACCGTCGTCCTCGCGAAATGGTTCGGCGCCAAGATATCGGGTGCCGGGCCGCAGAGCCACCGAGGGCTGTGGGGGCGCGGCGCCGGCGCGTCCGTTGATGCGAGTGCCGGCTGCGGTTATGCTATTCCAGGCAAATCACCAACGGGGCGCAACAAATTGGAGCAGACCTACTTCCGCCGCGGGCTCGGGCTCAAGAAGGAGATCGAGCCGGTGCTCGCCGCCGAATACCACAGCACGCTGGTCGAGCAGATCCGCGCGCAGGGATACACCGCGCAGTTCGGCGACATCACGATCCGTCTTGCGGAGGATTTCGGCTTCTGCTACGGCGTCGATCGCGCTGTCGACTACGCCTACCAGACCACCCACAAGTTTCCTGACCGCCGCATCTTCCTGGTCGGTGAGATCATCCACAACCCGCACGTGAACGCGCGCCTGCGCGATGCGGGCGTCACGTTCCTGTATCCGGACGCCGCCACGGGGGAGTTCGACTTCAGCGGCGTCACGAGCGAGGACGTGGTGATCATGCCGGCGTTCGGCGTCACCATGACCGACTTCAAGCGGCTGCAGGACATCGGCTGCATCCTGATCGATACGACGTGCGGCTCCGTGCTGAACGTGTGGAAGCGGGTGGAGTCCTACGCCCGCGATGGCTTCACTGCGTTGATCCACGGCAAGTACTTCCACGAGGAGACGCGCGCGACCGCGAGCCAGGCGAACATCGCGGCGGGCGGCAAGTACATCATCGTGCGCGACATGGCCGAGGCGCAGCTCGTGATGGACTACATCGAGCAGAACGAGCGGGCCCTCACCCGGGACGCGTTCCGCACGCATTTCCTGCAGAAGGCGAGCGCGGGCTTCGATCCTGACACGGACCTGGAGCGAGTGGGTGTCGCGAACCAGACGACCATGCTTGCGTCGGAGTCGCTGGCCATCGCGGCCGCCGTCGGCCGGAGCCTGGCCGCGCGCCATGGCAGCGAGCAGCTGGAACGTCACTTCCGCAGCTTCGACACGATCTGCTCGGCGACGCAGGAACGGCAGGACGCGGTGATCCAGATGATGCAGGACCCGCCCGCGGTGATGATCGTGATCGGCGGCTACAACTCGTCGAACACGAACCACCTCGCGCATCTCTGCCGCGAGTACACGACTGCGTATCACATCGCCGATGCCACGTGCATCGACGTTGCGAACGGGACGATCCGCCACAAGCCCGAGCTGGCTGCGGACGCGCCGGAGGTCGTTGCGGAGGGGTGGCTGCCGGCGGGCGCGCTGACGATCGGCCTGACGGCCGGGGCGTCCACCCCGAACAACAAGATCGGCGAAACGATCGAGCGCGTGCTGGCGACTCGCAAAGGCGTCGAAGCCCCGGTCTGACCCGGGCCCCGGAGGCCCGGCGGCGGGGAACGCAACTTACTGCGGCGACAATGGTATAAGAGCCCAGCACTCCCCGGGCCGGAACCCCGAGCAGCAGCAGGAAGACCATGGCACCCGCTCGTCCGACCATCGTTGCATTGTTCATCCTGGCGCTGGCGCTGCCCGCCGGCGCCATCCCGGCGGCCGCCCAGGCGCCCAAGTCCACGGCGCCCATTCCCCAGCAGCGGCTCGGCAAGCCGAGCACGCCGCCCGACGCCCGCGGCCGGGCCGTACTGGCCGCTGCGGACCGCGCCGGCGGCACCAGGATCCTCGTATCGACCGAGGACCGCTGGCTCTGGCTGGTCTCCGGCCGCGACACCCTGATGTCGGTGCCGGTCGCGATCGGCATGGGCAAGGAGTTCGAGTTCGAGGGGAAGCGCTTCTGGTTCGAGACGCCGCGCAGTCAGCGGAAAGTCCTCGCGAAGCAGCCTGAGCCGCGGTGGAATGTCCCGGAGTGGCACTACATGGAGCGCGCCAAGGCGCGTGGCTACGAGCTGGTGCGCCTCACGAAGGACACCAAGTTTCTGCTCGAGGACGGCTCGTTCCTGCTCACCATCGGCAACAACGTCGGCCGACTCAATGAGTACGGGAACTTCTGGGCGTTCCCACCCGGCATGGAGATCATCTTCGACGGGAAGGTCTTCATCCCGCCATTCGGGACGGAGCAGCGCGCCGTGCCGGACGCGCTCGGGCCCTACAAGCTCGATACCGGCGACGGCTACCTGATCCACGGCACCAACATATTCAACGAGGAATCGATCGGCGACGCCGTCAGCCACGGCTGCGTGCGCATGACCAACGAGGACCTCGAAGAGCTGTATCACCAGGTGCCGGTCGGGACGGCCGTCTTCATCTTCTAGAGGCCCATAAGCGGCGGCCTGCTGTCGCTCGTGCCTTGCGGGCGTCGGCAGCCCTTGTGTTGCACCGCTGCCACACTCCGCGGTATGTGTCGCGGCGCTCCGGACGCCTTTCCGGGGACGCGTGGTCCGAATCGCGTTGCGCCCCGGCCGGTGCGGGGCAGCGGAAGAGCCGCGCATCATCTGGCACTGTGCCTGCATTATCGGTCTAGTCGGCGGATCCCCCATCCGCATCATTCTGGAGGGACCATGATGAGCATTGCTGGCAGACGGCTGGCCCGCTGCGCGTTCGCGGCCGCTATCGTCTTCACCGTTCCCGGACCCGGTGCCGCCCAGAAGGGCGGGGAGCTGCTGGTCGGGCTGGCGCGTACCACGACGCCGGCGAACCCGGTCGTTTACCGGGCAGCCCAGTCGTATCGCGGGACGAAGATCCTGGTATCGACCAATGAACGCAGGCTCTTCCTCGTCGCCGGTCGCGACACGCTGCTCGACGTGCCGGTGGGCATCGGCAAGGGCGAGAACTTCGAGTACGAGGGCAAGCGCTTCCGCTTCGAGACGCCGACCGGACGGCGGCGCGTCCTGGCGAAGGCCGAGAACCCTGTGTGGACGGTGCCTGACTGGCACTACATGGAAAAGGCCGCGTATCGCGGCCTGGAGCTGGTGCGGCTGAAGGACGGAGACGAGATCGAGCTCGAGGACGGTTCGACTCTGGTCGTCAGGGATGGCCAGGTCGGGCGCGTCAACCAGTTCGGCAACTTCTGGGCGTTCACGCCCGGCACCGAGATCATTTTCGACGGGAAGATCTTCATGCCTCCGTTCGGCACCGAGCAGCGGAAGGTCCCCGAGGCGCTGGGCCCGTACAAGCTCGACATGGGCGACGGCTATCTGCTCCACGGGACGAACCCGTTCAACGAAGAGACGATCGGCGGTGCAGTCAGTCACGGCTGCGTCCGACTCTCCAACGAGCACATCGACCGGCTCTACCATCTCGTGGAGACAGGCACCGCGGTGTTCATCTATTAGTTCATCATGGCACTCGATTTCACGAGCGCGACGCGACTCTTCATGGGGACGGAGGAGGAGCTGGCTGCCGCGCTCGGCATCACCGTGGCTGACCTGCGATCCGCACGCACGAACCCGCAGCGCGTCCCTCCCGCGCTGCTCGTTCGATTCGGCAGACTGCTGGAGGAACGCGGCCGCGGGATGGCGCGAGTAGGTGAAATGCTTCAGGAGGACAACGGCCGCTGACCGGCCGGCCCTCAGTCGGCGGCCTGTTCCGTCATCTCCCGCGTGACGGGCTCCGGACGCCTCCCGGCGCGGTCGGCCGGCTGCCAGCCTACAGGCTCCCCGGCAGCAGCGCGGTCTGCGCGCTTCCGACCCAGCCACAGTCCGACCGGCAGCGCGAGTGCTGCCGCGCTCAGGGCGGTTACCCGCGGCGCGTAGGCGTGGCGCATGTCCCACTGAAACTTCCGGAACCGCACTGCCTTGGCGGGATGCAGCATGGTGAACGTGGTCCTGGGGGCCTTGGAGTAGGCGATCGCCTTGAAGAGTGTCCCGATCATATATACCTCCCAAATAGCTGTCTTGTAAGCAGTTGGATCGACATGACAGGAGTGCAAGACGCATGCTCAGGGAGACTGGCGGGGAGCGGGCGGGCGGGTGTATGCGAGGATGGACCGGGGGACTGTGGCCACGCGGCGACAGCGTGTGGCATGCCATCCGCGCCAGTCGGGCCGGCCCCGCTGACCCGCCTGGACGTTCAAAGTCCGTTCAGACAAGCGTTTAGGTATTCAAAGCCCCAATGGGCACACGCCATGCACCTGCGTGTGGGTGTCCCGGGCGCTGTCGAGCCCAGCTCGTCGTTGGCATTTTGAGGGAGGATACCCATGCGCCGAACCACGCAGTGGGCAGTCTTCACGTCGATGAACAAGCAGCAGCCTGCGTGGCGGTCGCTCTACGAGCCCGCGGAAAGCATGCCCGTCACCGAGTCCCCGGCGGACGAAGCGGAGGCAGTGTCCGCTGAGGGCATGAACGAACCCGACAAGGCGCTCGATCTGCGCCGCGACCGCGTCGACTTCATGTAGCCGGCGTGCCTCCCCGGGGCGGTGAAGCCCGTGCGTCTCTCGAGGCGCACGGGCTTTATTGCGTCCGGCGTCGCGGCCTCTCTTCCGGACTCGCCCGCGTCCCGTTCAGGCGGTCGGCTGCAATCGCTCCAGCAGCGGCCGGAGCTTGGACAGCTCCACCGGCTTTGCCACGAACGCGTCGAACCCCATATCCGTGGCCTTGTGGCGGAACTCGTTGTACGAGGAAACTGCGATCACCGCCCTCGGTCGGCTCGCGGCCGAGCGCGCGGCACGCAGCAGGTCGAAGCCGCTGAGGCCGGGCATCACCAGGTCCAGGAGCACCACGTCGAAGTACTCGCGCTGGAGGCGCCAAAGCGCTTCAACGGAGTCCTGCGTGCAGTCTGCCGAGTGGCCCAGGTGCGCCAGGACATGAGTCAGGATATCGCATGCATCCGGGTCGTCATCGACCACCAGAATGCGGAGCGTCGTGTTGTCAGCCCTCAATTGCCTTGTGCGTAGGGGGTCCACGGCGATCCGTTGCCGTCGGCCGGCCCAATAAACCCCTCAGCCCGATTGGATGCAAGCCGTCAGGTGCGCGCGGGAGGGGCCAGACGTGGCGAAAAGTCGCCGCCGTGGCACAAGGGGGTCAGTCGTCGCCGGTCAGCGCTGCCTCCATCTCGATCTCCGTCTCCCAGAGCGAGCCCGGCAGGCGCTTGAAACCGGCCTTCTCATAGGATCGGACGGCGGGCCGGTTGAACGGCTCGACGCAGAGCCAGACGCTGCTCATGGCGCGGTCACGTGCCAGCTGGAGTGCGATGCGGTTGATGGCCGTGCCGATGCCGCGATTGCGGATCGACTGGTGCAGGAAGTTGGCGAGCTCGCCGCGGTGCCCGTCGATCGGAAGCAGCATGACGTGACCGAGCAGCCGGCCGTCCACGATGACGCCGAGGTGATCGCCACCCGATAGCACGCGGTCCAGCCAGCGATCGAGGTTCTTTTCGACGGGTGGCAGCCCCTGTGCTCCGCGCTTCGGCTCGAACGCGCGGTACATCGCCTCCAGCGCCGGCCGGTCGGCGGTGGTCAGGTGCTGCACGGTGAACGCGCGCCCTTCGCGGTCGATGAGTGTGGCGGGCAGCGTCATCACGTCAGAAGCCGAGCCCCCAGCCGGAGATGAGGGGGAGGCAGCGGCGGCGGACGGCGTCCACCGTCGCGCGGTTCATTGCTTCCGCATCGATGGACGGCTGCGTGCGCGGGAACGCGTCCGGCGGATCGATGAGGGTTGCCGGGACCTCGCAGTCGCATTCGCGTTCCAGCATGGCCACGAAATCCGCGGGAACGGCGTCGCCCGGCTCGATGCCACACAGGACGGCCCAGACGAGTGACCATGCACGCGGCACGACCTGGTAGATGGCGTAGCCACCGCCGCCGGTGGCAACCACGCGCCCGTTGCAATGCTGATCTGCGGCGTCGCAGACAATGCGAGTCGCATCCCTGTAGAGCCGGGTGGTGCAGCGCAGGTGCGTGAGCGGGTCGAGCACGTGCGCATCGCAGCCCGCCTGGAGCACGATGACATCCGGACCGAACAGCTCGGCGATGCGCGGGACGAGGGTGCTCACACAGTCGAGGAACGATGCATCATCGGTGTGCGGGTCGAGCGGCACGTTCACGGCGAAGCCGTAGCCGTCGTCCGCACCCATCTCCTCGATGAAGCCGGTCCCCGGGTACAGGAACGCGCCGCTCTCGTGGAACGACAGCGTGAGCACGCCGGGATCCGCGTAGAAGATCTGCTGCA
>DATHVW010000270.1:0-6424 GCA_035461085.1 Longimicrobiales bacterium | reverse complement strand
CTCCACACGATGCGCCAGCGCAGCTCCTCGAGATGATCGAAGAACGGCATTTCGCCCGCGGGCGAGCCGGGCCTGAGTTTCCGCAACCCCATCATGTCACTTCAGCGGCAGCTCGACCTGGCTCCTGCTGAGCGCCGCCATCGCCTCTTTCGCGCTTAGTTCCTTCAGCTCCTGGTAGAACTCATCCAGATCCTGGAAGTTCCGGTACACTGACGCATAGCGCACGTAGGCTACATAGTCCTTGGTCCGGAGCTGCTCCATCACCAGCTCGCCGATCCGGTCGCTCTCGATCTCATCGACGTTGAGGCGTGCCAGCTCGTCCTCGATGGCGCTCACCATCAACTCGATCTCGCTGCCGGTCACCGGCCGCTTGGCGCACGGCAGCTGCAGCGAGGTGAGGACTTTCTGACGACTGTAGGGTTCGGACGAGCCGTCCCGCTTGGTGATCAGGAGCTGCCGCTCCTCGATCGACTCGTACGTCGTGAAGCGCTTACCGCACGCGAGACACTCGCGCCGGCGACGCACCGCACGACCTTCCTGGCTCGTGCGGGAGTCGACGACGCGATCCTCCATCCCGTGGCAGTAGGGACAGCGCATTACCGGTCCGGCAGCGAGCGCAACCTGGTCTGTGCCTGCCGCGCCTCCGCGGACTCCGGATAGCGCTCCCTGACCTGCGTGTAATACTGGCGCGCGCGGTCGAAGGACCGGCGCTCCTCCGCAATGGCGCCCGCACGGAAGAGCGCGGCCGCCGCACGCGGTGCCGACTCCCACTCGTCCGCCACGCGCTCCAAAGCCTCGTATGCCTCGTCCCAGGCCTCATCACGGTAATACGACTCACCGATCTGGAACTGCGCATCCGGGGCGCGCGCGTGATCCGGGAACTCGGCGATCAGCTGCTCGAACGCGAGTCGCGCGGTGGAGAAGGAGCCTTCGTTCATCTTCTCCATGCCGGCCTGATAGTACTGCTCGGCCGACATGCCGCCCGATGTCGGCCCCGGTGCCGATGACGACACGCTCCGCTGCTCCAGAGCGGCCAGGCGCTGCTCGATACGATTGAGCGTGCCCATCACCTGGCCCACCAGCTGCCCCATCTGCGTCACGTTCTGATCGAACTGCCGCAGCGCATTGGCAGTGGTGCCGCGCGCATCGACCGTCAGAGCCATGGTGGTGCTGATGGAGTCGAGGAGCAGCCGGTTCTGACGCTGGATCTCGATCAGTACCGAGTCCTGATGCTGCCGCATCCAGTACATCTCGTTGCGCAGCTCGCGCACGTCACCCTTCGTCGCGCAGCCGCCCAGCACGAGCAGTCCCGCCGCCACCAGTGGTATCACACGCATCCTGCCTCCTGCAGTGTTCGTCATGAACCCGGCATGGTCAGCGGCGAGCCGCCGGCCGTGATCACGAACTCCGCGCGCCGGTTCTGCGACCACGCCGATTCGTTGCTGCCCGCCGCCACTGGCGAATCCTCGCCCATGCTCGTGGTCTCGAAGCGCGAACCGTCGATGCCGAAGCCGGCGAGGTACTGCCGCACGGCTGCGGCGCGACGCATGCCGAGCGCGAGGTTGTACTCCAGCGAGCCCCGCTCGTCCGTATGACCCACGATCCGCAGCCGGACCGCCGGGTTCGCGCGCAGAATCGGCACCTTGCGACCGAGAGCCGCCTCGGCATCCGGCCGCAGGTTCGACTCGTCATAGTCGAACAGAACGACTTCCTCGAGGATTGCGCGCGCACGCGCGGTCACTTCCTCTGCGCGCCGCCTCGCATCGGCATCGGATGCGGCGTTCGCGCGGGCGATCGAATCCTGCCGCATGCGCTCGAGCTCCGCGGCGCGGCGCGCGCCGTCACCGGCGGTGTCGGGCAGCGTCGGCTGCGGCTCCTGAGGCGGCTGGCGCTTTGAACAGGCGGCCAGCGGAAGTGCGAGCAGTACGGTGAGCAGCACGAGGCGTCGAATCATTCGTCGTATCTCCTGATGAGCGTATGGCGGCAGCGTCGCTGCCGCCGTGACGGTGGCCGGACACGGCGCGGGGCACCGGCCGGAACTATGAATCTGTACGAAACCGGGTCTACCGCCCCGCGGCCAGGTCGCTGGCGCGCAGCAGCAGCGGCGACCATTCCGCCATGCGGAGATTGTCGCCGCGGGCGAGCAGCCGCCGCGTCCTTGAGACGGCGTCGATAATATACAGGCCGCCGGGCCCGTCGCCTACCGACGTGTAAACGATGTTACGGCCGTCGGGCGCCCAGCTCGGGTCCTCGTTGTTGCCCCGCGACGTGATCTGCTCGATCTGCGCCCCCGGGCGATCGGCATCGGCGATCATGATCTGGTAGGACCCCCGCATGTTGCGGTTCCAGAGGCCATGGAACGCGACGCGCGAGCCCGTGGGCGACCAGGACGGCGCCGCGTAGTCGCTCGACTGTCCGGAGACGAACGGCGACAGCATGGTCGCACCCCCGCCGCTGGACGTCATGACGTACACCGCAGGGCGCCCGATGCGGTCGGACATGAACGCGAGCCGGCTGCCGTCCGGAGAGTAGCTCGGATACATCGAGATCGTGTTCAGATCGCCGGTCAGCTTGCGCAGTCCGCCACTGCGCGACACGTCGTACTGAACCAGCTCCGCCCCGTTCTGACGCCACACACCGAGCGCGATCGTCGAACCATCGGGCGCGTACGCCGCGGGCGGCATGATCATGTCGCCGCCCGGATCGAACGTGCGCTGGCGTCCCGTGGCGACGTCGCGCTCCACCAGCTGCCACTTGTCTCCCCCCGTGGCATACAGGATCTTCCGGCCGTCGGGAGACCATACCGGCGAGTAGATCTGCCCTCCGAAACCAGCTATGCGGCGCATGCCGAAGCCATCGGAATCCATGATGAGCAGGTCGTAATTGCCGTCGCCGTGCTGACGCGTCGCGACGATGCGCGTGGCCGCACTGCCGGGCGAGTTGAGCGCCGACTGCACGACCTGGTCGGCCAGCGCGTGCACGGCCATGCGGAACGCCGGATTCGTCGCGGCCGGCAGAACGTAGCGGCCGTCATGAACGACACGCGCGTAGACCACGTCGTGCACCGTCAGCGCCACCTCGTATCCGTCCGCGGCCGGTGTGACCGCGCCGGTCACGAGATAGACCACGTTCAGCGAGTTCCACTGCCCATAGTCCACCGTACCGGTGCGCAGGCTTGCCGGCACGCCCTCGACGATATTGAAACGGCTGCTGTTCATCAGGTCGCGCTGCACGATGCCCGTGATGGAATCGAGGGCCTCGGCGATCGGCGCCGCGCCCTCGAACGGACGGACCGCCAGCAGCGGCCGGTTCTGGGTCTGGTATGTCGTGGACAGCCGGATCCCGGGCGGTGGGTCCTGCGCCAGCACGGGACCGGCGTATACGAGCAGAAGAACAATGGCGAGTAGCGATCGTCGCATGTGCGGTCCCTTTGGTTGCGTGCGTTACTTCGGCGGCTCGAACGTGAACGACACCCAGAGCCGGTCCTGCTGCCAGCCGTCCGGCAGCGGGCCGAACGCACCCGTTCGACCCGCCCGATCGACGGCCTCGTGCGCCTGAAGGTCGAACTCGAAATTGCCCGACCTGCGCACCAGCCGTATCCCGCCCACCGAGCCGTCGCGCTGGATGTAGAACACCACCTCTGCTTCGAGGTTCGCAGCACCATTCCAGCGGAACATGCGGTTGAGCTGACGGATGATGTTCGCCTGGTACTCCGGATACAGGAACTCCTCCCCATCATTGCGGATGTTGAGGTTCTCCCCTCCCGTCGATGAAGGCACCGGATCCCTGCCCCTGACCGGCTCCGGATCGGGCTTCTTCTCGGGCGCCGGCGTCGCCGTCTCCGGCTTCGGCGGCGCTGGCGCCGGCTTCGGTTGTTCCGGTTTCGGCTGCGCCGGCTCCGGCTCCGGTTGAGGTGCCGGAGGCTCGGGCTCCGGTTCGGGCTCTGCGATGACCGGGGTCTCCGGGGCCGCGACCGTTTCCGGCTCGCCCGCCTCCTGCGGCGGCGGCGAGACGAGCGTAACGCGGTACTGCACGAAGTCCGGCTCCGGTGTCAACTCGATGCCGGCGAGCCAGAACGCGGCCAGGACGAACACGTGCAGCAGGACGGACGCGATGAGTGCGCGTGCGGGCGGCTTCGCGCGATGCCTGCGCAGGCGCGCGCCCCACGTGGACGGATTCCCGTCGCTCACCGGCTGCTGGTTCCCCTCTGCCATCCTGCTCCTCTAGCCCTCGCGGACGGGGTCCGCTGCCAGATTGATGCTCGTGTACCCCAACGCGTTCAGGATCCCCATGACCCGCAGCACGCTGCCATACGACGCGGCATTGTCCCCCTTGACCATGATGGGCTCACCCTGATGATCGGCCATGTACATCGGCATCGTCTGACGCAGCTCGGTCTCCGATACCTCCACCTCGCCGATATAGATCCGCCCATCACTTCCGACCGACACGACTACCGTCTCGCTCGTCGTCAGCGGTGTCGCCTCCGCGTCCGGCAGATCCAGCTCGATGCCGCCCTGCATGATCGGAGCCGTGATCATGAAGATGATCAGCAGCACGAACGCGACGTCGATCAGGTTCGTGAAATTGATCTCCGCGTTGACACGCATGCGCTCCCGGCGCGAGCTGCGGATGTTGCGCATGGCTACAGTCTCCCCTCTCGCGCCAGGGTGCCCACGAACTCGCTGGCGAACCCGTCCAGCTCCCCGCTGAAGCGGTCCAGCCGGTTGACGAAATAGTTGTACGCGATCGCGGCGGGGATTGCGGCTACCAGACCGAATGCGGTCGTCATGAGCGCTTCGGCGATACCGGGCGCGACCGCCGCGATGTTGGCGGAGCCCATGCTCGCCACGCGATTGAAGGACGTCATGATACCGAGGACGGTGCCCAGCAGGCCCAGCAGCGGCGACACGACGGCTATCACGGACAGCCAGATCAGTCCACCCGATGCAGCGTCGCGCTCCTCGTCCTGCACCTTCTCGAGCACCAGCCAGAGCGCGTGCAGCTGCGTCTCGGAGAGATTCTCCTGCGGCGCAGCGTCCTCGCGCAGAGCGCCCGGCCGCAGCTCATTGAAGAAATTTGCACCCTGCCGGAACAGCCGCGTGTAGGCGGTCTCCGGCAGGCGCATGGCCGTGCGGTATGCATCGTCGAGCCGCTGCGATCGCTCGATCGCCTGAACGAAGCGGAATCCGTCCTTGCGCAGGGTACGGAACTGCTTCCACTTCCACAGGATCATGACCCAGCTGATGAGCGAGAACACGGTGAGGATGACCAGGACGATCTGGCCGGTCAGCGATCCGCCCTCGCGGAGGATCCCGAACGTCTCGCCGATTCCGCTCGTTTCCTGCAGCAGTGCGATCACGCCGACACCTCCTGCCGCATGATGTGGTCGTAGGTCCTGCCCAGCCCCTCATGCAGCGACACCGCCGGCGCCCAGCCGAGCGAGCGGAGCTTGCCGGCATCGAGGCACGAGTGCTGAACCTCACCCGGCCGCGCTGGGGCGAGCGTGACATCCACCTCCCGGCCGGCGGCACTCATCAGCGTGCTGGCCAGCTCGTTCACGGAGGTCTCCGTGCTGGTACCGACATTGAACGCACGCGCATCGAGCGTGGTGGGCGCGGGCAGGTCCGCATCCGCGAGCAGCACGTTTGCCGCGACGACGTCACCGACATAGACGTAGTCACGCGTCTGCTCACCATCGCCGAAAACGGTCAGCGGAGTGCCGTTGCCGATGCGTGTGCAGAAGATCGCGACCACACCTGCCTCGCCGTGCGGGTCCTGCCGCGGGCCGTAGACATTGCTGTAGCGAACGGCCGCGTAGTCGAGGCCGCGCTGGTTCGCATAGTAGTTGAGGTAGTACTCGCCGGTCAGCTTGGTCACACCGTAGGGCGACATCGGCCGCTTGACCGTGGTCTCCGGGGTCGGCCGCACTTCCGGCTCGCCGTACACGACGCCGCCGGACGACACGAACATGAAACGCCCGCAGCCGTAGCGCAGCGCACACTCGGCGACATTCAGAAAGCCGTCGATGTTGATGCCTGCGTCCTTGCGCGGATCGTTGACCGAGACGCGGACATCGATCTGTGCGGCATGATGGCTGATGATGTCGAATCCGCCCGCCTCGTTGAATACCTCGGCGAGCTTCGCATCGCGGATGTCCAGGTGTATGAGATTCGCACCTGCCGGGACGTTCGCACGCTTCCCGCTGGACAGGTCGTCCACGATCCACACGCGCGCGCCTGTGTTCACGTACGCTTCCGCGACATGGCTCCCGATGAATCCAGCGCCTCCCGTGACCAGTACCCTCTTCGGCATCATTCCTCGTCGTGGTGCGCGCCGCCGTCCGGCGGCGCGTCGTCATCGAGTGCGGACCCGTTGCCGAGTCCGAACAGGTAGCGTGCAGCTTCCGTGATCTGCCCCTCGC
>DATHVW010000269.1:0-21294 GCA_035461085.1 Longimicrobiales bacterium | reverse complement strand
GGTCTGCGGATCGCGCGTGGTCGTGACGCCGTAGGCGAGGTTCGCGAGATAGATCCAGGGGCGGTTCCAGTGCATGCCCCAGAGGTTCCACATGTGCGCGTGCGTATCGACGAAGCCGGGCACGATCGTCTTCCCGGTCACATCGATCACCTGCGCATCGGCCGGCGCGGAGCCGCGCGGGCCGACACTCACGATACGGTTGTTGCGGACGAGTACATCGGCGTTCTCGATGATCTCCGTACCGCGCATCGTCACGGCGCGACCACCGCGCAGCACGACGGTTCCCTGCGGGATGTCGCGCTGTGCCGCGATCTCGATGCGGCGCTCGTCCGGGCGATAGGCAGTCGGGCTCGCGTCGGCGGCGTCGAGGTCGTACGTGACGAATGCGTTGCCGATCGACCAGTGGACGCTCCGGCCGTCACCGCCCCACGACGCGAACTCGCCGCCGATGTCGCTCAGCCGGCGGACAGGCATCGCGGCGCTGTCCGGTGCGCTCACCATGACGGTCGGCGCGGTCGCGCCGGTCCTCGCGACGTGGACCGTGTAGACGTGACCGTTCGCGACCGCGAGTGCGAGGTCGCCCTGCGGCGCCATCATCACGAAGTCCGCGCTCGCCATCGGCACGCCCGGCTCGCGGCTGAAATCCGTACGCGGCATGACCAGGTCGGAATAGCGCGAGTACTCGTAGGGTCCCAGCGTGACGGGCAGGCGCCATGTCACGCGCAGGTGCTGCTTCAGGTCCGTGTTATCCCAGCGCGTCGAGGACAGTGCGAGCGTCGGCGGCTGATAGCCGGGCATGCCGGGCTCACCGACGGCCGGCGTCGGGCCGTAGCTGTAGATGCGGTCGGGATCGGCGGTGAAGTGAGGACGCAGACGGCCGTTCGTCGGACCGACCACCGTAATGTCGCCGCCGTTGGCCGGCAGCCACACGAACTCCGCGGCGAGGCCGTCGAACACGAACGGGTCCACAGCATCACGCAGGTCACGCCCCGCCGCACGCATGGCGATGATGCGATTGCCGTCCGGGGACCATGCCGGCTGCTGGTAGTACGCGGGCACGCGTGTCAGGCGAGTGGCGTTTCCTCCCGCGGCGGGAACCCGCATGATGTGGCCCTGCTGGTCATCCCACGTGACGAACGCGATGTGGTTGCCGTCCGGTGACCACGTCGGGTAGTACTCGCCGACCTCCTGGCGTGTCACGCGACGCGGCGTGCCGGCCGGCAGGTCCATGATGTAGAGGCGGTCGAGTGCGGTGAACGCGACGCGACGGCCGTCCGGCGATGTCACCGGGTCGCGGATCTGCTTCACCGTGAACGTCGGCGTGTCCTCGATGCGGTATTCGAACTTCAGCTCCGGACCGATCGCCACTTCCGCCGGTGCGGAGAAGGGGATCGCCGCTGGATCGCTGCCATCGACCGGCACGCGCCAGAATCCGCCGCCGTACGAGATCACGATCGCGCGCGAGTCGGGCGTGAACGAGTAGCCGGGCAGCACGTCCATGCTCGCGACCGACTCCTGGTCGTCACGCTGGATCGGATACGCCAGCCAGTGCTCCTCGCCTGTCTCCATGTCGCGCAGGCGCAGGCCGGTGTCGGCGTCGTGACGCGATGCGTACGCGAGCAGGCGGCCGTCGGGTGAGATCGCGGGACGGAACGCCGAGCCGTAACGCGCACTCATCGACGTGTTCGTTCCCGTCTCGCGGTCGTACACCGCGAGCTGATACTGTGGCAGGATCGCGTTGTACTGCCACGCGCCGTTGCGATGCGCGTACCACACGTACCGCGGATCCGGACCGAACGCGGCGCCGAGCATGCGCTGCGCCGCAGGACCGCCGGCCATCTCCAGGCCGCGTCCCCCGTTCACATGATAGAGCCAGATCTTCTCGAGGCCCGTCATGCCCCCGCGCGACACCGCGATGTACTGCCCGTCCGGTGTCCACTCCGGCGAGAAGTACGCGACCTCGCGGCCATGCGTGAGCTGACGCAGGTCGCTGCCATCGGCGTTCGCGAGCCACACGTTCTCGTCGCCGCTCCGGTCGGACACGAAGACGATGCGTCGGCCGTCGGGGCTGAAGCGCGGCTGCATGTCATGCGCGATCCCGCTCGTGATGCGAACGGCGGTGCCGCCCGTGATCGGCATCGTGTAGAGGTCGCCGAGCAGGTCGAACACGAGCGCGCTGCCGTCGGGACTCACGTCCACCGACATCCACGTTCCGCTCGTGGCGGTGAACCGGGCGCTGCGCGCGGACTCGAGCGGCAGACCCCACGCCATGGTGTCGGTCGAGATCGACCGCTGCGCCTCCACGTGTGCGGCGGGGGTCAGGCCCAGCAGCGCCGCTGCACAGGCCGTGAGGATCTTCATGAAACGCATGGAACGGCTCCGGGAGAAAGGGCACGATACATGGCGATGCGACACGGGGCCTCAGGGGCGGATGCTTCAGCTTCGCGGCTGTGGCCGGGATATGTTACGGGACGGTCGGAAGGAAAGAACCGTAAGGGATAGAATAACTTCCGGGAGGTTGTTCCGAAAAGGGCGCCGGGTCGGAACCGGTGTCAGCGTACGCGAACGGCTGCGGGGCTGACGTATTCAGGTGATTTCGCGGTGCGACGGTGCGCGCGGGTCGCGGACGAGGTTGCGTGGCAACGAACGCGGGCGAGCGACAGGGAAGTTGATAGGGATCTTGTTGCGCCGCAAAACGGACCCGCTCGGCAGAACGGTTTTCGAGCGAGAAATTAGCCGCGCAACGAAACGGCGCGGTGAAGCGCTCCGGCCGCCCGCTGAATTTTGCGCCGCAACCGGCCGGGCGGCGCAGGCCGCGCGGAGCTCGGCCGGTGCGTGGCGGCGCGAACCGCTCGGCGGCGGTGCGCCGCCCGCAAGCGGCCCGTGGCGGTGCGTCGCGGCCGCCCCGATCTATCGTCGAACGTAGCGGCGCAGCGTACGGGGGCCGACTTCGGCGCCGTAGATGTTGCCGAGCGCATCCACGGCCACGCCCTCGGCGCCGCTCGTCGCGGACGCGTCCGGATCGGGCTCGGGGTCCGGTATGAACGCGGTCACGCGCCCATCCGTCGCATTACCGATGTAGATGCCGCGGCGCCAGCCCGGATTGCGCCGCGTGTTCGACTCGGAGTCGGTGGCGTACAGCACGTCGTTCGAATCGATGAACAGTCCGCTCGGCCGGCCGAACTGGGTCCACGTCGCCAGGTGCGTGCCCTCCTGATCGAAGATCTGGATGCGGCTGTTGCCCCGATCGCCGACGAACAGGCGGCCCTGCGAGTCCATGGCGAGCGCGTGCGGATCGCGGAACTGGCCGTCGTCTTCTCCGGTCGCGCCCCACTGCATGAGGAAGCGGCCGTCGGCCGAGAACTTCATGATGCGATTGTTGCCGCCCGTGCCGTGACCGTCGGCGACGAAGATGCTGCCATCCGGCGCGACCAGCACATCGGACGGCTGGTTGAACACGTCGGTGCCATCGCCGGCGACGCCCTTCCGGCCGAGCGTCATCAGCAGCTCACCCTCGGGGCTGAACTTGTAGATGACGTGGCCGACGCCCTCGGGGATGTCGCCGATGCCGGTCGCGTCCGTCACCCAGACGTTGCCCGCGCGGTCGACGAACATGCCGTGCGGCCACGCGATCATGCCCGCACCGAAGCTCTTCAGCAGACGACCATCGAGATCGAACTGGAGCACGGACGCGACGTCGTCCCGGCCGACACAGCTGTTCTGACCGCAGCGCTCGGCCACCCATACGGTGCGGCCGTCGGGGCCCGGGAATACAGCACTCAGCGCACCCCACGAACGACCTTCCGGGAGCTGGCCCCACGCCTCATCCGCCACACGGTAGGGATTGTCCTGGGCAAGCACGGCACCGGGCACGGCGGCCATCGCCGCGGTGAGGAGTACGGCTGTGACTGTCGCAAGCGCTCGCGGTTGAGACATCGAAGCGTGCTCCGGAGAAAGCGTGGAATGTGCGGGAGTGGTGCGTCTCAAGCTTGCCCGCGCGCGACGCCCGGTCAAGTCGGATCCGCTCCGGCGGAGTCTTTCCGCCGGGCATAGTGACGACGCGCCTTGGCGCGATTGCCGCAATCCTTCATGTCGCACCAGCGCCGGCTCCGATTGCGGCTCAGGTCCACGAAGAGCCAGGCGCACGTGTCGTTGCCGCACCGCTTCACCCGCTCCAGCTCGCCATCCACCAGCAGATCGGCCGCCTCGTTCACGATCGGCCACAGCATCTGCGCCAGCGGCTCATCGCCCGCCGACCACGTCCAGCCGCAGCACCGCTCGTCCCGCTCGAGACGGCGGTAGCGCATCCCCTCCTCCAGAAACGTGTTCAGCGATTCGACGTGGGCGTCCTCCGGCCGACCGGAGACAGCCACCGCCGTGAACACGCGATGGAGCGTGTCGCGCAGCTCACGCGCCCGCTCCAGCACGGCGGCCGCCCGCTCCGGCTCCGCCGCGGCCACCGTTCGCAGCTCGGCGGCCCGGCCGTCCCCGATCAGGTCCGTCCGCCGGGCGAACGTCACCAGGTCGTCGTACGTCTCGAGCCGTTCGCTCGGCGGCGCTCCCTCGATGCTGCCGGTATTGGCGAAATCGAGGGCGACGCTCCCACCGACGAGCTCGAGGTCGTTCATGCTGGCCACAGCAGCCACCTTCCTCGCAACTGGACCACTCTAACCAGTAAAATGCAATTGACTGGTTAGCGTGCGGTGATTATGCTGTAACCACCATAACGCTAAACGGTGGTTCCGAACAGGGGGAGGGCAGTCATGAGGCAGGCGATGGCAGGGACGCGGGCGGTCGTGAGCGGGCAGACGGCGAGCGTGACGGGAGCCGGCGTGGCGACGCGGGAGAGCGCGGCGCCGCGGCCCGGGATCGCGACGCCGGAGCGCGCGGCCCCGGTCGGTGAGAGTCGCGGCGATGCGCGGCAGGGCATGCTGCTGCGCGCGGGGAGGTGGTGGGTGCGGCACTGGCTCCGGTACGCGGAAGTGGTGGGGGCGCAATGGCGGTGAAGGGTGAGGCGGGGCGGCTGCCGGTGGCGGCGGCGTTCGCTACGATCTACGTCGTGTGGGGCTCGACCTACCTGGCGATTGCCTACGCCGTGGAGACGATGCCCCCGTTCCTGACGATGGCCGCGCGCATGCTGCTGGCGGGAGGTGCACTGTACGGGTGGTCGCGGTCACGGGGCGAGGCGGGGCTGACGCGTGGGGAATGGAAGTGGGCCGCGATCACGGGAGCGCTGCTTTTCCTGGGCGGCTATGGCGCGCTGGCGTGGGCGGAGCAGCGGATCGAGTCGGGAACGGCGGCGCTGCTCGGGACGACGTCGCCGCTGTGGCTGGTGCTGATCCAGTGGCGGCGCGGAGGTCGGCGCCCGTCACCGGGGACGTGGGCGGGACTGGTCCTGGGGATGCTGGGTGTGTCGCTCCTGATCGGCAGCCGGGAGGGCGCGGGCTGGTCGGATCTCCTGCCGGCGGGGGCGGTCCTGGTGGCGGCGTTCTTCTGGGCGGCGGGCTCGCTCCGGGCCTCGAATTCTCCGCTGAAGGGCTCGGCCAGCCGGTCGGCGGGTGCGGAGATGCTGGCCGGCGGGGTGGTGATGCTGGCGGTCGGCCTCCTGCTGGGGGAAGCGCCGCACGTGGCGGCGGCGGCATTCAGCCCGCGCTCGGTCGGCGCGCTGGCGTACCTGGTGGTGTTCGGCTCGATCGCGGCGTTCTGTGCGTATCGGTGGCTGCTTCAGGAGCGCCCTCCATCGCTCGTGGCGACGCATTCGTACGTCAACCCGTTCGTGGCGCTGCTGCTCGGCTGGATGCTCGCGGGTGAGTCGCTCGGTCCGAATGTGCTGCTCGCGGCTATCAGCATCGTGGGTGCGATCGCGCTGCTGCGTCGTGATCCGGTCGCTGCGGGTACAATGCGGGCGCGGACCGAGCCCGTCGCACGCGGTGCCGCGGTGCCCGGAGCAACGTCAGTCTCGCGTGTCACGCCGTGGCGTTTTAGCTTGCGGCAGCTTCCCGTCACAGCGTCCGACCCGGTCACGCACCGTCCTCCATGTGCGAGGTGATATGCGACATCCGCTGCGCGCAGTCCTCGTTGTCTTCGCTGCATTCGTCGTCATCGCGCCGGCCGCTGCCGGGCAGGAGCGGGGCAATCCTGATGGCGAATGGAGATACTGGGGTGCGGACGCGTGGAGCACGCGCTACTCGCCGCTCGACCAGATCGATGCGACCAACTTCGCGCAGCTGGAAGTCGCGTGGGTCTGGCGCGGCGACAACTACGGTCCGACGCCGGACAACATTCTGCGCGCGACGCCGACGTACATCGATGGGATCCTCTACACGGTCGCCGGTGCACGCCGCACGGTCGTCGCGATGGATCCTGCGACGGGCGAGACGCTGTGGACGTTCCGCGAGCCTCACACGAAGCGCTTCGAGCGGTCGATGCGGCAGAACTACGGGAAGGGCGTCGCATACGACGAGGTGGATGGGCGCGGCGTGATCTACGTCGTGACGCCCGCGTTCTTCCTGCACGCACTCGACGCGAAGACCGGCCGGCCGGTGGAATCGTTCGGTCGAGGCGGCACGGTCGACATGCTGGCGGACCTCGGCTATCCGTACGATCCGGACTTCGGCATCACCGACTCTCTGAGCATCATCACGAACTCGTCACCGCCGATCGTGGTGAACGGTGTGGTCGTCGTCGGCAACTCGCACGAGCAGGGCTACTATCAGACGCGTCGCGAGAACGTCCCGGGACACATCCTCGGCTATGACACGCGCACGGGCAGGCATCTGTGGAAGTTCAACGTGGTGCCCCTGCCGGGCGAGTTCGGTCACGACACGTGGGCCGACGATGCGTGGAAACACACCGGCAACATCTCGGCGTGGGCGCCGCTGTCGGCGGATCTCGAGCGCGGCATCGTCTACATTCCGACGGATCCGCCGACGAACGACTACTTCGGCGGTCATCGTCCGGGCAACACGCTGTTCTCGACGAGCGTGCTGGCGCTGAACGCGCGGACGGGCGAGCGCGTGTGGCACTTCCAGACGGTGCATCACGACATCTGGAACTACGACAATCCGACATCGCCGCACGTGCTGAACGTGACGGTGAACGGTCGCGCGGTACCGATCGTCGCGCAGACGACGAAGCAGGGCTTCACGTACGTGTTCAACCGCGAGACGGGCGAGCCTGTGTGGCCGATCGAGGAGCGACCCGTGCCGCAGTCGGATGTGCCGGGCGAGCGGACGTCACCGACGCAGCCGTTCCCGACACGGCCGGCCGCGTTCGAGATGCAGGGTCTCACGATCGACGACCTGATCGATTACACGCCCGAGCTTCGGCGTCTGGCGACGGAGGTCGTCAGTCGCTTCCGCATCGGTCCGCTGTTCAATCCGCCGCTGCACCGCGACAACCCGGAGGGCCTGCGTGCCGCAGTCCACTGCCCCGGTGCGAACGGCGGCGCGAACATTCCGGGTGGCTCGGTGGTCGACCCCCAGTCCGGCATCCTGTACGTGGCATCGACGAAGGCGTGCAGTGCACCCGTGCTCGTGCCGGGCACGGAGCGCGATCCGGAGTCCAACATGGATCTCGTCACGAATGGTCCGGGTGGCGTTGGCGGTGTCGAGGGTCTGCCGCTCTACAAGCCGCCGTACGGTCGCATCACGGCGATCGACCTGAACACCGGCGAGACGCTCTGGTGGATCCCGAACGGCGACACGCCCGACAACGTGAAGAACCATCCGCTGCTCCAGGGCATCGACATCCCGCGTACCGGCAAGGGCACGCATGCGACGGCGATCGTCACGCGGTCACTGCTGATGTACGGTGAAGGACGCGGCGGCGCGCCGCTGTTTCACGCGGTTGACAAGAAGACAGGTGAGGAAATCGCCACGGTCGAGCTGCCGGCGCCGACGAATGCGGCGCCGATGACGTTCCTGCACGAAGGCAGGCAGTACATCGTGATGGCCATCGGCAGCGGAACCCATCCCGGCTCGCTGGTCGCGCTGCGACTGCCCTGAATCTCTGCCGGCGCGCCCGGCGGACCGGGCAACGGAAACTGGCAGGCAGTGGCGGAAGCGGCGTTACTGCACGGGCTCGAACCGTATCCGTTTCAGTGCTTCGTCGGTCGCCGGCAGCTCGACTTCGCCCGCGGGATACTCGTTGATGCGGAGCAGATAGGCCATGACGCTGGTGTACTGCTCACGCGACAGCCCGCCCGGGTTGTCCAGCGGCATGGCGTTGCGGATCTGGTCGAACAGGTCGAAGACGGAGCGCCCTTCCCACACCCGGAGGAACGTGGGCCCACTGAACTCGGCCGGTCCGTGGCAGCTGCCGCACGAGCCGCTGAAGACCGCTTCGCCGGCCTTTGCCTGAGCGGCCGTGTAGGCGCCCGCGGCGCCGCGACTGCTGTCCGGCGCCGTCGTCGACTGACCGGCGGTCGGCGCGGCGACCAGTGCAAGCGCTGCCGCGACTGCTGTCAGGCACAACAGTCGGTGATGTCCGGTGCGCAGGGCGCGGGCGGGGCTGGCCAACGGTTGCACCTCATTCGTGTCTGGGAACGCCGGTGGATCCGGCGGGAAGTGACGCAGCCGAACTAGTAGCGGCCGGGCCTCGGCCGAGTCAAGCGTCGCGTCAAAGGGGAGCGCGGAGTGATCGATCGTCGTGAGTTCCTGAAAACGGCAGGGATGGCCGCGGGTGCACTGGGCGCATCGGCGACGCGCGTGGATGCGCTCATCGCGGAGCGACGTGCGCCCGCCGTATCGACGCGCGCAGCGGATGTCGTGGTGATCGGCGCCGGCGCGTGGGGCGGCTGGACGGCGCTGCACCTGCAGCGCATGGGCGCCGCCGTGACGCTGGTGGACCAGTACGGCCCGGGCAACTCGCGCGCGAGCTCGGGAGATGAGACGCGCGGCGTACGCACGGCGTACGGCGAGAAGGAGCAGTGGACATGGTGGGCAAGCGAGGCGATCCGCCGCTGGACGAGCTTCGATGAGGAGTACGGTCGCGCCATGCGGATGCGGCTGTTCTTCCGCACGGGCGACCTCATCTGCCGCACCGCGATGGAGCCGTTCCTCGAGACCACGCTGGCGACCTGGAAGAAGTACGGCGTGCGTCACGAGGTGCTGACGGGTGACGAGGCGCGCTACCGTTACCCCGCCATGGAGCTCGGCGACGTCGAGGTCGCGCTCGTCGAGCATGACGCAGGCGTGGTGCGCGCGCGCCGCGCGTGCGAGGCCGTGGCGGAAGTTTTCCGCCAGGAGGGGGGCACCATCGTCACCGCGCGCGCCGAGCACGGCGCGCGGACCGCCGGGCGCGCCGATGACGTGCGGCTTACGCCGGGCGGCGCCCTGGCAGGCGGCACCTTCGTCTTCGCATGCGGCCCCTGGCTGTGGAAGGTCTTCCCGGACGTCCTCGGCAACCGCATGCGGACGCCGCTCGGGCACGTCTACTACTTCGGCACTCCGGTCGGCGATCAGCGCTTCACGTTCCCGAACATGCCGAGCTACAACTTCCCGGGCGTGACCGGCTGGCCGGCGCTCGGCCCCGATAACCGGGGCTTCCGCGTGCGTACGGGCGGGCGCGCGCATGCGGATCCCGATACGGTCGAGCGCTGGATCGATCCGATGGACTTCACGCGGCCGCGCGAGTTCCTGGCCCAGCGATTCCCGCTCATCGCCGACGCGCCGCTGCTCGAGACGCGGGCATGCCATTACGAGCTGAGCGTCAACCGCAACTTCATCATCGATCGTGCGCCAGGATACGACAACGTGTGGATCGCGGGCGCCGGCAATGCCGAGGGCTACAAGATGGGTCCGGTGGTCGGCGAGTACGTCGCCAACCGCGTGCTTGGCAATGCGACGGCCGGTGCGCTCGATGAATCGTTCCGCATTCCCGTCGAGGAGTATCCGCCTCCAACCGGCTGACATCAGTGGCGCACAGTTTTCCGGAGTGCGCGACTCTTTTTCCCGGTGCGCGGCAGGCAGGCCACGTCCGGCGCACGCGTCGCGCGACCGCAAGTCGTTGTGTCACAGCGGGTTGTCTTGCTTCTGCGGATGCGTCTTGATTTTCCCGGGGCTCGGCGCTGTTCATGCGTTGCGTCAATACCATGACAAGCTTTACGACGACGGATCTCGATGCGATCCTGCCGCGGATGGAAAGGCGGGCGGAGAACAGCCTGTTCCCGACCGAACGCGCGCGGATCCTGAATCTCGCCGGTGACCTGTGCTTCGACGCGGGTCAGCGCGAGCGCGCGCTCTGGTATTACGACCAGGCCATCGACATCTACCTCGCACTCGGCATGTACGCGTCGGTTGCGGCAGTCTGTCAGAAGCTCGTGCGGCTGTCACCGAGCATTGTGCGGGCGCGCTGCACGCTGGCGTGGATGGCGATTGCGCGCGGGCAGAGCGGTGAAGCGCGCCAGCGTATCTCGGACTACGCGACGGCGGCCGTACCGCAGGATGACCATCGGCTTGCACGCGGCCACCTGCGCATGATGGCGGAAGTCGCGGACTCGCCGGACGTGCTCGAGGCGGTGGCGGAGGCGCTGCTGCTGCTCGGGGATCAGCGGGGTGCGGAGCGCGCGTACGCGGCCGCATCGGGGGAGGATCTGGCTGCGCGCAAGCTGCCGGACCAGCCGGATCGCCGGTGGGAGGTAGTGCTCGACCGCATGATGAGCCGCCGACGTAACTGACCATGCCTCGCATGAATGAGGCGACGACGCCAACGCAGCATCGCGGGGATGAAGTGATCGCCGAAGTCGAGCACAGTGTTACCCACAGTCTGGAAGACGCGCTTCAGGACCTCGCGGTGCAGATGCGTCAGGAAATGGCGCCGGAGCACCGCGCGCGGCTGATGAACGTCGCCGGCGATCTCTGCTATCAGGCCGGGCAGCGCGAGCGCGGGCTGCTGTACTTCGACGCAGCGATCGATCTCTACCTGGCCGCCGGCCAGTTCTCGGCGAGCGCCTCGATCTGCGACAAGCTGGTGCGTGCGAATCCGCAGATCGTGCGGGCGCGCTGCACGCTGGCCTGGCTGGCGATTGCACGCGGGCTGGACGACGAAGCGGTGCAGCGCGTGGAGGAGTATGGTGAAGCGGCGCTCCGCCTCGAGCGGCCCACCGTCGCGCAGCGCCAGCTGCGTGCGATGGCGGAAGAGACGGACAGCGAGAGCGTGCTCGAGGCGATCGCACACGCGCTGCTCAAGCTCGGCGACTCGGTCTCCGCCGACCGGATTTTCGGATTCACGCACAATCCGTCGCTCCAGCGACGCCGCACTCACGCCACACCGGAAGATCGGGACCGCGCCATCATCAGCCGACTCACGAGCGCCTGGGGCGCTTAGGACCCGAGTCGGGATCACGGACCCGTAGAGGGCCCGTCGCGGTTGAGTCCGCGGCGGGCCCTAATCGTATTGGTCGGCCGAGGTGTGACAGTCGCGGCGGGCCCTGATCGCATGGGCCGCCGAGCGGTTGCTGCGTCCGGCGCCGTCTGTGTGTGCAAGACCATCGGCCTCGTTCGTCATACAGGCAGAACCCGACGAAGGAGACCGTCATGCGAGCGCGAGATCGACACGAACACCGCACACGCCGTCCGTTCATGGCGGCCATTTCCGCAATGCTGCTCTGGCTCGTGCCGGCGGCTGCCGCACCGCAGGGGTGGATCGAGCCGCAGCCCGGCGTCGCGCCGGGGCAGTGGGGCATCGAGAAGCTGCGTACCAGCGTCACCGTGCGGATCAGTGATCGGATAGCGGAGGTCGAAGTCGAGGAGTGGTTCCGCAACAATGGCGGCGGGCTGGGTGAGGGCGACTACCTGTATCCGCTGCCGGCCGGCGCCGTCTTCAGCAGCTACTCGCTGTACCAGGGAGAGCAGGAGCTGCGCGGCGAGATGATGGGAGCGGCGCAGGCACGCGAGATCTATGAAGGCATCGTGCGTGCAAAGAGGGATCCCGCGCTGATCGAGCTGATCGGCAAGGGCATGCTGCGCGCGCGCGTGTTTCCGATCGAGGCGGGGCAGACGCGCAAGATCACGATGCGCTACACGCAGGTGCTCGATCGTGCCGGCGACGCGCTCCAGTTCCGCTACGCCGCCGGTGCAAGGCACGTCGGTACGGGCGTCGTGCCGCTGCCGCGGCCGTGGCCGGGCATGCCGCGGGACCGGCCGAACGACGGCGCAATGCGCGCGCATCCGGAGCGGGCGCCGCTCACATTCTCGATCGTCGTGGAAGATGAAGCGCGTTTCCGCGATGCGTTCTCGCCGACCCACGCCGTTGATGTGGAGCGCGCGCGCGGCCGCATGACCGTACGCCCGGACGGCGAGCTGTCCGGCGACTTTGCCGTGTTCCTGCCATTCGCGGACCGTCCTGTCGGTCTCACCGTCGCCACGCACCGACCGGCGGGAGAGGACGGGTATTTCATGCTCACGCTGTCACCGGCCGATGTCGCGCAATCGAGCGTCCCGCGCGATGTCACGGTCGTCATGGACGTCAGCGGGTCGATGAGCGGCGAGAAGATCGACCAGGCGAAGCGCGCGCTGCAGCAGCTGCTCGGATCTCTGGGCGAGGGAGACCGGTTCCGCATTGCCGCGTTCAGCAGTGCCGTCCGGCCGTGGCAGGAATCCTGGACGCGGGCCGCGAGAGCGGAGATTGCCGACGCGCGCGGCTGGGTCGATGACCTGCGGGCGGATGGCGGCACGAACATCCACGATGCCCTCGAGTTCGCGTTCAGCGATCCATCGCCGCGCGACCGGCTGCCGATCGTGATCTTCCTGACCGACGGACTCCCGACGAATGGCGAGACGAAGCCCGATCGCATCGTGGCGATGGCGGAGTCGGCGCGCGGCCGTGCGCGTGTGTTCGCGTTCGGCGTCGGCTTCGATGTGAACACCTATCTGCTGGACCGTCTCAGCGAGGCCGCGCGCGGCACCACGCAATACGTGGCGCCGGGCGAGGACGTGGAGCAGGCGGTGAGCACGCTCGCGGCCCGGGTCCGCCACCCGGTGCTGACCGATCTGGCACTCGAGACCGGAGGGATCGACACGGATGAGATCTATCCGCGCAGCCTGCCGGATCTCTTCGCCGGCGGCGAGCTGGTCCTGTTCGGCCGCTACAGCGAGGCAGGTGCCGCGGACATGACGGTATCGGGCCGCCGCAACGGACGCGTCGAGCGTTATTCGACCCGTGTGCAGTTCCGCGGCCGCAGCGACAGCGACGAGTACATCCCCCGGCTGTGGGCGTCGCGGAAGCTGGGCGACCTCGACCGTCGCATCCGGTCCGCACAGGCGGATGGTGCAACACACGATCAGGTTCGAACGCTGATCGATGAGCTGCGCGAGACCGCTCTGCGTTACGGCCTGCTGAGCGAATACACGTCATATCTGGTGGTGGAGCCCGGGATGCTCGCGGCGGCGCCCCCTGTGCCCCAGTCCTTTGTGCCAATGGCCGCAGTGTCCGGCGAAGCCGCCGTGGCGCGCGCCGAGGACGCGCGCAGATCGCGCGAGGTGACGAGCGTCGCGCAGATGGATGCCGCCCAGGCCCGCGCTGCCGAGCGACTCGCGCTGGCGCCGCCACCGATGCCGGGCATGGACGCGAAGGGCGCCAATGGCGCGGGCCGAAGCGTCGCGGGGCGCCGGTTCACGCTGCGCGACGGTGTGTGGGAGGATGCCGGCCACACCGCGAAGCACCGGGTGGTGGAGATCGCCGCCTGGTCCGATGCCTACTTCGCCGTGCTGCGCAGCCTGCCCGAGACAGCGCTGGTGCTGCGTGAGATGGAGAGCGTCCTGATCGCGGGGCGGGTGGTGAGTCTGAAGGTCGGCGAGAAGGGTGTGAGGTCGATGAGTGAAGCGGAGCTGCGGCGCCTGGTCGCGGACTTCCGCTAGTCAGCCGGACGCGGCACCCACTCTGCAAAATGACCCATCGGGCACAATTGGCGCCCGGGTCGATAATTGTGAGTGGCGCCGCGGCGGTGCCTGGAGCGGACCCGATGACGGGAGCGTGGTGGTACTACGGAAATGGAAATGGGCGAAATCATGACCGGATGGGCCATTTTGCAGAATGGGTGCCGCGTCCGACTGCGCCGGCTGTGCCGCCGATGAGCGACTGGTCCTCAATCTACCGCACCACCTATCCGGACCTGGTCCGCTACCTCCACCGCAAGGTGTGGGACGAGGACCGGGCCCGCGATCTGGCGCAGGAGGCGTTCACGCGCGCGCTCGACAGCAGTGCGGCGAACGGCGGCCCGGACAATCCGCGCGCGCTGGTGTTCCGGATCGCGGCGAATCTGGCGCACGACGAGGCGCGCCTGGTCGTGCGCCGCCGCCGTCACCTGACTCTCCTGACGGCCGAGCTCGACGCTGCGACGGCGCCGGATCCGCTCGAAGGGATGGAGCGGGAGGCGCGCGAGCTGGCAGCGCGCGAGGCCCTCGAGCAGTTGTCGGAACGCGATCGCGAGACCCTGCTGCTGTGGGACGCGGGTCTCAGCTACACGGATATCGCCGCTCAGACGGGTCTGTCCGTCGGAGCGGTCGGAACGACACTCGCCCGGGCGCGCCGACGACTGGTCGAAGCGCATTCCGGGCTGGAGGCGAAGCATGTCGCACGTGGATGAAGGAACACTGCACGCCTGCCTCGACGGCGCACTCGACGCGCTGAGCGACGCCGGCGAGCTGCCCGGCGGAGCGACCGCTGCCGACGTCATGGAGCATCTGCGCTCGTGTGCAGACTGTCGTGCCCGCCTCGAGGCGGAGCGCTCCATCCGCGAGGGCGCGGGCGTCGTGCTCCGCGATGCGCGGCTGTCGGACGTGGACGTTCCGCCGTTCGCCGAGCTTCCTCAGGTACAGCGCGTTCGCCGCGCACGCTGGATCCCGCTCGGCTGGGCAGCGAGCATCCTGCTCGCGGTCGGCGCCGGATGGTGGGGCAGTGAGGCCTGGCGGACGCCGGCCGCTTCGTTGGATGGCGCGGCGCGGGAGGCGGTCTCGTCGGCGCAGCCGGAAACGTCGCCGCAGCCTGAACCGTCGCCGCAGCCCGAAGCATCGTCGCCGCCGAACGCGCCGATGGCGGCGATCGACGACGGTCGCGATGACCGCATGGACAGCGCCCGGGCCGCCGCCGCTGACGCAGGCACTGAACAGACAGCGGAAGCGGTTGCTACCGGCGACACTCCGGATGCCGTCGCTCGCCGGGCCGTCGCCGCGGCCGCACCCGGGTCAGCACCGGCCGCAGCGGCCGAAACATCGACGAGCTCGCCCGCCGTGCGGATTCCGGCGCCGCTGCGTCAGGCCGGCGTGGACAGCATCGCCGGGCGCGTTCAGGTCACCGCAGCGACTCCGGCCGCGCCACCACCGGTCACCGCCATGCTGCAAACGCAGGCAGGAGTAACATTCTCATTGCAGCCGGGTGAGACGTCAGTCTTCCGCGATTCGGTCTTCACGTTGCAGTCCACGGCTGCGATGAAGCAGATGTTCGCCATGATGAACGCACGACCTGCCGGGTTCGACACGATGCTCGCTCGCGAGCAGTCCGGGCGGGTTTCCTTCTCAGCTGCAACGGCGGCGGATCGGCGACGGATCGAGGATCGGATCTTCACCGTGGAGGATGCATCCCCGCCGTCGATCGAAGTGGCTCGCGCTGGCGAGATGACGACCGTGCGGCTTCGCCAGACGCTGCGGTCCGGTGAACAAGTCGAGATCGTCACCTGGCAGTTCGAGCCGGCAACCGCGATGGATGTGGGGATGACACGGGAAGCAACCGTGAACAGTGCCTCGCCCCGGAACGAGGCGCGCAGCGGTGCCGCGGCGCGGGCCGCTCCGCAGCAGGCGGCAGCCGCCACTGCCGCGCAGTCGGCCGATGTTCCGACGGCGCAGAGGTCCGCCGCGGCGGAGCGGGTCGAGTTGACGACACTACCCGCCGTCAGGAGACTCGCGGACGGTCGCAACGAAATCGTGCTGTTTGACTCGTCATCATCGGTCTGGATTGCGCTGCGTGCCGATCTCGGGGCGGAGGCGCTGCGCGATCTGGCCCTGCGGCTGAGACGTCCGGCGCCGCGGCAGTAGCGCTGCCGCAGCACTAGCGCACCGCAGCAGCCCGCCTGCCGCGGCGCGCGCCCGCTCGTCTCAGTCCTCGGCGCCCCACGGCGCCGGCGGCGCGGCGACCTGGGTGGACAGGTCGAACTCGATGCGGAATCGGCGGTCGGTACCTTCGCGCCGCAGAGCATAGGCGAACACGCTCCCGGGTACGACCTCCACCGTCCATACGTTTGTGGCGGCTGCCGGAATGAGCGACGCCGTGTGATCGTCTGCCGGGAATTCCTGCCGTTCGGCCGATCCGCCCGGCGCGGCGTCACCGCCGTACTGCGTGATCTCGTCCTCGGTGCCATCCTCGTGACGATGGTCGTGTTTCAGGCGCAGCCCCGCGCCGGTGCGCGTCAGCACCCACGTGCGAGAGCGGTCAGCGCCGACGTGGAACGGGATCCGGATCTCGTCGTCGGTGCACGTACGGACGTGCATCACCAGATCCTTCCCCGCGAACGTGGTGTCATCCGCCGGCGCCTCCACCACGCGCCCCTCATGCGCGGTGCCGCACAGGTCGTGGAGTGAGGCCCAGAAAACGGCCTGCGCATCGGTCTGCACCGCATCGGAGACGGCGGACGGCACCGTGTCACCCGCGCTGCGGTCCTCGTCCGTTGCGGGCGGCGCGTCATTACAGCCCAGTACCATTGCGGCAGCAATTGCCGCGATCCCGAATTTCCGCATCAGGCCGGCTCCTTGTGATGAGGGTCCGTCAACCTACGCGGGTGCGAGCGGGTCCGGCCAGACGGCGACGTGCGGATCGCGCCGGATCATTGCAGGTTACAGGCATGCACGAGCCCGCACGTTCACCCGGCGCGACCGCGACATGACGCGGGAGTACGACCTGTTCGCAGTGACCGCGCATGGCCTGGCAGGGCTGTGCGCGGCGGAGCTCGGACAGATCGGCGTATCAGGCACGGTCGAGACGGGCGGCGTCTCGTGGCGCGGGCCCGCCCGCACGATGTATCAGGCGAACCTGGAAATCCGGACCGCGAGCCGCGTGATCGCGCGCGTCGGTGAGTTCCGCGCGCGCGGCTTTGCCGAGCTGGAACGGCGCGCGTCGAAGCTGCCGTGGCAGGATTTCCTCGTGCCCGGTGCGGCCGTGGTCCTGCGCGTGACGTGTCGGAAATCGAAGCTGTATCACGAGGGCGCGGTGGCGGAGCGGATCGCGCGCGTGCTGGCGGACAAGGCCGGCGTTTCGGTTCTCGGCACGAACGCGGAGGACGATGACACGGACACCGTTGCCGCGGACGCCGTTGCGACGGACGTCATAGCCACGGACGCCGATTCCACGGAAGCCGTTGCCGCGGACGACGTTGCCGCGGACACCGATGCCCCGGCCATCAGCTCCAGTGCGCAGCTCATCATCGTACGCTTCATGCGCGACGTGTGCACGATCAGCGTGGACTCATCGGGAGCGCTCCTGCACCAGCGCGGGTATCGCCAGGCACTGGCAAAGGCACCTCTGCGCGAGACGATAGCCGCCGCGCTGCTGCTCGCGAGCGGCTGGCGCGGCGACTCGCCGCTGATCGACCCGCTGTGCGGCTCGGGGACGATTCCGATCGAAGCGGCGCTGCTCGCCCGGCGCGTCGCACCCGGCATCGCCAGCGCCGACCTGTCACCGCGCGCGTTCGCGTTCGAGCACTGGCCCGGATTCGACCGCGCCGTGTTCGACGACCTCGTGCGATCCGCACGCGAGAAAGTGCGACCGGCCAATGTCACCATTGTCGCAGCAGACCGTGACGCAGGCGCGATCAACGCAGCGCGGTCGAACGCGGAACGCGCCGGCGTTGCGGGTGATATCGACTTCGTACGCGCCCCGCTGGAAGATCTCACGGCCGTCGCCGGCACGGGGCACGTCGTCACGAACCCGCCGTACGGCGTTCGCGTCGGCGACCGGCGCCAGCTGCATGCGCTTTACGCGACACTCGGCCGCGTCGTCGGCATGCGCCTGCCGGGATGGACAGTTACCATGCTGGCCGCGGACGACGGTCTGGCCGCCGCGACGGCCCTGCCGCTCGTGGAAGTGCTCGCGACCCGCAATGGCGGCATACCGGTGCGCCTGCTGACGACCGCAGCGATCGCCGGGCACGCCGGGCCAGGCACGGAAACCAGTGCCGGCGCGCACTCCGGGGCGGATCGGGTGTAGCACGACGACACACGTACGAGGAGCTTTCAAATGAACCGGAACCTGTTGGGAATCTGCGCAGTCGCGGTGACGGCACTGACCGCCGTCGCGTGCAGCAGCGGCGATGCGCAGGACAGCGAGCGCGTTGCGCTGGCGGGTCCTCCTGCCGACACCCTTGTCGTCTACAAGTCACCGACCTGCGGCTGCTGCAGCAACTGGGTAGACCACGTCGAGGAGAACGGCTTTGCCGTGGTCACTCACGACATCAGCGATCGGGAGCTCGCCGCGCTCAAGCCGCAGCTGGGTGTCAAGCCCGGACATGCCTCGTGCCACACGGCCACCGTCCGCGGCTACACCATCGAGGGCCACGTCCCGGCGGACCTGATCGCCAGGCTCATCAGCGAGCGTCCGCGCGGCGTGAAGGGGCTCGCCGTCCCGGGCATGCCGATCGGCTCGCCGGGCATGGAAGGCATCATCAAGCAGGAGTACGACGTACTGTCGTTCGACGAGCACGGCAACGAGAAGGTGTACGCCACGCGCTAGTACGCCGTCGGTCAGTCGGCTCTCAGGGCGACGTTCGGGTCCACGCGCGCCGCACGCAGTGCCGGCAGACCCGACGCGGCGAGCGAGATCAGGCCGAGCACTACCGCAACAACGGCGAATGTCAGCGGATCGCGCGCCTCGATGCCGTACAGCATGTCATCGAGGCGGGGTGCGAAGACGAGAGCGACCGCCACACCCACGCCGACGCCTGCGGCCGTGATGCCGACTGCGCGTGACACCACCAGCCGGACGATCGTCGATCTCGTGGCCCCCAGTGCCGTCCGCAGCCCGATCTCACGCACGCGCTGCGCTACATCGAATGCGAGCACCGAATACAGCCCGATCGCGGCCACCACCAGCGCCAGCAGTCCGAACAGAGAGAACATGGCGGCGCCGAGCCGCCACTTGCGCATCTCCGGCGCGATCATCTCTTCGAGCGGCATGCTCCGGACGAAACGTACGCGGGCGTCCAGCCCGAGCAGCTCACTCTGCACGGCCGCGAGAACGGGAGCCATGTCGCCGTCGATGCGCAGCAGGAGGCCTTCGGGGCGTCGCGTCACGAGCTGCTGATCGAAGAGCATGTAATACTGGTATGTAACGCCCTCGACGAGACTGCCGCGACTCGCATCCTCGACCACGCCCACCACCTCAGCGCACGCGGCATCTTCGCCATCGACACGAATGCAGCGCCCGATGGGATCGGCATCCGGCCAAAGCGCCTTCGCGAACGACTCGCTCAGCATTACCGTCGGTGTGGACGTGCGGGTATCCCGTTCGTCGAACGCACGACCATGCACCACGTCCACACCCAGCACGCGAAAGTAGTCACGGCTGATGACGTTGGCGTACGGGCCGCCCGTGGATGTGCGCGGTATGGAATCCAGGCCCGGAACCGAAAGGTCGTAGGCGTACGCCGTCCAGAATGGAATTCCCGCCACCATCGTCGCCGCATCGACACCGCCCACCTTCGATACACGCTCGAGCGCGCGCTCCGTATACGTCAGCCGCTCGGGCGGTTCGATGCTGCCCTCGTGGAAGCCCGGCGTCACGTACGCGACGTGCCATGGATCCAGACCGAAGTCGCCGTTCTTCACGCTGTCCAGACTGCGCACGAACAGGCCCGCGCCGATCAGCAGCACGACCGAGAGCGCGGCCTGCACGACCGACAGCGTCGCACGAACGCGCGCAGTCGAGCGCGTGATCCCGCCGCCTGCGGCACGCAGGTCGTCCAGCACCTGGCGCCGCGACGCCTGCCACGCGGGGACGAGTGCCGACAACGCCCCGGCCACCACGGACAGACCGATCACGACCGCCACCACAGTCCTGCTGATCGCACCGCCCCAGTCGACATCGGGCAGGAGTGTGCGCTGCACATACGTTCCGCCCCAGTGCGCGAGCAGCAACGCCGCCGCGCCGCCCGCAAGTGCGAGCACGAGACCCTCGGCCACGATCTGCGCCACCAGCCGGGCGCGTGAGATGCCGAGGGCGAGGCGGATGGAGATCTCGCGGCGCTGGCGGACCATGCGCGCCAGCAGAAGATTCGCGACATTGAGGCACGCGATCAGGAGCACCACCACAGCAACGCCGAGCAGCCAGCGGGCCACAGCCACTTCCGACGGTGCGTTCGGACCCTGGGCGAGAAGCAGCGGCGCGGCGACCACCTCCGCATTGCGGTCGTACGATTCCGAATCCGCACGCCCGGCGCGGTGATGCGCCGTCGCTTCCGCCTCCGCCGTCGCCACACTCACGCCCGGCCCGACCCGCGCAATCGCCTGGAGCCAGTACCAGCCCCGCTCGTCGATCCAGTCCGTGCCCTGCATCGACTCGCCCGCCGTCATGAACGGCGCGAAGAAATCCACGGGCCGCAGATCCACTCCGGTGAATCCCTTCGGTGCGACACCGATGATGGTGTAGGGTCCATATCCGAAGTCGATCGTGCTGCCCAGCACGTCAGCGCGGCCGCCGTACTGATCCAGCCAACGGCTGTGACTGATCACGGCGACCTGCGCACCTCCGAAACGGTCTTCCTCAGACGTGAAGAACCGCCCCAGCGCGGGCTTCACGCCCAGCAGCGGCCAGTAGCTCGCCGTCACGAATATCCCGCGCACCCGCTCCGCCGCCTCGCCCGATCCCACCGTCACGTCGCGCGATGACTGCGCCGCGACCTGCGAAAAACCACTCGTGCGCTCGAAGTCGAGGTAGTCGGGGAACGCGATCGTCGCCGCGTGCATCATTGTGCCGAGGCCCGTTTCCCGATGCACCACCAGCCGGCGCACGCTGGCCGGATCCTCGATGTGCGGCGGCGGCTTCAGCAGCAGCCTCTCCACCGTGGCGTACATCGTCGCGTTGGCCCCAATGCCCAGCGCAAACGCCAGCACGATACCTGTAGCGAGTGCCGGCGCACGCATCACGCTGCGCACCGCGTGCCGGCCCGTGTCTCGGACAGCTTCCAGTCGCGACGCCCACCTCAGCCGCTTCTCCGTGCGACGGTCGATCGCCAGGAGCTCATTGCGGTACGCCCGCTCATCGCCGAAACGTCGACGCGCCTCCTCGCGCGCGTCCGCCGCCGCCATTCCG
>DATHVW010000268.1:0-23992 GCA_035461085.1 Longimicrobiales bacterium | reverse complement strand
GCAGGTCAAGCTGGGGCAGACGTCGGTCAACTTCGTGGAGATCGTCAGCGGCCTCAATCAGGGCGATGTCGTCATTCTGTCGGACATGCAGCAGTACGATTCGAACGATCGGGTCAGGATTCGTAACTAACAATGCAGCACGAACCAGGAGACAGCCCAATGCAGCAAGCGACGGAGCCGCTCATCAGGCTCGACGGCGTGAGCAAGGTGTTCTACACCGACGAGGTGGATACGCACGCGCTCAACAACGTGCAGCTCCACATCCAGCGCGGCGAGTACATCGCGATCGCGGGCCCGTCCGGCTGCGGCAAGACGACGCTGCTGTCACTGCTCGGGCTGCTGGACTCGCCGAGTGACGGCGTGTATTCGCTCGACGGCAAGAATGTCTCGAACCTGTCCGCGTCAGACCGCGCACGCGTGCGCAACCGCGAGATCGGATTCGTCTTCCAGGCGTTCAACCTGATCGGCGACCTGACCGTGTACGAGAACGTCGAGCTGCCGCTGACGTACCGCGGCATGTCGGCATCGGAGCGGAAGGACCGCGTTCACGCCGCGCTCGAGCGTGTCGGCATGTCGCACCGCACGAAGCACTATCCATCGCAGCTGTCCGGCGGTCAGCAGCAGCGTGTCGCGGTCGCGCGTGCGATCGTGGGCAAGCCGCTGATCCTGCTCGCGGACGAGCCGACGGGTAACCTCGACTCGAAGAACGGCGAGGCAGTGATGGACCTGCTGAAGGAGCTGCACGCTGATGGCGCGACCATCTGCATGGTTACGCACGACCCGCGTTATGCGCGGCATGCGGAACGCTCCATTCACCTGTTCGACGGACAGGTGGTACGCGACGAGGACTCGTCCAGGGCGCACGAGCTGGAGGAGAGCGGCTTCGAGATGCACCACAATGGATGAAGATATCGTCGCCATGCTGGCGATCTTCCTCTGCTTCTTCGTGCCGATTGCGGGGCTCACGCTGCGATTTGCACTGAAGCCGATCGTGGAGTCGATCGCGCGGCTGCTCGAGGTGCGGGCGAGTGCCGCGCCGGCGGCGGCGGCGGCGGAGCTGAACGAGCGGCGCATCGCGCTGCTCGAGGCGGAGCTGGGCTCCATGAGGCAGGAGCTCCAGCGGATCACGGAGCAGAAGGACTTCATGGAGCGGCTCAACGACCCCCGCTGAAGCGCCATTCGAATCGATCGGGCCCACCACGGAGGCGGGCGGCACGAGCACTGCCGCCCGCTTCGCATTCCAGCCCCACCCGCGAACAGTCCTGCCACGGCGTGTGTATGATGATTTCACGAATGTCCCTTACCGTTAAGCGGTACTCACATGACAAACGAAATCGGGCGCGGCGCCCGTAACCTGGTCGTCCCGGCAGCGGTTCTGAGTGCAGGGCTGCTGCTCGCCGCGATCGTCTTCGGCCTGTTCTTCCATTCCGCGCGCCAGCCGGAGCGTACGATCACGGTGACGGGCGCGGCGACGCGTGCGTTCGAAGCGGACCGCATCAAGTGGCGTCTGAGCATCTCCCGCATGGTCGGTGAACAGGATCTCGCAGCAGGCTTCGAGCAGATCCGCGAGGACGTCGCCGCGATCCGTGCACAGCTCGCCACTGCGGGGCTCCCCGATTCCGCGCTGACGCTCCAGCCGCCGAGTGCACAGCCGCAGTACTCGCCGCAGGGCGGACGGTCAGGCTACAGCGTGGTTCAGCCGATCTATGTCCTGTCGAGCGACATAGAGCGGGTGGAAGCCGTCGCGCTCGAGCCCGGCCGCATTCTCAGGCCGGGCATGGCGCTCGAGTATTCGCAGCTCGAGTACTTCTACGACGGCATCGCGGAGCTCAAGCACGCACTCCTCGCCGACGCAACGCGCGACGCGAAGCGCAGGGCGGAAGAGATCGCGGGAAGCACGGATGGCAGAGTGGGCCCGATGGCCGCCGCACGTGCGGGCGTGTTCCAGATCACCGAGCCGTACTCGACCGATGTCGCCGGCTACGGCATACACAACACGTCCACGCGCAAGAAGGAAATCACGGTGACGGTCCACGGCGAGTTCCGCATCGACTGAGGATTCCGCAACGCCAGCCGGCGGCGTAGATTCGCGGCGTGCCTCTGCTGCTCGCGCGGTTCCTGCCGGACATTGCGACGACGATCGTCGTCCTGCCGCTGACGCTGACCTACGCGTCGGCGGCCGCTGTGTTTGCGGGCTGGCTGCGCGTCGGCCGCGGCATGCGCACTCCGTACACGCGGAAGATTTTCCACTTCCTGATCCTGAGCGCCGCCACACTGGTTCACCTGAGGTGGGGACTGCCGGGAACCGTGGTGTACGGCACGACGGTCGCGCTCATGGTCGTTGCTACCGTGTGGCGCGGCGATGGTTTCGCGTTCTATGAAGCACTGGCGCGACCGTCCGACGCGCCGCGCCGTACGCTCTTCATCCTGGTGCCGCTCCTCACCACCGCCCTGGGCGGCGTGATCGCCAACCTGCTGTTTCCCGCATGGGCCTTCATCGGCTATGCCGCGGTCGCGTGGGGCGATGCCATCGGCGAGCCGGTCGGCACGCGCTGGGGCCGGCACCGCTACCGCGTTCCCTCCATCGGCGGCGTGAGCGCGACACGCAGCATCGAGGGCAGCACCGCAGTGCTGCTCGCGAGTGCCGCCGCGTGCGCCATCGCGCTCGGGTTCGCCGGTGTGGATGGCTGGACCGGGCTGCGCGTCGCGGCCGTCGTGGGGCTGGTCACGGCGATGGTGGAGGCGATCAGCCATCACGGGATGGACAACCTGACCATACAGGTCGTGGCCGCGGGTGCGGCGGCGCTGATGCTCGGCTGACCCAGCCGGACCCAGCCGGACGCGGAACCCGTTCTGCAGATCGGCCGATCCTGGCAGCGCGGCGCCCCAACGACCTATCGGCAGGGTGCAGCGCGGCGCTGGCCAGCGGGGCGGGTCGCGCCGGGCGTCACGGCACGCTCCGAGGTGACGGAGTCGAGGGGCGTTTGCATGGCGCCGGCGGCCATTCTGCAGAATGGGTTCCGCGTCCGACTGCGGTTATATTCGTCCCACAATCGGACACTCCCACGTGCCGCCCTTCGCGAGTGACGACGCAACGTGTGGAATGACAGGAAGTTGGCGCGGCGCCGCCGGCGGCACGGCGCTTCCCATGCAGAGGGCGCCGGACGAGAGCGCAACTGTCCCACCCGACCCGTGAGCAGATGACAGAACGCAACAAGAGGGTGCTGATCGCCGACGATCAGCCCGATGTCGTCGAAGCATTGCGACTGCTGCTGAAAGGCGAGTCGTTCGACACCGAAACCGCAGCCTCGCCGGCCGGCGTGCTGGAGGCGGTGGAATCGAGCGATTTCGACATCGTGCTGATGGACCTGAACTACACGCGCGACACGACGTCCGGCAGGGAAGGTCTGGACCTGCTCAGCAGGCTCCAGGAGCTGGACAGCACGCTGCCGGTGATCGTGATGACGGCGTGGGGCAGCATCCAGGGGGCGGTGGAGGCGATGCGGCGGGGCGCACGTGACTACGTAGAGAAGCCGTGGGACAATCAGCGGCTGGTGTCGCTGCTGCGCACGCACGTGGAGCTGGGGCGCGCGCTGCGGGAGAGTGCACGTCTGGAATCGGAGAACCAGCTGCTGCGCCGACGCGGAGTGCCGGAGCTGATCGCGCAGTCACCGGCAATGAAGCCGGTGCTCACCATGCTGGAACGGATCGGCCCGTCGGAGGCGAACGTGCTGGTGATGGGCGAGCACGGCACGGGCAAGGAGATTATCGCGCGGTGGCTGCACGCGGCGTCGCCACGCGCGGAGAAGCCATTGATCATCGTGAACGCGGGCGGCCTGTCGGAGGGCGTGTTCGAGAGCGAGCTGTTCGGGCACGTGAAGGGCGCGTTCACGGATGCGAAGACGGATCGCGTCGGATACTTCGAGCTGGCGGATGGCGGGACGCTGTTCCTCGACGAGATCGGCAACATGCCGGCGAAGCAGCAGGCCAAGCTGCTGCGTGTGCTGCAGACGGGAGAGTTTCAGCGCGTCGGCTCGTCGAAGACGAAACGCGTGGACGTGCGTGTCATCTCGGCGACGAACGTGGACATCCGGAAGGAAGTCGCCGAAGGCCGGTTCCGCGAGGACCTGCTGTATCGACTGAACACGGTCGAGATCCAGCTCCCGCCGCTGCGCGAGCGCCCGGAAGACGTCGCCTCACTGGCGCTGCACTTTCTGAAGCGGGAGCGCAGCCGGTATGGCAGGAAGCTGACGGGCCTGGACCGCGAGGCGCTGCAGGCGCTGGCAGAGCATCCTTGGCCGGGCAACATTCGCGAGCTGGAGCACACCATCGAGCGTGCAGTGCTGATGGCGGCCGGGCCGCAGATCCGCGCGGAAGACCTGGGACTGCGCACGCGCGGCGATGGCGCGGCCCGGTTCGAGGAGATGACGCTGGAGGAGGCGGAAAAACATCTCATCCAGAAGTCGCTGGCGCGGCACCAGGGGAATGTGAGTCGGGCGGCGGACGCACTGGGACTGTCGCGGAGCGCACTCTACAGGCGGCTCCAGCACTTCGACATTCCAACGGGCGGCACCTGAGCTGGCGGCCTGCGTCATCGGCGTGCGTCCGGATCGGCCGTCGAGAGCGTGGGATCGCCGTGACGGGACAGGGTACAGCGGCAGCGGGTGCGATGAAATTATCGTTTGAGGCGCGGGTGCTCGCGCTGGCGCTGGCGGCGGGATTGCCGGGCACGCTGGTGGCGCTGACGCTGCTCCTGATCGGAGACTACAGCGCCAAGGTGCTGTGGACGTTCGGCCTGCTCGTGACCGGCTGCTGGCTCGGATTCGCCTTCGCGCTGCGGGAGCGCGTGGTGCGGCCGCTGCAGACGCTGTCGAACCTGCTCGCGGCACTGCTGGAGGGTGACTACTCCATCCGATCGCGCGGTGCGACGACGGACGACGCGCTCGGCCTGGCCATGCTGGAAGTGAATGCACTCGGTGAGACGCTGCGCGAGCAGCGTCTCGGCGCGCTCGAGGCATCGGCGCTGCTGCGCACCGTGATCAAGGAGATCGAGGTTGCGATCTTCGCGTTCGATGAGGAGCTGAAGCTGCGCCTCGTGAATCGGGCGGGGGAGCGGCTGCTCGATGTGCCGGCCGAGCGCATGACCGGCCGGACCGCCGAGGCGCTCGGCCTCGCCGACATGCTCACGGGTGAAGACCAGCGCATCGTGGACGCTACGTTTCCCGGCGCGCGCGGCCGCTGGGAGCTCCGGCGCTCGACGTTCAGACAGGGTGGTGCGCCGCATCAGCTGCTGGTTCTCTCCGATCTGAGCAAGACACTGCGGGAGGAGGAGCTGCTCGCCTGGCAGCGCCTCATACGCGTGCTCTCGCACGAGATCAACAATTCGCTCGCCCCCATCAAGTCCATCGCCGGCAGCCTGATGACCGCGCTCACGCGTGCGCCGCGCGCACGGGACGCGGATGAAGACCTGCAGCGCGGGCTCGGTATCATCGCCGGCCGCTCGGAGGCGCTCCAGCGATTCATGGCATCATATGCGCGGCTCGCGCGGCTGCCCGCGCCGCACCTGGCTCCGCTGAGCGTCGGCGAGTGGGTGCGGCGCGTGGTCGCCCTCGAGACCCGGCTGGCGGTGCACGTCGAAAGCGGACCCGACGTCGTCATCCGCGCGGACGGCGATCAGCTCGACCAGCTGCTCATCAACCTCGTGCGCAACGCCGTCGATGCGGCGCTCGAGACGGGCGGCGGCGTGTGCGTCGGGTGGTCGCGCAGCGGCGACAGCGTGGGCGTGTGGGTTCGCGACGAGGGCCCCGGCCTGGCGGATACCACCAATCTGTTCGTGCCGTTCTTCACCACGAAACCGAGCGGGTCGGGGATCGGGCTCGCGCTGTCGCGACAGATCGTGGACGCGCATGGCGGATTTCTCGCCATCGAGAACCGGACCGACCGCACCGGCGTCATCGCGACCGTGACGCTGCCCGCCTGAGGCGACGGTCAACGGCCACGCCTCAGCCCCGGATACGCCTCCTGCGATCCCCGCGAGCAGAGCCCTGTCCTCTCTCGATCGCCGCATCACGCCAATTCCACTCGAGTGCTGTTACGAGTGCCCGACTTCCGCTATCATCCGGCCGCTCGAACGACACGTGCCCGGCGCACCGCGTCGCGCTCACGTACTGAAATGGCAACCGGAGTCGCAGAATCTTGCTGATGGGATTGCTTCTCGTGCTGCAGCAGGCAGGCGCGAGTGTGGAAGTGCCTCGTTACGATGATGAGGTCCGGATCGACGGCGTGATGGACGAGGACGTCTGGTCGCGCGCGGCATTGCTCGAGGATTTCTCGCAGTACGAGCCCGCGGACGGCCGGCCGGCCGAGGAGCGAACGGTGGTTCGTGTATGGTATGCACCGGACGCCATCTACTTCGGCATACACGCCCACGACTCGCAGCCATCGACCATTCGTGCCAAGCGGGCGAACCGGGACGATCTCGACGGCGATGATCGCGTCACGATCTTCCTCGACACGTTCCGCGACCGCCGCCGCGCGTTCTTCTTCGCGGTGAACGCGTTCGGCGTGCAGCAGGATGGTGTGCGCACCGAGGGCTCGGCGAGCGCGGGTCGTACGTTCGGCGGGAACACGGACACGAGCCCCGACTTCCTCTACCAGTCCCAGGGCCGGCTGACGGACGACGGCTACGTGGTCGAGGTGCGCATCCCGTTCAAGAGCCTGCGCTATCCCTCGGCAGAGAATATGGCGTGGGGCATCAACATCGAGCGGGTCACGCAGCGCACCGGCTTCGTGGACACGTGGCCCGACGTGCGGCGTGCCAGCGCCAGCTTCCTCGCCCAGGGCGGCACGCTCACGGGCCTGCACGATTTGCAGCGCGGCATCGTCTTCGAGGCACAGCCGACTCTCACGGTGAACACACCGGGCGTGCGGACGGACGGCGGCTTCGAGCGCGGCGACCCGGAGCCGGAGGTTGGCGCGACCGCGCGCATCGGCTTCACGAACATCTCGGTGGACGCCACCGTGAATCCGGACTTCAGCCAGGTGGAGGCGGACGCGGGGCAGGTGACGGTCAATGAGCGCTTCGCGCTGTTCGTCACGGAGAAGCGGCCGTTCTTCCTCGAGGGCATCGAGCTCTTCTCGACGCCGAACCAGCTGGTGTATACGCGGCGCATCGTGAACCCCAGTGTCGGCGGCAAGGTGACCGGCAAGGTCGGTCCCATCAGTGTCGCGCACATGACCGCGCTCGATGAGGATATCGACGCCGATGGGCGGCATGCGCTGTTCAACGTGACGCGCCTGCGCCGGGACATCGGGCAGAGCTCCCTCGTCGGTGTGACGTTCACGGACCGCTCCGTGCTGGATTCCGCCGCATTCAACCGCGTCGCAGCGATCGATACGCGCATCGTGTTCGGCCGCATGTACTACTTCGAGTCGCAGGTCGGCGGCTCGTGGACGCGGCATCAGGATGAGACCGTCGCGGCGCCCATATGGAAGCTCGAGGTGGACCGCACCGGCCGTGCGTTCGGATTCAACTACAGCGTCAGCGGGACGGGGGACGACTTCGAGAGCCACGCCGGATTCGTCAACCGCAACGACATCATCAATGCGGGGTTCAGGAACCGGTTCACGTGGTATGGCCGGAGCGGTGCACTGCTCGAGCGTGTCACGACGTTCTTCGGACCGAGCCGCCTGTGGCGGCATTCCGGAGGGGCCGCGATCGAGGGCTCGGAGTTCCTCAATGCATCGTTCCTCCTGCGTGGCGGCTGGGAGCTGTCCGGACGCGGGGGCCGCGACTTCGTCGAGCTGGATCCGGCGGCGTTCTCCGATTATGTGAGCGAGACATCGGCCGGGCAGCGGCCGTACACCCCGCTCGACGGCGTGAGCGGCCCGTCGTTCTCGCTGAGCGGATCGACGCCGACGTTCCGGCGCTTCGACGCACGCGCCTCCGCCGGCTTTGGCCGAGTGACGATCTTCGCGGAGGGGAGCGAGGGGAATTCGCGCAACGCGAGTGCGTCGGTGTCGCTGCGTCCGACGTCACAGGTGCGCATCGACCTGTCCACGTCCTACCTGCACATCCGCCGCGAACGCGACGGCTCCGAGTTCGCGCGCACACTGCTGCCGCGCGCCCGCATCGAGTTCCAGCCGACCCGCGCTTTCTTTCTGCGCGGCATCGCCGAATATCGTGCGGAACGTCGCGCCGCGCTCCGCGATGCACGCACGGGTGAGCCGCTCACCGTCCGGGGCGTTCCGGCAGCCGCGTTCACGACAAACGGCATGAGCCTGGAGCTGCTCGCGTCCTATCAGCCGACGCCCGGCACGGTAGCCTTCCTCGGCTATGCCGCCGCGCTCACGGCGCCGGACCCGTTCGCCCTCGACCGTCTCAGCCGCAGCCGGGATGGCCTGTTTCTGAAGCTCGCCTACCTGTTGCGTCGATAACACAGGTGGGGTGCGGAGACGGGCGGCCTCGGGCGGGAGTACCGGGCAGCGGAGCGTCGCTTTCAGCGCCGCGGACGGGAGGATCGAGCGGCGCGTGAAACGCGTTGCGGGGGAAAGAGTTGCCGGATGCAGCAGGGGGACCGCCCGTCAGGCGGTCCCCCTTTTTTCGGACTAGTTGCCGGCCGGAGCGCCCAGTGGGGCTTTCGGCCTCGGCACGGGCTTACCCGTCGGGGCCGAGCGGGCCGGAGCGCCCAGAGCTGTCACGGGGACGCTGGCATTTTCGGCTGCGCCCATGAGCACGTAGTCGCCGTTGCCATCCACCCTGATCGCGGGGACACGCCGGTTCTTCTCGAAGAACTCGTAGCCCGGCTTCAGTGTCTGCCAGAACGCGCCGAGCTCGGGCTCCTCGCCGAACACGCGCTGCAGCCGCTGGAGCTCGTCGCTCTCGAGGCGCGCGGGGAAGATATGGACCGGAATGAGCTCCTGGCCGGCGGCACGCGCTTCGACCGCCATCCAGTAGAGCTCCATGATGCCTTCATCCGTGACCGCGAGGCAGCCATCGGAATTGCAGCCGCCATGGATGTAGATGTCGCCGCCGAGATTCGTGGCTCCGCCGATGCGGCGGTCTCTCACGTTCGGATAATCGACGTGCAGCGAGAGCAGATAGTCGCTCTGCGGATTGAAGAAATCCACCGCGTAGAAGCCCTCGGGCACCTGGCTGTCACCCTGCTCCCGCTTCGGTCCGAGCTCCCCCGCCAGTGCGCAGATGTCGTAGTTCTTCAGCAGCTCGAACGAAGGGTTGCCTTCGGGGCGTACCCAGACTTCGAGGGTGCGCTCGCGCTTGAAGATGCGGATGAACATCTCGGCCGCGGGATAGCGGATCCCGCGTTCCTCGAACAGCCGCTTGATGTTGAAGCGCGTGGCGATCCTGGCGTCGAGCACCCGCTGATTGCGCAGCTGACTCAGCGCAAAGCTGGTTTCCGTCGGCAGGACCGGCTGCCCGGCCGTCGCGGTGCTGTCCGTCACCAGGCCCAGCTCGCGTGCGAGCTGAGCTTCAAGTTGACGTGCAGGCACGAAGAGGAGTGCCAGAATGGCACCGCCTGTGAGACCTGTCGCAATGTGGCGTCTTAGCCGCACTCTGTCGCTCCTTGTCGAGGGGCGTCCATCGCCCGCCCGGAGGCAATGTCAGATTCCGTGCCGGAAATTCTCCCGGCCGGGGCTGCCGGGGGCCAGATTCCAAGTTAGGGCGAGACAAGCATTTGGGCAACGGCGCTGGGAGAGGGCGTGGCGGGGTGGAGGAAGGCGGGGCGGCGACACGGGCGGCTGGCGCGGCAGGGCCGGCCACGTTGCATGTTTCTTGATCACACTGGCCCGCGGGCGCGGCACTCGAGCGGCGCTGCCCACACAGTCCAGGGTGCCGGCGCGCAGCGCGGCCGGCCGATCAAAACATGCAAGAAGTTCAGCAGAGGACCCATGGGCGGTCGATCCTGACGGCGGAGAGTGCGCGTGCGCTCCTGCTGGATCCGGGGGCCCGCGAGATATTCGGCAGACCGGCCCGTCTGGCCAGTCTGGCGCTGCGCGCGCCCGTCGGCATGGTGGGCGTGGTGCACGCGGAGCGCCTGGTGCTGGTAGGGCAGGTGGGCGTACCGGAGCCGTGGTCGGCGACACGCCAGGTGCCGCTGGGCGCGACGTTCTGCCGATATGTCGCCGACACCAGGGCTGTGTTCGCAGTCGAGGACGCGGCCCGGCATCCGCTGGGTTTCTCCGTCGCACGTCTGGATGACTTCGACCGGGTATCCTACCTCGGCGCGCCGGTCGTGGTGGAGGGCCGGGTGGTCGCGGTGCTGTCGGTGTGCGATGTCGTGCCGCGGCAGTGGACGCAGGACGAGCGGACGCTGATCAAGGATCTGGCGACGGCGGTCCAGCGCGACCTGGAGCTGCTGGGGAGCCGGTTCGAGTGGCGTGCGGCGGCGCCGATCGCGCCCGTGGGCGCTGCGCCGGACGGCATGATCACGGTTGATGCGGAGTGGCGCTTCGCATTCATGAACGAGCATGCGCAGGAGCTGCTCGGTCGAGTGGAGGCGGACGTGCTCGGACGCAGGTTCTGGCATGTGTATCCCGGCCTGGTCGGAACCGGGTTCCACCGCGAGTGCCTGCGCGTTACGGCGGATCGTGTGCCGATCGAGCAGGAGATCCATTGCCGGTCGATCGACCGCTGGCTGGAGGTGCGCGCGTATCCGACGGCGGATGGCGGCGCGGCGCTGCACCTGCGCGATGTATCGGCGCGGCGCGCGGCGCAGGAAGAGCTGCGCGGGCGCGAGTCGCGCTACCGCCGGATGTTCGAGGAGTCGCACACGGCACTGTTCCTGATGGATCGCGACAGCACGCTGCTCGAGGTCAACCAGCAGTTCGAGTCGCTCACGGGCCGCGGTCGCGACGAGCTGTACCGCATGCGGATGGTGGACCTGGTGTGCGATCCCGATGCGTTCGACCGTTGCCTGCTGGAGCTGCGCGAGCACGAGGCCATCCAGGATGTCGAGCTGACTCTGCGTCACGTCGATGGGCGCGAGATGGCGTGTGTGGTGGACTGCGGCTCGCAGATCGTCGATGGCGACACCGTGTATGCGGGTGCGCTGCGTGACGTGACGAAGGACAAGGAAGCGCAGGCCAAGCTGGTGCGCAGCGCGCTGCACGATGCGCTCACGGGCCTCCCCAACCGCGTCGTGTTCATGGACCGGCTGGAACGACTGCTGACCCATTCGCAGCGCCGCGTCGGCTACGGCTTCGCCGTGCTGTTCCTCGACCTGGACAACTTCAAGGACATCAACGACAGTCTCGGCCACCTGGCGGGCGATGAGCTGCTCGTCACGGTCGCCCGCCGGCTGGAAGCGTGCGTGCGGCAGGGCGACACGGTGGCGCGCATCGGCGGCGACGAGTTTGCCGTGCTGCTCGACATGGTGCAGGACGCCGCGGCCGTGACGTTCATCGTGGACCGCATCCGCGAGAGCCTGGCACTGCCGTACCATCCCGAGGTGCCGGTGGACGGGATGAGCGCGAGCATCGGCATCGCGATCAGCGTGAGCGGCTACGAGCGCGCGGAGGACCTGCTGCGCGATGCCGACTCCGCCATGTATCGCGCGAAGGCGAGCGGGCGTGACGATTACGTCATCTTCGACAGCGACATGCACGAGCGCGCGCTCGCGCAGCGGCAGCTGGAGGACGACCTGCGCATGGCGACTGCGGGCACCGAGTTCGAGGTGCTCTACCACCCGATCATCGACCTCGAGCGTGGCACTGTGAAGGGTCTCGAAGCCCTGGTGCGCTGGAACCATCCGACCCGCGGAGTCCTGCTGCCTCACGAGTTCATGCCGCTCGCCGAGCAGACCGGCCTCGTGCTCGAAATCGGCTGGTGGGTCCTGAACGAGGCCTGCCGGCAGCTGCGCAGCTGGCAGCTCGCGCGGCCGACGGCTACGGCGGACCTCACGATGAGCGTGAATCTCTCCCCGAAGCAGTTCGTGCACGCATCGCTCCTCGACCAGGTGGACGGGGCACTGCGCGAATCGGGGCTCGCGCCCGAATACCTCCGCCTCGATGTCACCGAGGCCGTCGTGATGCAGAACCCGCAGCTGTCCGCGCGGCTGCTCGCCGAGCTGCGACTGCGCGGCATCCAGATCTGCATCGACGATTTCGGAACCGGCTACACATCGCTGCGCGAGCTGCGCCAGTTCCCGATCTCGTGTCTGAAGATCGACCGCTCGTTCGTGCACACGCTCGGCACGGAGAGCGAGAGTATGGAGATCGTGCAGACCATCATCGCGCTCGGGCGCAGCATGGCCATCGACGCAGTTGCCGAAGGCGTCGAAACGACCGACCAGCTCGATCAGCTGCGCCGGCTCGGTACGCGCTACGCGCAGGGATACCTGTTCTCCATGCCGGTCGACGCGCAGGCCGCCGCGGGTCTCCTCGTGGGCTAGAGACCGCGCGGACGGGGACGGGCGTTCCCCGATGGACCGTACCCACGCACGTGATGACTTCCGGGATCGGAAGTCTTTTTTGTTGTGGTACGGATCGGTCTTCCGACGCACTCCGCCCGCCTGCGTTTGTATCGGGCGCGCTCCGGACGTACCTTGAGCGGCCGCAATCGGGATGGGGCTGACACGCGCGTGAGGAACACCGAGTGACGCTGCTGTTCATCGTACTGCTGCCGTTCCTGGGAGTGCTGCCGCTGTTGCTGGTGCAGCGCCGGGGCGAGCTGCGATCGCGGCTGGCGTGGACGGCGGCCGTGCCGACTGCGGCGTCGCTGGCGCTCGTGATTGCGCAGGCACGCCGCGTATTCGCGGGCGGTGTTCTGGAGTCGTCGCGTGCGTGGGTGCCGTCGCTCGGGCTGGATCTGACGCTCCGGCTCGACGGGTACGCGTGGGTATTCTCCTGTCTGGTGCTCGGGATCGGCCTGCTGATCCTGCTGTACGCGCGGTACTACCTGTCGGATGAGGAGGACCTGCCGCGGTTCTTCGCGAGCCTGATGTTCTTCATGGGCTCGATGATGGGCGTCGTGCTGGCGGGCAATCTCGTGCTGCTGGTGGTGTTCTGGGAGCTGACGAGCCTGAGCTCGTTCCTGCTCATCGGATACTGGCGACACGAGGAGGAGGCGCGCAGCGGCGCTCGCATGGCGCTGCTGGTCACAGGCCTCGGCGGCCTGGCGCTGCTCGGTGGTGTACTGCTGCTCGGCCGGATTGCCGGCAGTTTCGAGCTCACCGATGTCCTGGCGGCCGCGGGCACGGTGCAGCAGCATCCGCTGTACGTCCCGATGCTCGTGCTGGTGCTGCTCGGCGCGTTCACGAAGTCGGCACAGTTCCCGTTCCATTTCTGGCTGCCGCGCGCGATGGCTGCCCCGACGCCGGTGAGTGCGTATCTGCACTCGGCGACGATGGTGAAGGCCGGCGTGTTCCTGCTCGGGCGGCTGTATCCGGTGCTGGCGGGCACGCGGGAGTGGTTCTACATCGTGTCGATCGTCGGGATGGCGACGCTGCTGGTGGGCGCGTACCGTGCGATGTTCGCCGACGACCTGAAGGGTCTGCTCGCCTATTCGACGGTGAGCCACCTGGGCCTGATCACGCTGCTGTTCGGCTTCAGCTCGCCGCTGGGCGCTGTGGCCGCGGTGTTCCACATCATGAACCATGCGACGTTCAAGGCGTCGCTGTTCATGGCCGCCGGGATCATCGATCACGAGACGGGCACGCGCGACATGCGCATCCTGAACGGGCTGTGGCGGCACATGCCCTACACGGCGGCGCTCGCAATCGTCGCCGCCGCGGCCATGGCGGGTGTGCCCCTGCTGAACGGGTTCCTGAGCAAGGAGATGTTCTTCGCGGAATCGCTGACGGTGACGGAGCTGCGGGGACTGCGACCGATCGAGCCCGTGCTCGCGGTGATCGCGAGCATCTTCAGCGTGGCGTACTCGCTCCGCTTCATCCGCATCTTCTTCCGCGGTGATGGGACGGGCATGCCGAAGAGTCCGCACGAGCCGCCGCGTTTCATGCGCATCCCGGTCGAGGCGCTGGTACTGCTGTGCGTGGCGGTCGGAGTGGCCCCGGGCATGGTCATCGGGCCGTCCCTGGCGATAGCGGCATCGAGCGCGCTCGGCGGTGTGCTGCCGTACTACAAGCTGGAGGTGTGGCATGGTCTGAACCTCCCGCTGGCGATGAGCATGGTCGCCATGGGCGGCGGCATCGTGCTGTTCCTGAACCGGCGCTGGCTCTACGCGTTCAGTGACCGCGTGCTGCCGGGCTGGTCCATGGCGGCCGTCTATGAGTCGGTGGTCGGTGGTCTGGCCGATGGCGCGGCTGCACTGACGAACCGGCTCGAGAACGGGTCGCTCCAGCGCTACGTGTTGCTGCTCGTCGCGACTGCGCTGGCGGCGGGTATGGTGCCGCTCCTCGATCATTCGTTCCGCGCCGGCTCCATTGCTCCGGCTGCGCCGGATGCGATCACGGCGGCCGGCACACTGATCCTCATCACGGCTGCGGTGGCGACGGCCGTGCTGCACCGGCAGCGGCTGGTCGCACTGATCACGATCAGCGTCGTCGGCCTGCTGGTGGCGCTCGCGTTCGTGCACCTGTCGGCACCCGACCTGGCATTGACGCAGCTGCTCGTCGAAGTGGTCACGATTCTGCTCGTGCTGCTGGCGCTCGACTACCTGCCGCGGCGTACGCCGGTGGAGTCGCACCCCGCGCGGCGCATGCGGGACGCGGTCATCGGGATCGCGGCGGGCGCCGGCGTGGGAGCGCTTGCGTGGGCCGTCCTCACACGCCCGCCCGACAGCATCAGCCGGTACTTCATCGAGCAGAGCAAGCCCGCGGGCGGCGGCACGAACATCGTGAACGTGATCCTGGTGGACTTCCGGGGGTTCGACACGATGGGCGAGATCGCCGTGCTCGGTATCGCGGCGCTCGGCATCACCATGCTCCTCGGTGGCGTCGATCTCGCCGGGGCACGCATCCCCGCCCGCTCTGCCCGCGACCGCGTGCCGCTCTTCCTGGCCATGATCACGAGGGCGCTGCTCCCGTTCGCGCTGCTGTTCTCGCTCTTCCTGCTGCTGCGCGGACACAACCAGCCGGGCGGCGGGTTCATTGCCGGTCTCATGGCCGCGGTGGCGCTCGTGCTCCATTACGTCGCGAGCGGCACGCAATGGACGGAGGAACGGCTGCGCGTCGGCTACCGGCCGCTCATCGCGACAGGTCTGCTGATCGCGTTTGCGACGGGGCTCGGTGCGCTCGCGTTCGGATATCCGTTCCTGTCGGCCACGTTCACTTACGTGCACATTCCGCTGATCGGGGAGATCGAGCTGGCGACGGCAATGCTCTTCGACATCGGCGTGTTCCTGACGGTCGTCGGCGCGGTCATGCTGATGCTGTCGCGCCTCGGTACGCCGGTCGCTCGGAGCGCCGGCGATGAGACGTTCCGGGAGGAGGCGACGCCATGGAAGCCCTGATCGCGCTCGCAATCGGCGTCCTCGTCGCGGCGGGCGTGTACCTCCTGCTCCGCGCGCGCACCTATCCCGTGATCCTCGGCATCATGATGCTGGGCTACGCGGTGAACCTGTTCCTCGTCGCCATGGGTCGTGTCGGGCGCGGCGCGCCGCCGATCATACAGGAGGGCGTCACGTCGTACGTCGATCCGCTCCCGCAGGCACTGGTCCTCACCGCCATCGTCATCGGGTTCGGCATGGCCGCGTTCGTCATCGGGCTCGCCCTCGCCTCAGGCATCCACGCACAGACCGACCACGTGGACGGCGAGGAGAGATTGTGAGCGGGCATATGGTGATCATGCCGGTGCTCATACCGCTGCTGGCGGGCGCGCTGCTCATCCTGCCGGGGGTCCGCAGCATCGCGCTGCAGCGCGCGCTCGGCATGACGAGCGTGCTGCTCACGCTCGTGACCGCCGTCGTGCTGCTCATGACGTCACACGGCGGTGATGTCGTCGCGTACCGGCTGGGTGACTGGCCTGCGCCGTTCGGGATCGTTCTCGTGCTCGACCGCCTGAGTGCGTTGATGGTGGTGCTGACGGCGTCGATCGCACTGTTCAGCCTCATGCACGCGGTGCAGGGCCAGGATCGCGCGGGTCCACTCTATCACCCGATCTTCCAGCTGCAGCTGGTCGGGCTGAATGGCGCGTTTCTCACGGGCGACCTGTTCAACCTCTTCGTGTTCTTCGAGATCCTGCTCATCGCGTCATACGCACTGCTCGTGCATGGATCCACGGCGCAGCGGCTGCGCGCCGGCGTGCATTACGTCGTGCTCAACCTGGCCGGGTCATCGCTGTTCCTGATCGCTGTGGGTACGCTCTACGGCGTGACGGGCACCCTCAACATGGCCGACATGGCACAGAAGGTAGCGCTGCTGGGCGCCTCCGAGGCGGCACTGGTGCGATCCGGTGCGCTGCTGCTGCTGGTGGTGTTCGCGCTGAAGGCGGCAGTGGTGCCGCTCTACTTCTGGCTTCCATCCGCGTACGCGGCCGCCAGCGCACCGGTGGCGGCACTGTTCGCGATCATGACGAAGGTCGGTGTCTACGCGATCGTCCGCGTGTACACGCTGATCTTCGGGGCGGACGCAGGTGTCGCCGCGGATGTGGCAGCGCCGTGGCTCCTGCCGATCGCACTGCTGACGATCGTGCTCGGCATGCTGGGCGCGGCGGGCAGTCGCGAGCTGCGGCGGATGCAGGGATACCTGCTGATCGGGTCGGTGGGAATCATGCTGGCGCCGATTGCGGTGTTCGATGCGGCGTCCGTATCGGCCGGCCTCTACTACCTGGTGCACAGCACCATCGTGATGGCGGGCATGTTCCTGCTGAGCGACCTCATCGCGCAGCAGCGGGGAGGGAAGGACGATCTGCTCGTGAGCGGCGCGGTGCTGCGACAGCCGGCGCTGCTGGGCGCACTCTTCTTCATCGGCGCCGTCGCCGTCTCGGGGCTGCCGCCACTCTCGGGCTTCGTCGGCAAGGCGCTGATCCTGACCGCGACGGGACCGGCAGCGCAGATGCCGTGGATCTGGGCGATCGTACTCGGCAGCGGTCTGCTCGCGATCGCGGCGCTCAGTCGCGCCGGCATCGTGCTGTTCTGGATGGTCAACGACGAGGAGACGGCGGCAGGCGCCGTGGCGTGGCGCGCCCCCGCGTTCGCAGCGACCGCGGGTCTCTTTGCGCTGATCTTCGCGATCACCGTGTTCGCAGGGCCGCTCACCGGCTTCACCGACGCGACGGCGGGCCAGCTGCTCGCGCCCGGCGACTACATCCGTGCCGTGCTCGGAGGTGCGCCATGAGCCGGTTCGTCCCGCAGCCGGTGATCAGTGCAACGCTGCTGCTGACGTGGCTGCTGCTCCACAACGCGATATCGGTGGGTCTGCTCCTGACGGGCGTCCTGCTCGCCGTCGGGCTGCCACTCCTCACACAGCGCTTCTGGCCGGAGTATCCGCGTACGATCCGGATCGGACCGCTGCTGCGCCTGATCGCGGTCGTGATCTACGACATTGTCGTCGCGAATATGCGCATGGTGGTTCTGATCCTCGGCCCCGCGCGCCGGCTGCGGCCGCAGTTCGTCGTGGTTCCGGTGACGCTTCGGGAGCCCTTCGCCATCACGCTCCTCGCCAGCATCATCTCGCTCACGCCCGGCACCGTCTCGGCAAACCTGAGTGGAGACCGGCGCAGCCTGCTCGTGCACGACCTCGATGTCGAGGACCCGGAGACCGCGGTGGCGCGCATCAGGGAACGCTACGAGAAGCCGCTCATGGAGGTCTTCGAATGATCGATACCGCTGCGCGCATAGCGCTCGTGCTGATGGCGGCGGCGCTGCTGCTCAACATGTGGCGGCTGCTTCGCGGACCGAGCGCGGCCGACCGCGTCGCCGCACTTGATACGATGTACGTCAACACGCTGGCACTGCTGGTCCTGCTCGGCGTCTGGCGCGGCAGCCCGCTCTACTTCGAGGCCGGCCTCGTGATCGCGATGCTCGGCTTCGTCGGCACCATCGCGCTGTGCCGCTTCCTCCTGCGCGGCCGCATCGTGGAGTGATCATGGCCGATATCATCGTCTCCTTCTTCCTCGTCGCAGGCGCCGGCTTCGCCCTCATCGGCTCCATCGGCCTCGTCAGGCTGCCCGACTTCTTCAGCCGGCTCCACGGCCCGACCAAGTCCACCACGCTCGGTGTCGGCGGCATGCTCATCGCCTCCGCGGTTCACTTCAGCACAGGGCCGGGCACGAGCCTGCATGAAGTGCTCGTCACCATGTTCCTGTTCATGACCGCACCGGTGAGCGCCCACCTGCTGTGCAAGGCGGCCATCCACCTGCGCGTGGAGAGCGTGTCGGAAGGCTACGAGGTGGACGCGGCAGCCGAAGGCGACTGACGGCGGCGCCGGGTACGGGCACCGCCGGACCATTCGTCACGACTGAGGGCACTCCGGGCGCCGCCAGACTCGCGACGGCGGCGCGATCAGGTACCGGGAAGCGCCAGGCCCGCCATAGCGACAGCGATCAGCAGCGCGATCTTCGTGGCGGGCAGCGCGGAATCGACCTCCGACCATTCCGACAGCGTGTGGCCGTCGCCGCCGATCGCGCGGCCGATCGAGATCGACGGAATTCCGCGGACCACGCCGGCGTTCGCGTCGGTCGAGCCGGACGCGATTGCGCGCGACTCGATGCCGAGATGGCCGTGGACATCGATGGCCGTCTGGATGAGCGGGTGTGCGCGACGGTCCTCCAGCATCTGCGCCGTTCCGCCCGCGCGGTTCCGCAGTGTCTGCTCTTTCGCCCATGCCACGCCGTGCGCGGCCGCGGCGCGCGCCACCGCGGAGTCGATCTGCGCGTCCAGATCGTTCAGCAGGATCGGATTGACGCTTCGCAGGTCCATCGTGAACGACACTTCCTCCGGAATGGCGTTGTAGATCTTGCCGCCATCGAGCATGCCGACATTGTAGACGGCGCCGCCCATGTAATCGGGGATGTCGATCGTGTAGATGTCGCGGATCGCGTCGCTCAGCGCGCGCGCCGGGTGCGGCCGTCCTGCCGACGTGTTCGTGTGCGAGCCCTCGCCGTGGAAGGAGTACCGCGTCCAGTAGATGCCGAGCGCGCCATAGTTGACGTTTGGCAGGGCGCCATCGAGCGCTACGAGCACGTCGGCGACGTCGGGGTTGTGCTCGAGCCAGTAATCCATGCCGAGCAGGCCCAGCTCCTCCTGCGTGGTCGCAATGAAGATCAGGTCACCGCTCGTCTGGACGTTCGCGCGGTTCAGTGCACGCACCATTGCGAGCATGTTCGCGACGGATGCGCTGTTGTCGAATATTCCGGGGGCGCGCAGTACGCGTGACGGGCGGCCGGCGACCTCGGCGCTGTCGTGCTTCACGGTCACGTCCGTGTCGAGCGGATGGACCGTGTCCATGTGGGCCGCGAAGACGACGGTCTCGCCGCCGCCGGTGCCGGGACGGCGCGCGATGACGTTGCCGATCGAATCAACCGTGACGATCAGCCCCTCCGCCTCGAGCTGTGCCTTCACATAGGCGCCGCGCTCCTGCTCGTGCCGCGATGCGCCGGGGATCTCCGTGATGCGGATCCACTCCGCGACCTGGTCCTCGAAGCCGGACTCGATCCACGCGAGCGCATCGCGCACCGCCGGCCGCTGTGCGAGCGATTCGTCGAAGCGCGTCGGGTAATCCGGCTCCGCCGGTGCATCACCGGGGCTCGCGAGCGTCGCGCGTCCGATCGTCGCCATGCGGCCATCCGGACCGCCCACCCAGGCATCACCGTTCGGCGCGAACGTGACCGTGTTGTAGTGTGTCGTGTCGAGCGTCACCCACGTCGTGCCCTCATCGTGCGAGACGCCGACACCGGACGGTCCGACGCCGAGCAGTGGACGAACTGATGCGCCGGCCGCCGGCGTGAATGCCACCGGACTGTACGCCACGCCGTAGCGAACACCGTGCGGCAGCGAGGACCCGACCACATGCCATGTGCGCCCGCCGTCGGAGGTGCGCACGACATTCCTCTGCTCGTCGGTGCGGCGCTCGTAGTCACCGCCCGCGGCCACACCGTTCAGTGAGTCGCGGAACGCGATGCCGAAGATCCCGGACGTGGCGTTGCCCGGCAGCGGCGTGTCCGCCGCCGTCCACGATGCGCCGCCATCCGCGGTGATATAGACGCGCGCACGGCTGCCGCCGCCCGTGCCGATCCAGCCGTGCGCCGTGCCTGCGAGCGTGAGGGTGGTGCCGCTGGCCGCGAAGCCCGCTTCCCCTTCGATCAGCGCCGGGATCCGGTCCGCCGCCACGCGATGCCACGTGCGACCATCCGTGGTGCGCACGATCACGAGCGCACCGCCGATCGGGTCGCCGTACGCGACGCAGTGATCGATGTCCCAGCACTGCAGCGCGTCCATGAACACGCCGTCTTCCGTGCTCTCCCACTGCACGGACCAGCTCGCCCCGCCATCGGCCGTCCGGTAGATGCGAGCGAGCCCGCCATCGAACGACGTGCCGAGCAGCCAGGTGTTCCGCTCGTCCGCCGCCCACGCGCCCGTGAAGAACAGCCCGCCGGCGCCCGCCACCGAATCCGTCCGCCACGTTGCGCCGCCGTCCGTCGTCACGGCATAGACGCCGCCCCGTCCGGCAGCCCAGACCACGTCCGGCGACGGCGCGTGCATCGCCCTGAACTCGGCGGTCGTGCCGGTGGTCTGAGGCGTCAACTGGGCTGTGAGAGCGCCGGGTGTGATGAGCAGGACGGAGAGCAGGACGGGGATCGTTCGCATCTGTCGGGTCTCCGGCTTGGGAGAGAGTGTTTGTGGCTGGGCTGCCGAACGAATTTATCACCACAGAGCACACTGAGCACACGGAGGGGCGGATTGAAGAGATCGCGGCCCGGCTGCCGAACGAACCGGTTCACCACAGAGCACTCAGAGCACCCGGAGGGCGGCTGTGGGTGATCGGGATTCGCGGTGGGGCTGGATTCCTTATTTCTGTTTAACAAAAAAAAGAGATGCGGACTATTACCGGCGGGCGGCGATAGTCCTGGCGCTCGGACCCACCGGTCACCGTCAGTCATTCCGTCCCTCAGTATAGCGCCGCCTCTGTGTGCTCTGTGTGCTCTGTGGTGAAAACGTCCGTTGGAATGCCTGGAAAGCGCAGAAGGGACGAGCCGAAGCCCGCCCCCTCCCGTACTCCCGTCGCCGAGGCTCCGAACCTCAGTTAGTCGGATCCAGGATCCTCCTGATCTCCAGATTGATATCGCGCAGGTGCAGACGCGTCATCGCGTCGTTCGTGCGATTGGCGGCGGTCTCGGACAGTCGCTGGAGCTCCGCCAGCTCGCCGCGCAGCAGCGCCCGGGCGTCGCTGGTTCTGGCTGCTTCCGCCGCGGCACGCACGGCTGCCGATGCGCTGGCCGGCGGCGTGGGCGGGTCGATGGCGCGCTCGGCGGCCTCAAGGTACACGCGCTGGAGTGTGCGGCGGTACACGTCCACCGTGGGATTGCGCTGTGTCAGCTCGGTCCAGATGCCGGAGCGGAGGTCACCCAGGAACTCGGCAATGGTGTAGCTGTTGCCGCGCGGGCCGGCGAGCGCCTCGTACTCGGCGAGCCGGCTGAGGCGGTTCACGGCGAGCAGGGAGTTCAGCACACCTGCCTGCGCGTTCCGAATGCGCGTGATCACGCCCTCCTGCTCGATGCGGCGCAGGATTTCGGGGTTCAGGAACATGTCCGGCACGCGGAAGGCCACGCGGTTCAGGTAGTCGATGGCCTCCTTCTGGCGCGCCTCGGACAGCGGCTCGAAGCGCGGTCCCGTGCCGTAGCGCTCCCACGTCTCGGCGCCGCCGATGACCGCGGCGACGTGACCGTTGTAGCGGCCCCACTGCGACACGGCGTTGCCGTACAGCTCGTTGAGCAGATCGTAGTTCTGGCCCGGCCGCTCGGCGACGCGCAGGAGCGATCCCACGACGCGCTCGAGGTTACGCATGGCGAGGGTGCTCGACTTGACGGCGTCCTCGTCACCGACGGCCTCGGTGAGCGCGAACGGATCGGACGTCGCATCCGACGTGGTCCAGCGGAACCACGGGATGGTGTCCTGCATGCGCGACCAGCTGTCCAGCGTGCGCCATTCGTCGTCGGGCGTGGCCGCGCCCGGGATCGGCTTGTTCTGCCACATGATGGCGAACTTGTCATAGGGCCCGATGCCCGGCACGAGCAGCTCGACGGGAATGTTGTCCTCGGGCTGCGCGACGTAGTTGAAGCGGGAGTAGTCCATCAGTGTCGCGACGTGTCCACCCATGCGGCGCAGGAACGATGCACTGCGGATGGAGTCGGCCGGATACATCGCGCTCGCCTTCATGTTGTGCGGGAAGCCGATGGCGTGGCCGACCTCGTGCGCGACCACGTAGCGTACGAGCCGCCCCATCAGCGAGTCCGGCAGCGGCAGAGTCTGCGCGCGCGGGTCGAGCGGTGAGACCTGCGTGAAGTACCAGTTGCGCAGCAGGTTCATCACGTTGTGGTACATGTTTACTTCCGCCTTGATGATCTCGCCCGTCCGCGGATCCACGAGCTGGCCGCCGGTCGCGTTCGCGACGTCGGACGGGCGCCAGTAGATCACGGAATGACGCGCGTCCAGCAGGGAGAAGTCGGGATCCTCCGACGGAGACGGCGCGAGCCGGCCCTCGATCGCGTTGCTGAAACCGGCCTCGCGGTACGCGGGCTCCCAGTCGTCCACGCCCTGAATGACGTAGGGCACGAGCCACTCGGGCGTCGCGTTGTCGATATAGAAGACGATCGGCTCGACCGGATCGGACACGGCGGCCGAAGGGTTCTCCTTCTCGAGGCGGTAGCGGCGGATGTAGCGGCGCTCCGTCGCCTCGTGCTCCGGGCGCGAGTAGTCGATGTGCGCAATGGAGCCGAGGCCGACGCGCCGGTCATGCAGGCGCGGCCGCATCGGGTCTTCCGGCAGCTTCAGGAAGCTCCAGCTCGTCCGCGCCGTGACCGTGCTCGGCCGCGCTCCCGGCGGCGATCCCTGCGGCGGCGGCTGGTTGCCGGTCTGCGTCGCCTCCACGTTCACGTTCTCCGGGAACACCGAGAAGCTCTCCAGGAAGCTGCGGTCCGTCTGCAGCTGCGTGACGCTCGCGAACTCGTTGATGTTCGTCGTGAACAGCTTCGTTACTTCGATCACCGCAGCACTGTCGGGGCCCCACGTCTCAACGTTGAACGAGGCGATGATCGGTCCGTAGTTCAGTGCGTCCACCGCCTGCGCGATCGCGCGCGCGGTGTCCGCCACGATGCCGTACGACTTCTGCCGCAGCAGCACACGGTCACCCTCCAGGTCGAACTCCACGACCCGCGACGGACCGCCGCCGAAGAAACCGCTGGATTCGCCGCCCGCGACCGTCCTCTGCACGACCAGGATGTCGCGGTTCAGCTCGGAGGACGGGATCTCGAAGAAGAGCTTGTCCGCCACTCGATGGACCTTGAACAGGCCTTCCTTCGTTTCCGCCCCTGATGTGATCACACGTGCGTAGGGGCGCGGCGCCGCAGCGCCGCGCGCACCGCCCGGCGCGGCACTGTCCTGGCCGGCCGCACCCCGCGGCGCGGGAGACGCCACGGCCGATTGACGCGCGCACCCGGCCGTACCGATGGCCAGGGCAATCGCGATCACAGGCAGGGTTCTGCTGCCTCGCTTCATTGGATACTCCGTGTTGTGAGATTCCCGGCAGACGATGGGACCATCTGTATGCAACATGGGAGGGTCGGACGCGATTTGTAAAGCCGCACACCGGAAACGGCACCGCCACTTCTGCCGGCCGTCCCGCCGCCGCGGCCGCCGGCCCCGGTTTGGGAACGGCGCGATCAGGCGTTAGTATAGGGAATCATCCCACGCAGCGAAGCGTTCACTGCCCGCCGAGACTTTTGACCGGAGTCACCGTGCGGCCGCACCTGTCGTTGTCCCTGTCCGCCATGGTTGTGGCGGGCGGAATCGTCCTGATCGCCGGCTCCGCGGCAGCAGAGCGGGGCGCGGGGAGTGCGGCAGCGCGTCCGACGGTCGCAG
>DATHVW010000267.1:0-4961 GCA_035461085.1 Longimicrobiales bacterium | reverse complement strand
GTCGGCGACATCGAGTCGCTGCCCTTCCTCGAAGCGATCCGCCAGTTCCGCCAGGAAGTCGGCCGTGAGCACACGCTGTTCATCCACCTGACGCTGATTCCGTACATCGCCGCGGCCGGCGAGCTGAAGACGAAGCCGACGCAGCATTCGGTGCGCGAGCTCATGGAGATCGGAATTCAGCCGGACATCCTGATCTGCCGGACGGACCGTCCGTTGTCGGACGAGCTGAAGCGGAAGACGGCGCTGTTCACGAACGTGGATCCGGCCGCCGTCATCGAGGCGCGCGATGTGGATACGATCTACGAGGTGCCGCTCGCGTACCGCGCACAGAAGCTGGACGACCTGATCGTCTCGAAGCTGGGGCTGACGACGCCGGAGCCGGACCTCGAAGAGTGGCAGACGCTGGTCAATCGGGTGCGGCATCCGAAGCACGGTAGCGTCCGCATTGCGGTCGTCGGCAAATACACGGCGCTCGTGGACTCGTACAAGTCGGTGCAGGAAGCGCTGATTCACGGCGGCATCGCCAATGACGTCGGTGTGGAAATCGACTGGCTGTCGAGCGAGGACTTCGAGAAGCCGGACGACCACAGGGACGCCGCGGCCGGCACCGGCAACGGTGCGCCCACGGGCAATGGCAGGCGCGGCCCCGAGCTGCTGGAGAAATACGACGGGCTGCTGATTCCGGGCGGGTTCGGCGTGCGCGGCGTAGAGGGAATGCTGGATGCGGTGCGCTGGTCGCGGGAGAACGGACTGCCGTTCTTCGGCATCTGTCTCGGCCTGCAGTGCGCGGTCATCGAATATGCGCGCAACGTGTGCGGCCTCAGCGGCTCGAATTCCGCTGAGTTCAAGGGTGACCTGACCGAAGCCGTGATCTGCCTGATGGACTCGCAGCGGCAGGTGACGGACCTCGGAGGGACGATGCGACTCGGTGCGTATGCGGCGCGGCTCACGCCCGGCTCGCGTGCGGCCGACGCGTACGGCACGCTCGAGATCAGCGAGCGCCACCGTCACCGCTACGAGGTGAACAACGCGTATCGCGAGCTGCTCGGCAAGAACGGCATCCGCTTCAGCGGCCTCTCTCCCGACGGCAACCTCGTCGAGATCATCGAAGTGCCCGAGCACCCGTGGTACCTCGGCTGCCAGTTCCATCCGGAGCTGAAGTCGCGACCGACGCAGGCGCACCCGCTGTTCCAGGCGTTCGTCGCTGCAGCGCTGGCGCGCCGGCGCACGGGTGAGCAGGACGCTGCGGGGAAGCCACGAATCGCGCCGCAGGCGGCTGTACGCGCATGAGCGTGGACGCCCTGTTCGACGGCCGCTTCTTCCTGATCGCGGGGCCCTGCGTGCTGGAGGATGATGCGCTCAACCTGCAGGTAGGCGAGGCACTGGCCGATCTGCATGCGCGCACGGGTGTGCCGATCGTGTTCAAGGCGTCGTTCGACAAGGCGAATCGCAGCCGGGCCGGCGCGGCGCGCGGGCCGGGGCTGGAAGAGGGTCTGCGCCGGCTGGAGCGCGTGGGCGCCGCCACGGGTCTGCCGCTGCTCACCGACGTGCACGAAGCGCAGCAGGCCGCAGCGGTCGGCGCCGTGTGCGACGTGCTGCAGATCCCCGCCTTCCTGAGCCGTCAGACGGACCTGGTCGAGGCGGCCGCGCGCACGGGGCGCAGCGTCAACATCAAGAAGGGCCAGTGGATGGCGCCCGAGGACATCAGCGGCGCCGTGGACAAGGCGCGTGCGGCGGGTGCGGCCGCAGTCGCGGTCACCGAGCGCGGCACGTTCCTGGGCTACGGTGATCTGGTGGTGGACATGCGCTCGTTTGCGCGGATGCGCGAGGCGACGGGCGCCACGGTCATCTTCGACGGCACGCACAGTGTCCAGCGGCCCGGTCGCGCCGACGGGGCGAGCGGCGGGGACCCGCAATTCATCCAGCCGCTCGTGCTGGCGGCGATGGCGGCGGGTGCGAACGCGCTGTTCCTGGAGGTGCATCCGCAGCCGGAGCGCGCGCCGTCGGACGGCTCGAACATGCTGCCGCTCGACCGGCTGCCGGACCTGCTGGAACGTGTGCTCGACGTGCGGTCTGCGGCCGGGCATTCAGAGCAGGAGGTCACGCGTGCCGGCAGTCGCTGACATCACGCAGGTGATCGCCTCCGGGCGTCGCGTCCTCCGCATGGAGGCCGATGCGCTGCGCGACCTCGAGCTGCGCATCGATGACGACTTTGCCACCGCCGCTGCGCTCGTTCTGGATGCGCCCGGCCGTGTGATCGTGAGCGGCATCGGCAAGAGCGGCATCGTCGCACGCAAGATTGCCGCGACGCTCACCTCCACCGGTACGCCGGCCATCTTCCTGCACCCGGTGGAAGGGCTGCACGGCGACCTGGGAATCGTGAGCCGCGGCGACGTGGCGATCCTGTTGTCGAAGAGCGGCGAGTCGAGCGAGCTGACCGGCCTGGTCGAGTACCTGAAGCGGCTCGGCGTGCGCATCGTCGCGCTGACGGGCGGCAGGCAATCCACGCTCGGTCGCTCGGCGGACGTGGTGCTCGACTGCTCCGTCAGCGAGGAGGCGTGTCCCTTCGACCTCGCCCCGACGACCTCGAGCACCGCCGCGCTCGCCATGGGGGACGCGCTGGCCGTCGCGCTGCTGGAGACGCGCGGCTTCACGCGTGAGGACTTCGCCCGCCTGCATCCCGGCGGGTCGCTCGGTCGCAAGCTCACGCTCCGGGTGCGCGACGTGATGATCGATGACGACTACCCGCGCCTCGGCCCCGATGCACCCATGCGCCAGTGCGTGATGCTGCTCGCGGAGAAGCGCGGTACGGTCCCCGTCGTGGATGGCGCGGGCCGCGTCATCGGCGTGGTGACGTCCGGCGACCTGACACGGCGCATGGAGCGGCAGGAGGACATATTCGACACGCCGGTGGGCGAGGTCATGAACCAGGCGCCGAAAGTCGTGGATGCGGACGAGCTGGCCGCCGCCGCGGTCTATGTCATGGAGACACATGGCATCATGGCCCTGCCCGTCGTGTCGGCGGAACACCGCCTGGTGGGGCTGGTGCACCTGCATGACCTTCTGCGCGCCAATGCGGTATGATGGACTCATGAGAACATCACTTTTCGCGGTCCTCGCCTTTGCCCTCGTCCTCGGCGCGTGTGACGCCTCCACCGCGCCGCCCACGGGGGACTATGAGCCGCTGCCGGCCGACAACGTGGTCACCCGGCTCGACCAGCTGCTCACGACCGACGGCGTGCGCCGCGCGCAGCTGCGCGCCGATACCGCCTACGTCTTCGAGGACTCCGCCACCACGCAGCTGCGCGGGGTCACGCTCGAGACGTACGACGAGTCCGGCAAGCTCACCTCCACGCTCACGTCCGACGAGGGCGAGTTCAACAGGGACACGCAGAAGACCGTCGCACGCGGCAACGTGGTGCTCGTCATTCCCGACCCGAACGGCCGCACCGTCTGGACCGAGGAGCTGCACTACGATCCCACCACGAAGCGCCTGTGGAGCGACGTGGCGACACGCATGCGGATGAACTCCGGTCTGGAGTTCAACGGCGTGCGATTCACCGCGGACGACGAGTTCCGGAACGTCAACGTGCCGGGCGGCTCGGGCACGAACCTGCCGCTGCCGGTGAACCGGCAATGAACGCACGGGCCGCGGGACTTGCTGTTCTGCTCGCCGCGCTGGCACCGGCTGCGGCGCTGTACGCGCAGACGGGGGAGAACTGTGACCTGCTGCCGAACCCGACCCGTGATTTCATCATCAATAATCAGGGTACGCCGGCCGAATCGTGGTACATCACCGAGGCCGTTCTGGTCTGCCCCGGAGGGCGCCGCATTGTCGCGCAGACGGCGACGTATTCGGTGGGCGCCGGCCAGATCACGTTGAACGGCAACGTGCAGGTCGATGATGCAGGCCGTTCGCTGCGCTCCGAGTTCGCGCAGTACTTCACGGAGACCGAACAGCTGCACGCGCGAACCAGCGTGGTGCTGCGTGAGAAGGCGAACGGTTCCGTGATCATGTCGGAGATCCTCGACATCTACCAGGAGACGCCGACGCGCGAGAGCCTGCTCATTGCCACCGGCGGGCAGCCGCGAGCGATCATGTTCCAGCGCACCGGCACCGGGGCGATTGCCGACACGATGCCGGAAATGGCGACGGCCGGCGCGCGCGACAGCACGGTGCTCGACGCGCGCGAGATCCGCGTCATGGGCGGTCAGTCGTTCCGGGGAACCGGGAATGCCATACTGCGCCGCGACTCGCTGACGGCAACGGGGGATGCCATCGAGTTCAGTGATGCCACGCAGCAGCTGGACGTCATGGGCAGCGCGGTCGTGCAACTGCCGGCGCAGGAGCTGCGCGGCGACACCATCACGGGCACGGTCGATGAGCAGGACCAGATCGATGCAGTGCTCGCGCGGCACGGCGCCTCGCTCCATACCGACGACCTCGATGTCACCGCGCCCGCCATCCGTCTGCTGTTCGCAGAGGGAGCCGTCGAGCGACTCGTCGCCATGCCGTGGACGCCGGCTCCTGGAGCACCGCCGGGCCCGCGTCCCCGCGTCGTGTCCGACATGTTCAACATGGATGCCGATTCCATCGACGTGATGGCGCCGGGCGGACAGATCACGCAGGCGCTGGCCGTCGGTGATGCGCGCGGCGAGCGTGTGATTCCCGACTCCCTGCAGGCACTCCTTCCCGAGGCGACGCCCGAGGTCATGGCGCTGCTCTCCAGGGACTGGATGCGCGGTGATACGGTGCGCGCCCGCTTCGCGCCGAACCCGCGCGCCGAAACGGACACTGCCGCCGCGGCGACGGTCATGGAGCAGCTGGCCGCGCACGGCAACCAGGCGCAGTCCATGTACAGCATCCGCGACGAGGATGACCCGGCCGCGAAGCTGTCGTACAACTACCTGCTCTCGTCCTACATCGAGGTGAACTTCCTCGATGGCGAGGTCAGCACGGT
>DATHVW010000266.1:0-22984 GCA_035461085.1 Longimicrobiales bacterium | reverse complement strand
TCGGCACGTATCACGGCAAGGCGACCACGCTCGGCTCGGAGATCGTCGCCACGTGCAACGCCTGCCACGGCGCGCACGCGATTCTGCCCGCCGAGGAGCCCGCATCGCACGTGTCGGACGCGCAGCTGATCCAGACGTGCGGGGCGTGTCATCCGCATGCGGATGCGAAGTTCGTCCTCTACGACTCGCATCCCGATCCGTGGGACCGCGAGCGGAATCCGCCGCTCTTCTACTCCTTCATATTCATGAACGCGATGCTGTTCGGCGTGGTCGGCGTGTTCACACTGCACACCGTGCTGTGGTGGCTGCGGCTCTGGCTGGACCGGCGCAAGGGCGGGCACGGGACGGCGGGAGGTGAGCATGTCTGACGGCGGACGTGATACAGCCGGCGAGTCGATGAACTACCCTGCGCTGCAGCCGCTCGATACCGCGCAGCGTGGCAAGGGCCCGTACGTCTGGCGCTTCACGCTGTTCAACCGGCTCATTCACGCGCTGGCACTCACGACGTTCTACACCCTGGTCCTGACCGGCCTGCCGCTACGGTACGCATGCGCGCCGTTCGCCAGTGAGCTCATGTACCTGTGGGGCGGCGTGCATACGGCCGGGGTCATCCACAGGGTCGCGGCCGTGATCATGCTCATCTACAGCGCGATCTTCGCCGTGTACCTGATCGTGAAGGTCGTGCGTTCGCCGGAGCCGAAGCGCATGCTCTGGGGCAGCGACAGCCTGGTGCCGCACCCGCAGGACGCGAGGGACTTCATCAAGCAGTGGAAGTGGTTCTTCACGGGCCGCGACCGCCCGCGCTTCGGCCGGTACGGCTACCTGGAGAAGCTCGACTTCTTCGGCGAGGTGTGGGGCCTGGTGATCATCGGCGGCAGCGGCCTCATACTCTGGTTCCCGGAACTGTTCTCGCGCTGGCTGCCGGGCTGGTGGTTCAATGTCGCGACCGTGTTCCACGGATTCGAGGCGCTGATCGCCGCGTGCTTCATCTTCATCGTGCACTTCTTCAACGTGCACCTGCGCCCGGACAAGTTCCCGCTGGACGCTGTCATGTTCCACGGCCGCGCCACGGTTCAGTACATGGAGGAGGAGCACCCGGAGATCGTCGAGGGACTCGAGCTCCGGCAGTCACCATCCCGTACCGCTGTCGTCGATGCACCCGCGCCGCCGCCATCACGCAGCGCCAGCATCATATCGGCGGTATTCGGATTCCTCGCCCTTGGTGTGGGCATCATGTGCATAGGGATGATCCTGTGGGCCGTCACCTTCTGCTGACCGGCATTGCGCTGGCGATCACCCTCGCCGGCTGCACCGAGGACCCCGCCGCGAGCACGCGCGCCGGGTCCGCGGACTCATCCGCTACTGCGTCCGCCGCACGGCAGGACGCACACGCCGCCGTCACTGCCGGCACGCCGATGTCGGACGGCGTGCACGCCGGGCTGCCGTGCGCGCGCTGCCACGATGGCGCTGCCATCGAGCGGGCCATACCGGCCGCGAGCGATGACGCGTGCCTCGACTGCCACGAAGCGGACGGAGCAGGCACCGTCGCCCTCGGCACCATCGAGATGGAGCATTACGCACATGGCGGTGATGATGCGATCGCCGCCGGATGCGCATCATGTCACGTTCACGATACCGGTGAGCTGGAGCTGAGCGTAACCACCACAGGATGTTCGCTGTGTCACGCGGAAAGCCTGGACGGATCGAAACCCGAGGGCTGCCGGCTCTGCCATACGGACCCCGGCCACGTCGCACTCACCAGCCAGAACGTGCCCGTGCTGCATTCGGAGCTGCCGTGGATCGGCGGCGAGTGCGTGCGCTGCCACTTCGATGTCGGCCGCCCGGCCACCACCGTCGCCGCTTCGACGTGCGTAGACTGCCACCGGAATGCGGCCGCCGTGACGGAGCTGGGCGCGGGCCGCGACCTGCACCCGTCGCACACCGGCGTGACGTGCAGCGGCTGCCACGAGGATGTCTCTCATCACATTGTCGCCATGAGCAGCGGCGTGGAGCTCAGCTGCACGCAATGTCACGCGACCGTGCATGACATCCGCCCGGATGACGTGTTCGCTGCCTCCACATGCAACGCCTGCCACACCGCGGCCCACGCGGCCGAGCAGCGTCTCATGCTGGGCGTCGCACCCGCAGGAGTGGCGGCGACGCCGGGTGACAAGTTCCTGGTCGGTCTCACATGCCGTTCCTGCCACGTGCAGACGGCCGATGCAGCGGGCACCCGCACCAGCTGCGTCGGCTGCCACTCGACCGAGTACGCGACCGTCCTGACCTGGTGGGAGCGCGGCAGCGCGCAGCGCGTCGATCAGACCGCGCAGTACGTGGCCGCCGCACGCGCGGCCGCCGGATCCGACAGCGCTCGCGTTCTCGCCGCCGCCGCCGACTCGCTCATCGCGTTCGTTCGGCAGGGCGGACCGGCGCACAATCTGCCGCTCTCGCACCGCGCCCTCGAGGAGGCACTCGTCCGTGCGGCAGCAGTCTGGACTGCCGCGGGCAGCACCGCTCCGGCGCCGCCCGACCTCGGGCGCACGCCGCGCATGGGTCAGTGCACGTACTGTCATTACGAGTGGCGGGAGCCTCGCTTCCAGCTGGACATGCCGGACGCATTCCATCGCCGGGTGATGTCCCGTGGCGAGAGTGCTGCGCGTGCGGCCGACCCCCGCACGCCCTGACCTGATGCAGTAGACCGACGACCGGCGTTCAGAGCGGACTGGCGTCTGCTTCAGGCAGGAGCGCGGCCGCGGGCAGCACGAGCGTGTTGCAGTGGGCGTTGCGGATCACGGCTTCCGCCACGCTGCCGATCAGGAACCGCGACGCGCCAGTCCGTCCGTGCGTGCCCAGCACCAGCAGGTCCGCTCCCCACGCGTCCGCCTCCGCGGCGATCTCACGCGTCGGATCACCCACCCGCACCTTGCCATCCGGATGCTGCGCGTCGGTCCGGGCGAGAAACGCATCCAGCTCCCGCCTGCCGGCATCCATCAGCACGTCCGGCTCGAGCGGCCCCATGAGCGGCACGGCGTAGTCCACGACGAACACCGTGCGAATCTGTGCGCTGTCTCCCGTGAGCAGCGCTGCCAGCCGGACGCCGCGCTCATGTACCTTCGCACTGAGCGCCGACAGGTCCGTGGCCAGCAGCACACGCCGATCCCCATCCAGCGGTGCGCGGCTCACGAGCACCGGCACCCGGGCCCGCCGCAGGACCCGCTGTGCAGTGGTGCCGAGTATCGCGCGCGCCACAGCTCCGTGCCGGGTCGCACCCACCATGATCAGGTCCGCTTCCACCTCGCGCGCCGTGTCCAGTACGGCCATCGCAGCGGGGACGGGCACCGCCCGGCACCTCACGCTCCCGCTCGTGGACAGCTTCCGCACCTGCTCCTCGAGAAGCTGCTGCACTCCCCGATGGATCTCCTTCAGGGCGTCAGGCCCGAACACCGACATCTCCACATAGGGATAGAGCGCGGGATCCGGCAGATGGTAGGAATGCACGACGTGGAGCGTCGCTCCGAGTCGGGCGGCCAGCGCGGCGGCATGCTCCAGATGCGGATCCTCCGCCGCGTCCGCGACACCGAGCACGATGCTCCGAATGGACTCCATGGCACCCCTGGCACATGTGGGCCGGCCGATTTCCGGCACCGGCGCAGCGGCCGACATCGCAGTATGGGCCCGTTGACCACAGCCCGACAGCGGGAATGGGCGCCAGTCGTGTGGTGAAAACCAGTACAGCCCGGCCGCCCGCCACCCGCCGGCCGGCGAGATCGGGCGCCCGATTCCTCCCGGGTCTTCCACGCTCAGGCACTTTTCTGGCGAAGAGGGCTTATTCACACCCTGAGGAGAGAATTAATGGAAGCAGAGAACTCGCTGATCCCGTCCCGCCTGCATGATCTTCTCGGCCGCGCGCGCGAGATCGCGCGGACGGTCGTGGCGGAGAACGCGGAGCGGGAGGACAGGGAGGCCTCGTGGCCCGCGCCCGCCATGGCTGCACTGGCGGAAGCGGGCCTCATGGGGCTCAATGCCCCCACCACCGCCGGTGGCCACGGAGAGGGCCTGCTCGGGCTGACAACGATCACGGAAGCGATCGGGCGCGAGAGCGGGTCGACGGCGCTGTGTTATGCCATGCACTGCGTAGGCACGGCCGTGATCGCCGCGAAGGCCACGGATTATCAGACGCAGAACTATCTGGAGCCGATCGCACGCGGCGAGCACATCACGACGCTCGCATTGAGTGAGCCGGGCACCGGCATGCACTTCTACATCCCGCAGAGCCGGCTTACGGCGCGGGGCGATGAGTACTTGCTGCACGGAACGAAGAGCTTCATCACGAATGGTGGCCACTGCGATTCCTATGTCGTGTCAGCCGCGTCCGTCGAGCAGCCGTCGAGCGAGGGCGCGTTCAGCTGTGTGATGATGGACGCCGACACGCCGCATATGGAATGGCTCGATGAATGGCACGGCCTGGGCATGCGCGCCAACAGCTCACGCACGCTGAAGCTCGATGGGGTGGCGGTCCCGCGCCGCAACCTGCTCGGCGCCGAGGGCGATCAGCTGTGGTATGTATTCGAGGTGATCGCGCCCTACTTCCTGATGGCGATGGCCGCCACATACCTCGGTGTGGCGCAGGCGGCGTTCGACATCGCGCTCGCACATGCCGGGAGCCGCCGTTTCGCCCACAGCGGCGAGCTGCTCGGTGCCGACCCGGTGGTCTCGCATCGCCTGGGCACCATGTGGTCGGAGCTCGAGCGCACCCGCCACCTCATCTATTCCGCAGCGACGCGCGGCGATGCCGGGGATCCCGGTGCCCTGGTCCCGATTTTCGCCAGCAAGGCAGCAGCGGGCGACACGTCGGTTCTGCTGACCAACGAGGCCATGACGATCTGCGGCGGCACGGCATATCGGGAGAACAGCAGACTTGCGCAGCTGCTGCGCGACGCGCGAGCGAGTCATGTCATGGCGCCGACCACCGACCTGCTCAAGACGTGGGCCGGCCGTGCACTCGTGAAGCTGCCGCTGGTCTGATCGTGGCCGCACGCGTTCTCATCGTAGGAGACTCCGCCGAGCCAGCCTCTTGGCGCAGCTCGCTCACGCGGTCGTTTCAGGTTGACACGGCCGCGGACGCCGATGCGCTCATGCACGGCACTGCGCACTTCGACGCAGCACTGATCGACGGAAGCGCAGTGGACCCGCTGTTGATGGCGCAGCGCCTGCACGCACGGGATGCTGCGCTTCAGCTCACGGTCGTCGCCGCGTCCGGTGAGCGCCCTTCTCTCGAGCGCGCCATGATCCTGCGCCGGGGCGTCGGCGAGCTGTGGATCGCCGAGCCGTCCGACCTGGATGCAGCATTTGTCGAGCGTGCCGCGCAGGTCACGCGTCAGCGGCGCGGCTTTCAGACCATGCATCGCCGCATCGAGCATGATCTGGCCGCCATCGAGCCGCATTCCATACGTCGCGCCTTCATCTCCGACGCATATCTCGCCACGCTCCTCGGCCTGCTGCCCGACCCGGTCATGTCGTTCGATCATGACATGCGCGTGATCTCGTGGAATGATGCCGCCACCCAGTTCTTCGGCCGCAACCGCGGCACTGCGCTGGGCCGCCATATCCTCGATGTCACCACACCCGTGGATCGTGCCCGGCTGGAGAAGCTGCTCACCGGCTCCGCGTCACCTTCACCCGCGCGCGACGAGATAGCGTTCCTCGCGGATGGACAGCTGCGTGTCGCGGAAGCACTGACGGCGCGGGTCAGTGCCGAGGGCCGGACGGCTCATCTGCTCGTGCTGCACGACGTGACGGAGCAGCGCCGCATACAGACGGAGTTGGAGGCGAACGCAACGGAGCTCGAGGCACAGTCCGAAGAGCTGCAGCATCAGTCCGCGATGCTCGAAGAGGCACACGCCGACCTCGCGACCGTGAACGAGGAGCTCCAGCAGGCCAATGCAGCACTGACACAGCGTACCGCGGACGCCGAAAAGGCACGCGAGGAGGCGGAGCGCGCGAATCGCGCGAAGAGCGAGTTCCTCGCCACAATGAGCCACGAGATCCGCACGCCCATCAATGCGATCATCGGGTACAACGAGCTGCTGCAGATGGAGCTGGCCGGGCCGCTGACTGCGCAGCAGCGACAGCACCTGGAGCGCGTGCACTCGAGCAGTCAGCACCTGCTGGCGCTGATCCAGGACGTCCTCGACCTCGCGCGGATCGAGGCACGCCGCGTCGATGTCGAGACGGAACGTGCTCTCGCCGTCAACGCCGTCGCCGCCGCCGTGGAGATCGTCGCAGCGACAGCGCACGCGCGTGACATTGCGCTGTCGAGCGTGGCCCTGGCCGATGGCGGCGAGACGTATTACTACGGCGATGAACGGCGCGTCCAGCAGATCCTCGTGAACCTGCTGTCCAATGCGGTCAAGTTCACCGCACGTGGCGGACGCGTCGAGATCGCGTACGGCGTCGCCAGTGAATCGCCGCTCGACGGCGCGGACGCGGCGTTCATCCGGGTGACGGACACCGGCATCGGGATCGAGCCCGCCGACCTCGCCCGCATCTTCAAGCCATTCGAGCAGGTCCAGCAGGGACGCACGCGCGACCACGGCGGCGCGGGTCTCGGTCTCGCGATCAGTCGCGAGCTGGCTCAGCTGATGGGCGGTGACATCACGGTAACGAGCGACGTCGGTCGCGGCTCCACGTTCATACTCTGGCTGCCGCGCACCGGTACGAACGTGCAGCCGCGCCTCGACATCGCCGACCCCGCGGTCGAGCAGTATCCGGAGGGTGTGGCCGAAGTCGGGCGCGCCATTCAGCACGCGCTCGATGATATCAAGCTGGAATTCACGCGCGAGCTGCGAGCAGCCATCTCCGTCGCGCGACAGCTGCCGGACGCCGTCCTCCAGGACCATGTCGCCACCTACGTCGCCGACATCGGTCAGACACTCATCGATCTGGTGGCGCGCTCCGGCGCGACGCCACTCGTCCGCGACGGCTCCGAGATCCAGCACCTGATCGCCGACCTGCACGGCCGGCAGCGTGCTCTGTTCGGCTGGACCGCCGACTCACTCAGGCGTGAGATCGAGATCCTGCTCGATGTGATCGATCGCGCTGTCCGGCGCGAGTGCAGGGACTGCAACGCCGCCGACATCGATGCAGGCATGCAGATCGTTCAGCGGATGATCGCAACGTCCGAACAGGTGAGCCTGCGGCATCTGGCGCCCGCCGACCCGACGGGTGACAATTCCTGAACGCGTGCGCCATGTGCGCCCGCGCATGTCTCCTCGTAACCGTGCAATGATGCGATCGCTGCTGACGGCTCTCCTCATCCTGACGTCGGTCCTGTCCGCGCCACTCGCGGCTCAGGATGCGAGCCCGTTCGTGCCGGCCGATCACTGGTCGGTCGGCGCCGTCAACCGCCTGCATGCGCTCGGCCTGACACCGCCGGGTACCGTGCGGGGTCAGCGCTCGCGCACCGTGGGCGAGGTGCGGTCCGTACTCGAGGAAGCTGCCGCGGGCGGGCATGAGCTCGCACGGGGTTACCTGCGTCGCTTTGCCGACGAGTTCAGCGGCGATTCTGCCACGTTCGCGACACTGACGCATGCAACCGTCGCCGCGGGTGCGGGCGTGCTCGACGGCGACGTTCGCCACGGCGTCTACAGGACCTGGGGCGAGGAAAACTGGACGGGCACGCGGCCGCTGAATGACCGCACCACGGGGATCGCCCGCGGCGCGCTCCTCGCCACCCTCGGCGGCCACGTTGCCGCCGGTGCGGTGGCGACACGCAACCCGGTGCACACCCGCGTGAGTGAGCTGTATGGCACCGTACGCCTGGGACCGGTGGGTATCTGGGGCGGCCGCCGCGTACAGGGGTTCGGGCCCGGCACGGGCGGCATCGTCCTCGACGGGAACGCGCCGGTGGACGGCGGCGGACTCTTCGTGGAGCCGGTGCGGCTGCCCTGGCTGCTCCGACATCTGGGTCCCGTCCGCGCCGAGCTCGGCGTCGCCCCTCTGCCCGCGAACGGCCCGGTCGATCGGCCGTTCTTCATCCTCACGCGCGGGTCCATCGAGCCCCACCCGCGCATCGGCTTCGGCATCACCCGCGCGGGCATGATCGGCGCGTCGGACGACGGCCGAAGCGTTGGCGATATCCTGTACTTCCTGGTCGGCGGGCAGACGGGCGGCAGCGAGTATGACAACCAGATCGCAGCGGCCGACGCCTGGTTCCGCCCACCCGCCGGGCCGCTGCCCCTGCTGCTCTATGTCGAATGGGGTGCGGAGGATTCCGCCGGCGCGTGGTGGGATGTGCCCGGCATCGTCGCCGGTGTCGAGCTGGCTGCCGTACCGCGCCTGCCCTGGCTCTCCGTCGTCATCGAGCGCTCGAGCTTCGAACGATCGGCCTCTGGCAATCCCCCCTGGTATCGTCACCCGATCGGATTCCACGACGGCTGGTCCACGCGCGACGAGCTGCTCGGCCACCCGCTCGGCGGACACGGGCGCGAATGGCTGCTCCAGGCGCGGGCGGACCTCATGGACGGGCGGCTCCAGCTCGTGACGCGCGGCTTTACGCGCAGACGCGGGTCGGAGAACGTATTCGCCCCGGAACGTGCAGGGCTCAGCAACGGCGTAGCCGTACGTGGTGACCTGCAGCTGCGCTCCGGATTCGTGCTGCACGTCGAAGGCGCCACCGAGGACGGAGGTGACTGGCGCAGGACGCAGGCGTCCGGCGCGCTCCGTTTCTACCTGCCGCGGGTGCGCTGAACCAGCACCTGCGGCGCGCGGCGTGCCGCCCACGACAGCAGCCTCACGACCCGGAACCGCAGGCCGCGGTACGGCTCCAGCAGCTCCAGCATGCGATCATCCGTGCCTTCCGCTTCCCCGGCGAGCGCCGATGTGACCAGCGACGGAAGGTGAAGGTCGCCCGTGGGGACGGCGTCGGGATCGCCGGCGGCGTAACCCGCAATCATATTCGCGGTCCACGGTCCGATCCCCCTCAACTGACGCAGCCGCAGCCGCAGCCGCGTCGGATCGGTCTCGGCGGTCAGGAACGGCCGAACGGTCTCGCGCCGCGCGAGCGCATGAAGCGCGCGGGCGCGTTTCGGATCAACGCCCTGCGCCTCGATCGCCGCCACCGGTAGCCCCGCCAGCTGCCCCGCCGTTGGGAACGCCATGGCGCCCCACGCGGGCGTGCCCCAACGGTTTGCCAGACGGCGGAAATCACTGTAGGCGACCTGCCAGCGGACGCGCTGCTGGAGAACTGCTCCCGCCGCCACGTCGAACGCCCACGGCACCCGCAGCAGGCGCAGCCCGCCGTACAGCTGCACGACGCGTCGCAGGATCGGATGTCGGGGGTCGAAACCGTCGCAGCCGTCCGCGAGCGGAAAGCAGGCGAGGAAATCGGTGAGGACGTCGGCCGTGGCGGTGCCATACACGCGCACACGAAATCCGTTGGCGGTGCGGGTGAAATGCCACGCAACGGGGCGGCCGTCAGCCGTCAGATGCACTTTGCGGAATGCGCCGGCGCTTCGGCTGCCGGTCGGGTCGAAGTGGCCGAGGACCTGCTGCGCCATCGTCGCGCCCAGATCGAACGGCTCTATGACGACAACGGCTTCGTGCGATTCAGGGCGCATGCGGGAAAACAGGACCTGTTCAGAGGATCGCGGCGAAGCGTTCAAGCTCGCGGGCGGCCGCGGCAGGGGCAACTGACGATTGCGGAGTGGCGTCGCGCATGCCCTCGTGCGGTTCCCCGGCAGCCGTTCTCCATGATGTCGCCCGCTCGTCGCCGCGACCCATCTGGCTCTCGCGCGCCCCGCCGGTGTAACCCTGTGTGCGGGCTTACTCCCGCATCCACGCAGGAGTATTCCCGGAGCGATGAATGAAGCAGGAGGGGCGAAACGGCAGGCGCCGGAGGCGGGTGCGTTACCCGCTGGCCCTGGGTCTCGTCGCCTCGGCGCTGATCCACCTGCTGCTCGCGCTCGTGAACCCCGGCATGGTCCCGCCGTCCTCCGGTCCCGGCGGCGGCACGGCCTCCGCGCCGGGCGCGCAGTTCACGGTACTGTCGATTTCGCCGCGCGACGACGACGACCTCGTCCTGGTCGAATCCTTGCCGCGCACCACCTCATCGCGGACGCAACCGTTCGGATCGCCCGGCGCGGCGTCTGACGACGTCGGCGCCTCCGGCCGCGGCTCAGCTGCGGAGACCGCTCCGGGCGCCAGCGTCGCGGAGCGTCTGCGATACAACTTCCGCCCGTTCTCCGCGCCCGTAGCGCCGGAGCGCGAATCGGTCAATCAGCGTGCAATCCGTGAAACCCGCGAGCGGGTGCGCCGAGCCGGGGAAGAGCTGGGACCGCTGCCGCCGAACGGCGTCGCACGATCCCGGGGCGGCGGCGGCGGGATCAGCATTCCGTTCGGCTTCAAGCCGCCGCCGCCGGCAATCACAACTCCAGCGCCGCCGCCGCCCGATTCGATATTGCGGCGGGACTCGATTCGCGCCGCCGCGCGCGCCGCGTTCGTCAGGGACTCGCTGCGTGCTGCACGCGACACGACGAAATGGAGGAACGTCGCCCCGCGCCGGAAGATCGTCATCCCGCGGGTCGTGCCGGACACGACGGGCCCAATTGCCCGCCTGCGCCCCGGGACAAGCCGGGCGGGAATAACAGACCTCCCCGCGTCGAGCAGGACCCGCCCGCCGGAGGACTCCAGCGGGCGGCTTCCCGTGTAGACGGTGCTCTAGCCGTCGTGGCTCGCAGTGAGGCTCACGTCCGCGTAGGCCGCATGCCCGCGAAGCATGATGTACCAGTGGCCGGAGGCCGGGGCCGTGAAGGTGCAGGTTTCGTCGTTCCCCGCCCGCAGAGGCCGGCAGTCGTAGACGTATGCCATGGGCAGATCACCGTGGCGGACGTAGAGGTCCACATCCCCCGTGCCACCCGAAATGCTGACAGTCAGCCGGGGGGCGCCGGACGGCACCACGATGCCATAGTACCGTTCGCTTCCGGCAATGCCGCCGATTCCGGTCGCCGGATTTCCGCTCACCAGCACCGCGACCTGGGCGACGACGATGGTGAACTCGCGTGAATGAGTCACGGACGCCTCATCCGTGACCCAGACCGTAAAGGTCGTGCTGCCCACTGACGTCGGCGTGCCGGTAATCGACCCGCCCGCAGAAAGTGTCAGCCCGTCGGGCAGCGCGCCGCCCACCACGCTCCAGGTGTAGGTTCCGGTTCCGCCGGTCGCCATCAGTTGCGCGGCGTACGCCTCTCCCGGCTGTCCCGGCGGCAGGCTCGATACCGCGATGGTTGGAACCCGGTTGACGATCAGGGTGAGGCCACGCACCGCGGTACGGGCAGCGCCGTCGGTGACCCGGACGGTGAACGTGAACGTCCCCCCTTCCGCCGGGATCCCCGTCAGCGCACCATCACCCGCCAGCGTCATGCCTGTCGGCAACGTGCCGCTCTCCAGGGACCACACATAGACGCCGTCGCCGCCTGTGGCCAGGAGATGTGCAGCATACACCCGCCCCTGGGAAGCCGCCGGGAGGTTGTTGGGCGATACGGACAGGGTGTTGCCCGGGCTCTCTGATGCGACCGTGAGCCCCACGGCGACGGTGACGCCTTCCACCGTCGCGTTGACCTGGCCGTAACCGGGCCGCAGCGCGATGGCCCTGCCCGTCGCGCTCAGGGAGATCACATCCGGCGACGGCGTGGTCCATACCACCTCGCGGCCGGGAAGCTCGACATCGTCCGCGAACGCCCGGGCGACGTACTGGATCGTGTCGCCGGCGTACACCACGGCCGCCGCCGGCGTCACGAGGACCGAATCCACGGCGGCCGGTGGGCCCACCACGTCGCTCGGACATGGCTCGGTCGCACCGTCGAGGCGCGCACAGCTCGTACGTACGGGCTCCTCCGCTAACGGCTCCCTGCTGTACGCCACGACCCACTCCGCGAGCTCGCCGCCGAGGAAGTTGCTGTGCTCCACGTCGAGCTCCGGCTCGGCCTCCGTCTCGTTTACATACCACAGGATCCGCCGCTTGCTCCCGTCCGGGTCGTGCCTCCAGAACTCGAGCCGGAAGAAGCCCCGCCCGCCATCATTTCTGATCCGCATCCGCATGCCCTGCTCCCCGGTAGGGTCTGTCACGACCGAAAGGCCCGACACGCGGATATCCACCGCCGGCAGAACCGTGACCGTTCCCGTGTCCGCCGCGCCTGCAAACGATGCCCGCACGCGAGCGGTTCCCGGCGCGACTGCCCTGGCCAGGCCTCCCGCCGTTACCTCGACGATCGCCGGGTCCAGACTTTCCCAGTTCGCCACCACTGAACCGCCGTCCGCGAGCGCCGTCAAGGATGCCGTGTCCCCCCGTGCCTCGAGCACCACGTTCTCCACTTTCAGTTGCGGCTCGTGCGGCTCCGTCACGTCATCGCAGGCTGCCAGCAGCACCGCCAGTGCGATCCAGTACTTCCGGATTCCCCTCATGGTCCCTCTCCCTACCAGTTGACAGGATGGACCGGTGGCTCCGGCCCTCGACTCCGGTCAATCTGGGACGGGGCAATTATCCCTCGATTAAAGAGGATGTACCGACGTCAGTTTAAGCGGCGGATGACCTGCTCCCATGTTCCTGAATCGGAGCACGGCCGTCCGGCGCCTGTGCCGATCGCCTGTGAGGATGAATGGGGGATTTTGCGGATATACTACGCGGCCTCGTCCGCCCGGGCTGCCGACAGCCACAGTGTGAAGGACGATCCCTTCCCCAGCTCGCTTCGCACGGTCAGGTCGCCACCCATGCGCCGGGCCAGCTCGAGGCCAATGGCGAGACCCAGACCGGCGCCGCCGCGCTTGCGCGTGTTCCCGGGATCGACCTGGACGAACGGCTCGAACACGGCTGCCACTTCGGTGGCCGCAATGCCAATTCCCGTATCCTCCACGCGAAGGAACGCCCAGGGGCCTTCTCCGTCGAGCGACGCTTCGGCATCGGCGACCTCGACGGTACCACAGCTCACCCTCACGCTGCCACCGCGCTCCGTGAACTTCACCGCATTGCTAAGCAGAATGACCAGGATCTGCCGAACCCGATCGGCATCGCCGCGATAGAAGTCGGGCGCGTCGGAGGCAGCGTTGATGATGTCCACCCCCGCGCTCGAGGCCTGCGGGTCGATCAATCCGATCGCGGCAGCAACGGACTCGGCGGACCGGAACGCGTCATGTGTCAGCTGCATCCGGCCGGATTCGACCTTGGCGAGATCGAGGATGTCGTCGATGAGTCCGATCAGATGCCTGCTGCTCTCCTGGATCCGGATCACGTATTCCTTCTGCTTCCCGGTCATCGGTCCCGCAACTTCCAGGTCCAGAAGGTCCGTATACCCGACGATCGCATTGATCGGTGTGCGTATCTCGTGGCTGAGGGTTGCCAGAAACTGCGATTTGGCCCGGTTCGCCTCCCGCGCCTCGTCCGCGAGCTCCTGCTGCTGGACGCTGGTGACCACCAGCTGCTCGTTCAGCTGGACGCCAAGGGATCGAGCGGCTTCCATGTCCCGATAGAGCCGCGCATTGTCGAGGGCCAGCGCGCAACGGGCGGCCAGATCTTCGGCGAGTTCCAGGTCACTCTCGGCGTACTGGTGTCCGACATCCGCGCTCACGAACGTGATCGCGCCGAGGACGGTGCCCCGAGCGACCAGCGGCACCACGACCACGGACCCGATGCCGAGCGCACGCAGGTCGCTCAGGTTCTGCTCGCTCGCCGCCACCTCCATGAGCAATTCATCGGAGACGTGCGGGATGATCTCGGTCACCGGTGAGCGCACGGCGTGGGGCAGGCCGAGACGGTCGCTTCGTCGCGGCGGCCAGCTCTCCTGGAGCCGGCGCACATGTTCCCGCATTCTGGGATCGGGGTGCACGATGCCCGCGCGACGCATGCGCCGGCCCGCCTCGACCACGTCAACGATGCACCACGAGCCCAGATAGGGGAGCGCCGTGCCTGCGACGGTCAGCAGAGTACTCTCGTAGTCAATCGATTCCGCCAGCAGACGGCTCGTGCGCGACAGCAGTCGCAACACGGCAAGCATGTCATTGGGAACCGTCATCGGTGAAACATCCAGGTTTAGAGATTCCGCCGTGTGAGGGTCACGCCTGCGTTCGTTCGAGCACCAACCTCGAGTGGTTGCCTGTCGATGACGGGACTCCTACGTTCCGCAAGTGCGATACCGTAATAGTCTCAGGTCTCTGTCCCGGGAGTAAGGCGTGGTATAGCCGATCCTCATGAGTGGTCCTGACCGTCCTGTCTGCAGCACCCCCGGCGACGTGAGCGATAATCGCGCGCGTACCCTCGAAGAGTAATGAATGGCGAACCCTCCCGCTGAGGCGAATCCTCCCGCCGAGGCCGTCGATGTAGCGCGCCGCGTGCTCGAGCACGAAGCCGATGGCTCTGGTCCGGCTGATCGGGCGCAGGCCGTGCAGACGGTGTTCGTCAGACTGGGCGACCACATGCGCGATCTGCTGGGCTCCCGCGGTGCCCTCACCCTGATCGGCCGCGCGCTCAACCTGGCCAGACGTCAGCATCGCGGTCTGGCCGGCGTAACGCTCAGCACCGAGCTGCCTGCGACGTTCACGGGCCTCGCCGAGGCCCTCGCGAAGGAAACCCCGGAAAACGCGACCGAAGCCGGCACCGCCATCCTCGCCCATTTCCTCCACCTGCTCATCATCCTGCTCGGCTATGAGCTGGCCATGCACCCCGTCCGCAAACTCTGGCCCCACGCGATGTCCAGTGTCACGGAGTCTGACGAATGAGTCGGCAATCAAAAGTGGCGATCCGGAAGCTGCCTTCAGGAGTTCCGGGACTCGACCTCGTCCTCGGCGGCGGCATTCCGGAATACTCATTCAACCTGATCGCGGGCGAGCCGGGCACCGGCAAGACGACGCTCGCGCACCAGATCGTATTCGAGAACGCCGCGCCGGACTGCAAGGCAATCTACTTCACAGTCCTGGGCGAGCCGGCGGTGAAGATGCTGCGGTTTCAGCAGCAGTACTCGTTCTTCGACCTGACAAAGGCGCGCGACAGCATCCGGTTCGTCAACCTGAGCGACGAGGCCATGGAGAAAGGGCTCGACGGCGTGCTGGAACGCATCGTTCGTGAGGTGGAAGACAGCGACGCGCGCATCGTGGTGGTGGACTCGTTCCGTTCCCTGATCGGCGCTGTGGAAGGCACCGAGTCGCACGTTCACGTGCAATCGTTCGTGCAGCGGCTCGCGCTGCATCTGACCACGTGGCAGGTCACCTCGTTCCTGGTGGGCGAGTTCGAGGACGAGGAGCGCTCCGGCAATCCGGTCTTCACCATCGCCGATACCGTCACCTGGCTCGCAATGGTGCCGGACAACAACTCGATCGTCCGCAAGGCGCAGATCGTGAAGGTGCGCGGGCAGGCCCAGATGCCGGGCTTCCACACGTTTCGCATTACGACGGCAGGGCTCCAGATATTTCCACGCCTCTCCCTCGCCGTGGAGGAACGCGACCGGGAAACGCCCAGCGGTCGCGCTTCCACGGGTGTTGCCGGCCTCGACGACATGATGGGCGGCGGTATTCCCACTGGCGATTCGGTGCTCATCGCGGGCCCCTCGGGCTCCGGCAAATCCGTGCTCGCGACTCAGTTCATCGCCGAAGGCGGCAAGCAGGGCGAGCCGGGTGTCCTCGTCGTCTTCGAGGAGCACCCCAAGGAGTATCTCCATCGCGCACAGGCACTCGGCTTCGATCTCCTCGGGATGGTTCGCGAGGGCAGGCTGGAAGCGCTCTATCTGCGACCGCTCGACCTTTCGCCGGATGAGACGCTCTACGAGATCCGGGAAGCCGTCAAGCGCGTTGGCGCCAAACGCGTCGTCATCGATTCCATGTCCGGCTTCGAGCTCGCTCTGGCGCCCACCTTCCGCGCGGACTTCCGTGAATCGCTATACCGGCTCGTCGGCGCCCTCACCGGAGTCGGCATCACCGTGCTCACCACGATGGAGATCACGCAGGGCCGGGGCGAGCTTCGCTTCACGCCGAATGTCATCTCCTTTCTCGCCGACGACCTCATCTCGCTTCGCTACATCGAGGTCGACAGACATCTCAGGAAGGTGGTCGCGGTCACCAAGATGCGCGGCAGCGAGCACAGCAAGGAATTTCGCGAGTACGAGATCACCGGCGAGGGCTTCGTGGTGCAAGGGAGTCTGGACGGATATACCGGCCAGGTCAGCGGTGCCGCGCACCTCACGAGGCCGGACGGGTGATCGGAGATCCGCCCGCTCGAAACGACGCCCTCGAGTGCAGCCAGAACGCCCTGGATCACAGCCCCCGGCCCGCGCAGCCTGAATGACCGCAGTACTCGCGTACGTCGTGGTGGGGCTGCTCCTGGTCGCCATGGCGCTTTCGGACTCCGTACTCCGGCGGCTTCCCCTCACCACGCCCATGCTCTACCTGGCGGCCGGGGTCCTCCTCGGCCCCGTGGGGCTGGGGCTCCTGGTGCTGGACCCAGTGGGAAAGGCCGAGCTGCTCGAGCGAGTGACGGAGATCGTCGTCATTGTCTCCCTCTTCGCGGCGGGACTCAAGCTGCGAGCTCCCCTCTCGGAACGGCGTTGGGTCGTCCCGGTGGCGCTGGCCTTCGGCTCCATGACCCTCACGGTGGGACTCATCACGCTGGTGGGCTGGCTCCTGCTGGGACTTCCCGTCGGAGCGGCAGTGCTCCTGGGGGCGGTCCTCGCCCCCACCGACCCGGTGCTGGCATCTGACGTCCAGGTGGGGGAGCCGACGGACCGGGACCGGCTGCGCTTCAGCCTGACGGCGGAGGCCGGGCTCAACGACGGCACCGCGTTTCCGTTCGTCATGCTGGGCCTGGGTCTCCTGGGGCTCCACGAGATCGGTGGGTGGGGCTGGCGCTGGTGGGCGGTGGATGTCGTCTGGGCCATCGGCGCCGGGCTCGCCGTGGGCGCGTTGCTCGGGACGCTGATAGGCCGGGTGGTCATCCATCTGAGGCAGGAGCACCAGGAAGCACTCGGGCTCGACGACTTTCTGGCCCTCGGGCTCATCACCCTCTCCTACGGCATCGCACTCGGTATCCACTCGTACGGCTTCCTGGCAGTCTTCGCCGCGGGGCTGGCCGTGCGACGCATCGAGCGGCGACATACCGGCGAGGCGGCGCCGCCAGCGGCGGTGAAAGCGGCGGCCGAGAGCGAGGAAGCGGAGGAGGAGGCCACCGATCCCGACACGGCGCCCGCCTTCATGGCGCAGGCCGTGCTCGGTTTCAGCGAGCAGCTGGAGCGAATCGGGACGGTGGGAGTGGTGCTGCTGGTGGGAGCGATGCTGGCGGTGGAGCGCATCCCCCTGGACGTCCTGTGGTTCGCGCCCCTCCTGTTCCTGGTGATCCGTCCGCTCGCCGTCTCGCCCGTCCTGCTGCGGAGCGGCCTCACGGGACTACAGCGTCGGTTGATAAGCTGGTTCGGGATCCGCGGCATCGGCTCCATCTACTACCTGTCGTTCGCCGTGGGCCGGGGTGTCCCGGAATCGTCAGCACGCCTGCTCATGGGCATCGTACTCGGGGTGGTCGCCGCGTCCATCATCGTGCACGGCCTGTCGGTCAAGCCGCTGATCCGCCGCTACGCGCAGCGGCATCGCGCGGCCAGCCGCTGACTGCGGTTCTCGTGACACCCGCACCGGAGTACTCGGCACCTCATGCGGCCGCTCCGTGCCGGCTCCAGTAGAAATGGACCGGGATCCCCGCTCCGATGACCGCGATGCCCAGCAGAGTCGACAGAGGATCACGGATGAGCGCATCGCCGAGCATGAATATCGATGCGCCGATAAAAACGATGGGGACCGCGGGATACCCGTACACACGGTAGGATCGAGGGGCCTCCGGCAGCTTGCGGCGTAGGCGGAACACCGCCCATACGGCCAGGACGTAGAACGGCCACATCCCCAGTACGAACGCATTCGCCAGCTGCTCGAACGTACGTAGCGAGACAAATGCGACGCCAAGCACTGCGGCGACCACGATAGCCACGAACGGTGTCTCGAATCTGGGGTGCACGCGGGCCACGCTGCTGAAGAACAGACCGTCATCAGCGAGCGCGAAGAAGATGCGCGGCCCGGTCATCATCGAGCCGTTCAGCGCACCAAAGGTGGACAGCAGCACGAGCGCCGCGGCAACGGAAGAGCCGACGGAACCGAACAGGCGTGTAGCCGCGTCGGCAGCGACGAGATCGGACGCAGCAACGTCGCTCACAGGCATCACGTAGAGATACGCTGAATTGACCAGCAGATAGATGGCGGCCACCGCGAGCGTGCCGGCGATCAGAGCACGCGGGATCACGCGCTGTGGATCACGTACCTCGCCAGCGATATACGTCAGATCCGCCCAGCCGTCGTAGGTCCACATTACGACTACGAGGGCGCCGCCGATCCCGGCTGCGTTTCCTGCGCTCCAGTCGACCGCCGCGAAGGCTCCCATTTCGGGATCACCGAATGCGAATGCGACGAGTGCCAGCCCCGCGAGAGTGGTGACCTTCGCCACCGTCGATGCGTTCTGCACCGCCGCGCCCCAGTTCGTGGACCGGTAGTTCGCTGCGGCGAGGAGGACGACGACGGCTGCCGCGATGATCCGTTCCGTACCCTCGCCCACTGGAACGAACGCACCGATGTATGAGGCGAAGATGAGCGCGATGGCGCCGAGCACGGCCGGCTGGATGACGAGCAGCCGTGTCCAGCCGAACAGGAACGCGGGCAGCGGCCCCCACGCTTCGCGGATGAACACGTATATGCCGCCGGATCGCGGCATCATTACCGCGAGCTCTGCAAGAGACAGGGCACCGCATAGTGCGATGAGCGCACCGGCGGTCCACAGCAGCGCCACACCACCGACGCTGCCGGTCGCCGCGGCAACCTCCGAGGGCACGCGGAAGATGCCGCTGCCGATGGTAGACCCCACGAGTATCGCAGCAGCGCTCCACGCACCTATGCTACGCGGCAGAACGCCGTCGCGGGCGGTGACCCTGGTCATGCCGGCCTGATGTCCTCGTCCCGCGTGGTCAGATCGCGCGCGGACTGTCTCCGCGTGGCGATGACGGAGGCCACGATTGAGACGGTCAGAACGCTCATGATCACGCCGAGCGACACCTCGACGGAAACATGATACACCTGGCTCAGCAGCATCTTGAGGCCTACGAAGACGAGGACGATCGCCACACCGGGCTTCAGGTATGCGAACTGGTGCACAAGGCCGGCAATGACGAAGTAGAGCGAGCGCAGTCCGAGGATCGCAAAGATGTTGGACGTATAGACGATGAACGGATCACGCGTGACTGCGAAGATGGCCGGAATCGAGTCGAGGGCGAAGATCAGGTCCGAGAACTCGACCGCGAGCAGCACCACGAACAGGGGTGTCGCATACAGACGCAGACGCTCGTGTCTCGGAAGCCGGACGAAAAAGCGAGGACCGTGGAGGCCCGGCGTGACCGGTACCACTCGACGGACGAGACGCTCCAGCGTGGTCGTCTTCACCACGGCCGCATCCGATGCCAGCAGCATACGGAACGCCAGCAGCAGCAGGAAAGCACCGAAGGGATAGATGATCCACTCGAAGCGCGTCAGCAGCGCAACACCGGCGAAGATCATCGCCGCACGCATGGCCAGTGCGCCCAGCACGCCCCAGAACAGCACGCGGTGCTGATACTCACGTGGCACCTGCCAGAGCGAGAAGATCAACACGAACACGAACAGGTTGTCCACGCTGAGCGACTTTTCAATCAGCCATCCGGCGACGAACTCCAGGCCGGCTTGCCGGCCCTCGAAATGCCACAGTCCGGCCGCGAAGATGAGGGCGAGCGCGATCCACACCCCACTCCAGAGTAAAGCCTCTCGTATCCGTATCTCATGCGTCCTCCGATGGAAAATGCCGAGATCCGCCATGAGCATCGCGAGCACGAATGCGTTGAAGCCGATCCACCAGCCGGCGCTCACAAACGCCATCCCCGTGGCGACCGGTGAGCGCTCACGACACCCTGCGGTGTTCCCGATTGTTTCATGAGTCCAGTCCTTCGCCCGCACGCAGTGCGCGGGCGCAAATGTCCCCGGCGGCCGGACGCGCTGTGTCCGGCTTGCGTCGCCCTACAGCGACGAGGGATACATCAGGACTGGGGTGGAGGCGTTCCGAGGCTCGAGCTGTCGATTCCGCCGCGCATGAGGCGGGCAACGAAATAGTCGGCGAGTGGCTCGCACGAAGCGGCACTGGAGGATCTGCGTCTGCCGTGCAACCCGCGGGACCGGTCCCGGTTGCCTGGCACGCTGGAAACGGCATGCACGCCACGCAGGTCGCGCGCGGCCTGTGCAGCAGGAATGATGTGGGCAGGAAGAGCGGCGCCTGTAATGTGGCTCGAAGACGGGACCAGCTCGGCCCGGTCGGCCACTTCGTCCGCCGCCGCATGCGCAGCCGCGGCCTGGCCGAGGCTCAGGAGAGCGGCAATAAGCAGAACACAGAAAAGGTGCAGGCGCGGCATGGCTTTTCTGCAAGGTACCGCCGCGACGGAATGCCGGGCGCTTCTCTCAATCTCGCGCCTCCGCCCTCCGGGGAGAAGTGGCGCGTACCGGACCGCGCCGTCGCGCGTGCTCGTCGGTCCAGAACCCTGGCTCGACACCGTTGGCCGGTAGAATTCTGCTGTTGCTTCCGACATATTCGAGGAACGAAACGGCAAGGACGAATGTCATCCCGGAAACGCATTTCAGCCGTTCTTTTCTTCGTCTACCTGCTCGCGCTCGTGCAGGGCGGGCAAGCGGACGCCTCATTCCAGGCGGTCGGCAGCTGCGTGCCGGAGGCTTGCGCCGACTCGTCCACTGACATTCGATCCCACGCGCCGGTCCTCTCGGCGACCGGCCAGCAGTTGCGTCTGTTCAACGAGCCGACACGCCTTGCAGGCGATCTGTCGTTCCGCTTTACCGCCGGTATTTCAGACGCCTGTCTCGAAACGAACGCCGCCCTGGGCGCGAGCGGCAGGGCAGCGGCTTTCGAGCACCGCGACGTCGCGCATCTGATCCGGGCTGCCAGCCTCGGTCTCCCCGCATGTGCACCCCGCTCACCGCCGATCATCCGCTAATCAGCTAATGATGACGTGATGGTACGTCCGCGGGTCCGCACCCGCGGACTCACACTCACGCCCTGACCATGGGGACCGCGCAAATGTGCACGGTCCGATCGACGATCGTCTACTCGAAGACGATGGCCTCGCGTTACGTGAGGCTGAGGCCGAGCCACAGCGTCAGGGCTCACGATGAGGTCACCTTGTTTCTCCTGGAACTCGCGGGTAAGCAGCCCGAAGGATACCTCAGCGCCGCCATTGATCCGATCGCACTGTTCCTGATCGGGGGTGCGGGGCTCCTGATGGCCGGACTCCTCTATGGCATCTTTTCACCGGACCGTGACGGCGAGGAATCGGATCGGGAGGACCCGCCACCCGGCGGCGGCTGAGCTGGGCGAGGAGCCGCGGCATCCGCGGCTCCTCGATTCCCGCTTCGCCCGTCGGGACGCAGCGTTTCCGGTTCCACACGGTATAGACACGGAGGCCTCAATGGGTGGCAGCGAGCGCGATTCGCGGGACAGTGAGAGGATCACCGGGAGTGGTCCGCGTATACCGTTGCACACGAAGATCCTGCTCGGGCTGGCACTCGGCGCGGTCGCCGGTGTCGCGACCAACCTGTTCGCGGCGGATGCGGCGTGGGTCGAACTGATCATCACCTATATCGCTCAACCCCTGGGCCAGGTCTTCCTCGGCATGCTCTTCATGGTCGTGATGCCGCTGGTATTCACGACGCTCGCGGTTGGCGTCGCCGGACTCGGCGACCTGAGCAGCCTCGGCCGGGTCGGCGGCAAGACGATCGCGTTTTTCCTGGCAACCACCTTCTGCGCTGTCGTGCTCGGACTGACACTGGCAAACATCGTCGCACCCGGCACGGGCATCGACCCCGCGGTCCGTGCCGCGCTCCTCGCCGAATACTCCTCGCAGGCCGCCGATCGCGTCGTTGCATCGGAGAACACCGGGTTCGGCATCCAGACGTTCGTGAACATCGTGCCGCGCAATCCGCTCGCGGCCGCGGTGTCCGGCGACATGCTCGGCGTGATCTTCTTCACGCTGATGTTCGGCATCGCCCTCACGCGCATTCCCCACGAGCTGTCGGCTCCCGTTATTCGCGGGCTGGAAGGTATCGCGCAGACCATTATCGAAGTCATTGGTTTTGCAATGAGGCTCGCACCCTACGGCGTGGCGGGCCTCATCTTCTCCGTCACAGCTCAGTTCGGCTTCGACGTCCTGCGGTCCCTAGCATTGTATGTAGTGATGGTCCTGTTCGGTCTGATCGTGCATCAGTTCGGCACGCTCGCCCTCATCGGCAGGTTCCTGGCCGGCGTCAGTCCGCGCACTCTCTACAGCCGCGCGCGGTTCATGATGATCACCGCATTCTCGACATCCAGCTCCAACGCAACCATGCCGACGACGCTCCGCACCGCCGAGGAGGAGTTCGGCGTGCCGCGCGAGATCGCCGGGTTCGTGATCCCGCTCGGTGCGACGATGAACATGAACGGTACCGCGCTGTTCGAGGGCATGACCGTGCTGTTCCTCGCCCAGGTGTTCGGCATCGACCTGTCGCTCGGCGCGCAGCTCATCGTCGTCATTATGTCCATCATCACGGCCATCGGTGCCGCCGGCGTTCCCGGTGGCTCGATTCCCCTTCTCGTCATGGTGCTCATCATGGTCGGCATCCCCGGCGAAGGCATCGCACTCATCCTCGGTGTCGACCGCATCCTCGACATGGCGCGTACGGTCCCGAACGTGACGGGCGACCTGCTCGCGTCCGTAGTCGTCGCACGCAGTGAAGGTTACGAGCTGGTGCCGGCAGCGGCCCCTGATTTCTCGACGGAAGCCGCGATAGAGGCCGTGGGCCGGTCAGGACAGGTCGAGAACGGGATGTAAAACGCCGCAAGTCGTTAACAATC
>DATHVW010000265.1:0-3052 GCA_035461085.1 Longimicrobiales bacterium | reverse complement strand
CATCCGATCCATGCGCGTGGGCGCGCACCCGGGCTGGTTCTCGGTGCGCGCTGCGCGCGCACACGACTCCGCGCTCGAAGTCCGGATCTCCGACTCGCTGGTACCTGCGCTGCTGCCGGTTCGTGCGGCGGTGCGGCGCATGTTCGATCTCGATGCCGACCCCGCTGCACTGGCGGACCATTTCGGCAGCGACCGGATCATGGGACCGCTCGTACGACGACGGCCGGGGCTGCGACTGCCCGGTGCGGTCGATGGCTTCGAGCTGGCCGTGCGCGGTGTGCTGGGGCAGCAGATCAGTGTGGCCGCGGCGCGCACACTCGCCGGCAGGCTGCACGCCGCATATGGCGACGCCGTCGCGGGCGCGGCCGGCATCGATCGTCTGCCGGCGACGCCGTCCCGTCTCGCCGAGGCGGATCCCGACGAGATCAGCCGGCTCGGCATGCCGCTCTCGCGTGCACGCACTGTCGTGCTGCTCGCACAGAGTGTGACGAGAGGTGACATCAGCTTCGCGCCGACCGCCGACATCGCGGGTGCGATCGAATCACTGCAGCGAGTGCCCGGCATCGGACCGTGGACCGCGGAGTACATCGCGATGCGCGGTTATCAGTGGCCGGATGCGTTTCCCGCCACGGACCTCGGGATCAGGAACGCGCTCCGCGGCCGCGACGCGGCCACGGTCTCCGAGGCATGGCGGCCCTGGCGCGCGTATGCCGCCATCCATCTGTGGAACAGTCTCTCAGCGAACGGGAACGAGTGACATGAACTATTTTTCGGAGCTCGAGACGCCGGTCGGGCCCGTCACGATCGTATCGGACGGCACCTCCATCACGGCCATAACCATGCGGCCGGCCGCGCACGTGGTTGGCACTGTGACGGAGTGGATCGAAGACGATGCACGGCTCGCCGAGTGCCGTGCGCAGCTCACCGCCTACTTCGCGGGTGAGCTCCGCGAGTTCTCGCTGCCGCTCGCTGCGCGCGGAACGCCATTCCAGAAACGCGTATGGGCTGCGCTGCGTCAGATCCCATTCGGTGAGACGCGCTCCTACGGCGCGCTCGCAGCGACACTCGGACATCCCGGTTCGGCGCGCGCGGTCGGCGCCGCGAACCGCACGAATCCGATCGGCATCGTCGTGCCGTGTCACCGCGTGATCGGCGCCGATGGCACGCTGACCGGCTACGCGGGCGGAATCGAGCGAAAGAAGTTTCTGCTCGAGCACGAAGCCGCGCTCGCCGGCGCCCTGCCGCAGATGGAGCTCGGGATCGACTGATCGAGGACCGGTGAGGTTACGGGCTGGCAGCGGTGATGCCGCCGACCGGTGATGCCGCCGACCGGTGATGCCGCCGACCAATGTTGAACGCGACGCATCATCGGTGTGCATGCGCACGCGATGCGAATCGACCCTCCGGCGGCCCCTCTTCACGTTGAAACGGCCAATCGTCCATCCGGGAGACACGCCCGACGACACTGGACGATTGGACGCGCTATGAGCCTTGAATCCTCCAGCAAGGCTGCCGCGGGAGCGGTCGATGGAAAGTCGAGTGCGTTATGCGCACGGAACCGTCCATCGGCCCACGCTGGTGTGCGGCGCATGGACAGTTGTGCGTCCTGAGCACCGCGCGCGCGGCCCTGGCGTGCGCGCGGCTCTGGCATGATGCCGGTTGCGAGTGAGGGAGTTCGGCAATGGGCCGGGTGGGGATCGAACCCACGACCTTGGGATTAAAAGTCCCCTGCTCTACCGCTGAGCTACCGGCCCGCAGGAAAATAGCCAGTAACGCAGCAGCGATCAACGCGTCCAGGCGGCGATCCAGCGGACGCGGAACCCACTCTTACGAATGGCTCATCGGCGTAGCGCTGTGTCCCGGTGTGCCAGCAGGCGTTCGCACTCCGGGGACATCGTGATGTCAGGATGAGCCATACGTAAGAATGGGTTCCGCGTCCGGATGCCGGATGCGTCCGACCGTCAGCTCTCGATCGGCTCGTGCTCGGAGAGTCCCGGCTCGCCGCTGAGTGCCATGTTGTAGCCGAGCAGCGCGCCGACGACGGCGGCGACGAGCTGCGCGAGCAGCAGCGCGACCGTCATCTCGGCCGTCAGTGATGGCCATTCCCACGACCGGAAGAACAGCGCGGCGAGCGCGTTCAGCACGAACCAGACGATGAGCGACGTGAGGCCCATGCCGGCCGCGTGCAGGATCGGCGCTTCGATCGCGCGGAAGCCCGCGAAGAAGCCACCCGCGAAGAACCCCACCAGCACGGCGACCACGCTCCACCATGTGCTCGCGACCGTCGTGTCCTCCGACAGCAGGCCCATGCTGACGAGTGCGAGTGCGGCGAGCGATGTGATCGCCGCTGCCACGAGCCAGCCGGCCAGGACGCGTCCTGCGGTGACGTTCTGCAGGTGTTCAGTGTGCATGTGACTCCTCCTACAGCAGTTCGAGCGTGAGCTGGCTGTTGGGCTCGAACGAGCGCCGGTGATGCGGCGTGAGGCCCAGCTCGATAATGGCACCGCGATGCTCCGCCGTGCCATACCCGGCGTTCGTCTCCCAGCCATAGCCGGGATAGCGCGTCGCGAGCAGATGCATGATCCGGTCGCGCACCACCTTCGCCACGATCGACGCGCATGCGATGCAGTGCACCTTCGCATCGCCCTCGACCACAGCGGTATGCTCCGGACCCAGCTCGGCGACGGGCAGGCCATCGACGAAGACATGCTCGGGCCTGCAGCTCAGACGCTCGAGCGCGCGCCGCATGGCCAGGTGCGATGCGCGCAGGATGTTGATGCGATCCACCTCGCGCGTGCTGGCACCCGCAACGCCGATCGCGACCGCCTGCGCGCGGATCTCCTCGTACAGCTCCGCGCGACGCTCTGCCGTCAGTTTCTTGGAATCGTCCACGCCGCGGATCGCGACGCCGGGGGGAAGCACGACGGCCGCCGCCAGGACGGGACCGGCCAGGGGGCCGCGCCCGACCTCATCGACGCCCGCGATGTAGGTCAGTCCGCGATCCCAGCACGCCTGCTCCAGCTCCAGGAGCTTCTGCAGACGCCGGTTCTCC
>DATHVW010000264.1:0-10673 GCA_035461085.1 Longimicrobiales bacterium | reverse complement strand
CGAGTTGGCGAACAATTCGGGCAGCAAGTACCTCGGCGTTCTGGTCGCCGCGCGTTACGCGCGCGAGCTGAACGCACTTCCGTCCGACGCGGTTCCGGCCGAGGTCGAGCAGAAGCTCACGACGCGCTCGCTCGAGACATTGTGCTCGGGCAGCGTCGAGTTCTCCCTCGTCAAGCGCCGCCGCCGGGGGACCTGAGCCTTGACTGGCGACGCCGGCGCGTCGGGTCGGGCGAGCCGGCCGGCAGCCGGCGTCGCCACGGGCCGCCGGCCCTGGCTGGGCCGCCGGGTGGTACTCGGTATCACAGGCGGGATCGCAGCCTACAAATCCGTCCAGCTCGCTCGTGACCTCGCACGCTGCGGTGCGCTCGTCGATGTCGTGATGACGCGCGCCGCACGCGAGTTCGTCGGCGCCATCTCCTTCGAAGCCGTTACCGGACGCCCGGTCCTCAGTGATATCCTCGCGGAGGGGCATGCCCTCGACCATATCCGCCTCGCCCGCGACGCCGATGTGGTCTGCGTGGCACCCGCCACGGCCGATTTCATCGCGCGTGCGGCCGCCGGACGTTCGGACGATCTGCTCGCCGCCATCCTGCTCGCCACCCGCGCACCCGTCCTCGTCTGTCCGGCGATGAACGACAACATGTGGTCGCACGCTCAGACCCGGGCCAACGTCACACGCCTCCGTGACATTGGATATGCGATCGTCGGTCCGGCCACGGGCCCGCTTGCATTCGGCGAGGGAACCGGACCCGGCAGGGCGGAGGAGCCGGATGCCGTGCTTCAGCACATCGGACGAGCCCTCGGCGCGGAGCCGCTGTGGAGCGGCCGGCGGGTCGTCGTGACGGCCGGACCGACACGCGAGGCCGTCGATGCGGTGCGCGTGCTGTCGAACCGGTCGTCAGGGCGGATGGGCTTCGAGATTGCCGCCGCGGCATGGCGCCGTGGTGCCGACGTCGTGCTGATCGCAGGGCCCGCTCACGTGGCCCCGCCCGTCGGTCCGTCGCTCCAGCGCGTGGAGACCGCCGAGGACATGGCTTCGGCCGTCGGCGCCGCGGTCGCGGAATGTGATGTCCTGTTCATGGCTGCCGCCGTCGCCGATTTCCGACCGGCCAGTCCCGCGGCGGGGAAGATGAAGAAGCAGGACGCGCCCGCATCGCTCCCGCTCGAGCCCGCACCCGACGTGCTCCGTGTCACGCGCGATCGCCGTCGCCCCGGCGCCGTGATCGTGGGCTTCGCGCTCGAGACGGGCGATGGCCGGGAGAACGCACGCGGAAAGCTGCGTGACAAGGGACTCGACCTGATCGTCCTGAACTCGGCCGACGAGCCGGGTGCCGGTTTCGATGTCGATACGAACCGCGTCACCGTAATCGACGAAACGAACGAAGAGGAGCTGCCTTTGATGTCGAAGGCCGATGTTGCGGACGCACTGCTCGACCGCGTCGCACAGCGGCTCGCGGAGCATGCGTGAACGCTGACCACGCCGTCCTGAAACAGTCCGCATGCACGCCGCGCCAGCGACGGACTCCGTGAGCATCGACCGTGAATTGCTCGGCCGGTATCTGCGTCAGCTGGCCGATCTCGGCGTGAACGAGATCGCCTTCGATGGCATGACGGCGACCGAGGCCGTGGCTGCGTTGACGAATCCGGGATCGAGAGCGGGATCATTGTCGAGAGCGGGTGGGGGATCCTTGTCGGGAGCGGCTGCCGGATCGTTGTCGAGAGCGGGTGGGGGATCCTCGTCGGGAGCGGCTACCGTTTCGTTGTCGGGAGCAGATGCCGGCACTGCCGCGGCGCGTGCTCGATCGTCAACGCACACGCCGTCGAACACTCCGGAATCGGCAGCTTCAGCGCTCGATCGCCTGGTCACGCTGTCGAACGCTGCGGCGGGATGTACACTGTGCGGGCTGCACGCCGGTCGGAGTACAGTGGTCTTCGGCGAGGGCAGCGCCACTGCGGACGTGGTGGTGGTGGGAGAGGCCCCGGGCCAGGAGGAAGACCGCACCGGAAGGCCTTTTGTCGGTCGGGCGGGGAAGCTGCTGGACCTGCTGCTCGCCAGTGCAGGTTTTCCGAGGGCGGACGTATATATTTGCAACGTGCTCAAGTGCCGTCCCCCGAACAATCGCAATCCGCTGCCGGAGGAAGTCTCGCCATGCACGACGAATTTCCTGCATGGTCAGCTGGAAGCGATCGCACCTCGTGTGCTGCTGGCGGTCGGGAAGTTCGCCGCGCAGGCGCTGCTCGACTCGCAGGAGAGCATCGGGCGTCTGCGCGGGACGGTGCACACATACCGCGGTACGCCGCTCGTCGTCACGTATCATCCGGCGTATCTGCTCCGCAGCCCGCAGATGACGCGTGTGGCATGGCAGGACTTTCAGCTGGTGCGCAGAGTACTCGATGAACAAGCTTGATTTCGACACCGCGTCATTTGCGCGCGGTGCATCGACGTTCGCGTCGTCGGATCGACAGCCGCCCTACGCGCCCGAGGCCGAGATCAGCGTGCTGGGCGGCATGCTCATCGATGGCGATGCCGTCGCCAAGGCGCTGGAGTTCGTCGACGACACGATGTTCTACCGTGAGGCCAACCGTCGCGTGTTTCGTGCGATGGCGCGGCTGTTCCAGCGCGGTCAGGTCATCGACCCGGTGACGCTGGGCGAGGATCTGACGAAGACGGATGAGCTGGAGGGCGTCGGCGGGATGTCGTACATCGCCGAGCTGCTGGACGCGGTGCCGACTGCCGCCAACATCGAGTATCATGCCCGCATCGTGCGTGAGCGGGCGCTGCTGCGCCGCCTGATCGAGGCGTCATCGCAGATCATCCGCGAGTCGTACGATGTCGGGGAGCGCACGGTCGAGGAGATCCTCGATGAGGCCGAGCAGCGCATCTTCCAGGTCGCGCAGTCGCACGAGCGCGAGGGCTTCGTCTGGATCAAGAAGATCCTGTACCCGACGTTCGAGAAGATCGAACAGCTGCAGGCGGCGAAGGGTGGCATCACCGGCATCTCCACCGGCATCCACGATCTCGATGAGATGACTGGCGGATTGCAGAAAGGCGACCTCGTGATCGTCGCCGCCCGCCCTTCCATGGGGAAGACCGCGTTCGTGACGGGTGTGGGCCTGCACGCCGCGATCACGCATCAGACGCCCGTCGCCATGTTCTCGCTGGAAATGTCGAAGCAGCAGGTCGTGCAGCGCATGCTCTGCTCGGAGGCGCTCGTCGATCTCGGACGCCTGCTCCGCGGCCGGCTCCAGGATGACGATTTCGGCCGGCTCGCGCAGGCGGCCGGTCATCTGAACACCGCCCCGGTGTGGATCGATGACTCCGGTTCCGTCAACGTCCTCGAGATGCGTGCGAAGGCGCGACGTCTGAAGGCCGACCAGCCGGACCTCGGCCTGATCGTCATCGCCTACATCCAGCTCATGAGCGGCGGCGGCGACGCGGAGAACCGGCAGCAGGAGGTCAGCGCCATCAGCCGCGGCCTCAAGTCTCTCGCCAAGGAGCTGGACGTCCCGATCATCGCCCTGTCCCAGCTCTCGCGCGCACCCGAGCAGCGCAGCGACCACCGGCCTCAGCTCTCCGACCTGCGAGAGTCCGGTTCAATCGAGCAGGATGCCGATCTGGTCATGTTCCTCTACCGTCCGGAATATTACCATACCGCAATGGAAGCGCAGGAGAAGGGCATTCAGGGCAAGGCCGAGCTGATCATCTCGAAGCAGCGTAACGGCCCGACCGGCACCGTCGACCTGTTCTTCCGCAAGGAGTGCGCACGCTTCGAGTCGTTCTCGCACGCGCAGCAGCATTAGGCAGGGGAAGGGCAGCTCGGGTCGCTCCTTCGCGCTGAGTCGCAGAGCCGCAGAGCCGCTGATTACATCTTGTGAACTATTCGTTTGATGCCGTCCTTCATGGTCGGAGCACCGAAATTCAGAAGCAGACCGACGCGGTAATCCAGCAGGCGCAGGTAGGTGAGGACTTGTTTGTGATGCCGCGCCAGAATGGTAGCGACGGATTTGATCTCCACCACAACGCATCGTTCGACGACGAGATCCACACGACAGGCATCCTCGAACCACAACCCCTCGAAATCGAACGAAATGCACCTCTGTCGCTCGACCGCCAAGCCGCGCCGACGCAGATCCCGCGCGAGGATAGTCTCATACACATGCTCCATCAGCCCCGGCCCGAGCGTCGAATGAATCCGGAACGCCGAATCAACAATCACCCCCGTAACCCGATTCAAATCATTCTCCATACGGTCCCCCTCCGCGTCTCCGCGCCTCAGCGTCTCTGCGTGAAAACGAGCATACCGCAATGCCCGGGGCGACCCCATGGCCGGGCGCGCCACCACACCCCTGCCCCTGCCTGTAATGCCTAAGCTCAAGTCCGTCTACTTCTGCACCGAGTGCGGCAACGAGACGCCGCGCTGGCAGGGACAGTGTCCCGCGTGCAATGCGTGGAACACACTGGCGGAGGAGCCCAGGCAGGCTGCGCGGCGGGAAAAGCGTACCTCGTCCCAGCCGACGTTCACGGCCGAGCCGGTGCAGCTCGAGGATGTGACGGGCGGCGAGACGCTGCGCTGGTCCACCGGCATGCGCGAGCTGGACTTCGTGCTCGGCGGCGGCGTGGTGCCGGGCTCCATCGTGCTCGTGGGAGGCGAGCCCGGGATCGGCAAGAGCACACTTCTCCTGCAGGCAGCAGCGCGTCTCCATGCGGGTGGCCGATCCACGTTGTACGTATCGGGTGAGGAATCCGCCGCGCAGGTCAGGATGCGGGCGGACCGGCTGACGGAATCGGCCGGGCAGGTCACGTTCCTGGGCGAGACGCGCCTGGAATCGATCCTGGAGTCGATGTCACGACAGCGCCCGGACGCCCTGTTCGTGGACTCGATCCAGACGGTCTACAGCGACGACATCGATGGCGCGGCGGGTAACGTCACGCAGGTGCGCGAATGTGCCGCACGTCTGCAGCGCTTCGCGAAGCAGTCGGGTGCCGCCGTGTTCCTCATCGGGCATGTGACGAAGGGCGGCAGCGTGGCCGGCCCCAAGACGCTCGAGCACATCGTGGATACCGTGCTCTACTTCGAGGAGACCGGCCAGCTGGATCATCGCGTACTGCGCAGCACGAAGAATCGCTTTGGGGCCGCCGAAGAGATCGGCGTGTTCCGCATGACCGCGCGCGGGCTCGAACCGGTGCTCAACCCGTCCGAGCTGTTCCTGCAGGACCGCACCAGCGGCGTGAGCGGCACTGCGGTCGCGGCGGTGATAGAGGGGACGCGGCCGCTGCTCGTGGAAGTACAGGCGCTGTGCACGCGGGCGAGCTATGGCGCTCCGCAGCGTGTCACTACGGGCTTCGACCGGCAGCGACTGGCGCTGCTGCTCGCGGTTCTGGAGAAGCGTGCGGGCATCGACTTCAGTGCCCTCGATGTCTTCGTGAATGTCGTCGGCGGCGTCCGCATCGTCGAGACCGCGTCGGATGCGGCTCTGGTCGCGGCCCTGGCGTCCAGCGTGTACGATCGAGGGCTGAATGCGACGTCGGTGTTCCTGGGCGAGGCCGGCCTCGGCGGCGAGCTGCGTCCGATCGGTCAGATCGAACGACGCCTCGCCGAAGCGTCGCGCATGGGCTTCGAGCGGGCCTATGTGCCGGCTCGTGCGGTGTCCGCAGCGAAGCAGACGAACATCGAGGTGACGGGCGTGAACACGGTCGGTGAGCTCATTGCACAGCTGTTCGGCCCGTGAGGCGAATCGCGGTAGTCATTCCCGCCGGCGGTGCGGGGCGACGCATGGGCGGTGTATCGAAGCCGCTTCTCGAGCTGTGCGGCCGGCCGCTGCTCCAGCGCAGCATGCAACCCTTCCTCGACCGTGCCGACGTGCACTGGGTGGTCGTCGCGCTGCCTGCCGACCTCGCCGCCGCACCGCCCCACTGGCTCATGAGCGATCGACGCGTGGACATCGTGGCGGGCGGTGCGGAGCGAGGTGACTCCGTGCGCAATGCACTCGCGGCCGTGCCCGCCGAGGCGGACATCGTTCTCGTCCACGATGCGGCGCGGCCGCTGATCTCCGGGGCGGTGATCGAACGCTGTGTCGCTGCCGCGGCGGGCGGGCGTTCCGCGATCGCCGCAGTCCCGGTCATCGACACGATCAAGGAGGTCGATGAAGGCGGACGCATCACGGGCACTCCGGACCGGCGCGCCCTGTGGGCTGCGCAGACGCCGCAGGCGTTTCCGGCAGAGGTCCTTCGTGAGGCGCACGCGCGCGCGGCCGCGGACGGTGTGGCCGCCACCGATGACGCGGCGCTCGTCGCGCGGTACGGTGGAAAGGTCGTGGTCGTCGAGGGGGCGCCGGAGAATCTGAAGGTGACCACGCCGACTGACCTTGCCATCGCCGAAGCGCTGCTCGCCCGACAATGAATCCGCTGCCCGTCCGGACCCCCGCCGAGATCGCGGATGCGCTGCCTTCCGTGCTCGAACATCTCGAGCGGGACGGACTCATCGCGTACCCGACCGAGACCGTGTACGGGTTCGGCGGTGCGGTCACCTCCAACGCAGTCGCCGCCCTGCGCGCGTTGAAGAGACGTGAGCCGCTCAAGTCTTTCCTGCTCCTCGTCGACAGCCCGGGTCGGGTGCACGGCGTGCACTGGTCTGATTCGTCCCGGGCCATTGCAGCGCGATTCTGGCCGGGACCCCTGACCCTGGCGCTGCCCGCGGAGGAGGGCATGTTTCCTGAAGGCATCGTCTCCGCGGAGGGCGTCGTCGCACTGCGCGCGTCGCCACATCCATTCGTGCGGGCTGTGACGGGGGCATGGGGCGGGCCGATCACGTCCACGAGCGCGAACGCGCCCGGCTCGCCACCTGCGCGGGATGCCGCAGCAGTAGTCGCGGCATTGCACGTGCTCGATGCGCGCGATGTCCTCGTGCTCGACGGCGGGACATTGCCTGAATCGCCTTCCTCCACCATTCTCGCAGTGGAGGACCATGCCGCTCGCATTCTGCGCGCTGGCGCGGTCGCAACGGAAGATCTGCGGAACCAGCTGTCAGGGATCGGAATCGATGTCCGGTAGTCCAGTGCCGCCCCGCGCAGGGGGTACGACGTACAATCTGCTCTTCGTATGCAGCGGCAATACGTGTCGCAGCCCGATGGCGGAGGCGATCGCGCGCGGTCTCCTGCGCGAGCGGGGCTGGATGCATGTGGACGTGGGCTCGGCCGGTACCGGCGCCGTGATGGGCTCGGCGGCATCGCCGGAAGCGGTGGAGGTGGCGCGCGAACACGGCCTGGAGCTCGACTCACACGCCTCCCAGCCACTCACCTCCGAGCTCATCCAGTGGGCCGACCTGGTGCTCGTCATGGGCACGTCACACATGCATGTCGTGCGGGAGCTGGGCGGCGGGGAGAAGGTGTCGCTCGTCACGGAGTTCGTGGACGGCGATGGCCATGCACAACCGGTGGCGGACCCGTTCGGCGGGGACCGCGAGCACTACCGCGAAGCGTTCGAGCAGATCGAGGCGGCCGTGACCGGCCTGCTGGACCGGCTGGAGCCGATCCTCTCGCCCTGAATGTCACACACGCCGACGGCCGCGACGCGCCTCTTCCTTCTGCTCGGTGACCCGGTCGCGCACTCCGTCTCCCCCATCTTCCAGAACGCGGCCCTCCAGGAGCGCGGCATCGATGCCGTCTACGCCGCGTTGCAGTGTGACCGCCAGTCCATCGGCCCCCTCATTCGCGCACTCTGCCGTGCGCACGGCGGCGGCAACGTCACCGTGCCCCACAAGGCCGCAGCCGCCGAGTGCATCGAGCGGCCGACGTCGAACGTCACGCGAACGGGTGCCTGCAATACGTTCTGGGGCGAGAACGGATCGGTCTGTGGCGACAACACCGATGTCGAAGGCTTCCGCCACGCGGCCACCCGGCTTCTCCCGGATCTGCACGGCACGAGCTCGCTCATCATCGGCGCGGGCGGCGCGGGCGCGGCGGCGGCCTGCGCACTGATGGATGCGGGTGCTGCCTCGATCACGCTCATCAACCGCTCTCCCGACCGGGCGCGTGTGCTCGCCGCACGGCTCGATCCCGCCGGCGCGACTCTCAGGGTGATCACTTCCGTCAACGACATGGCCGGGGCCAGGCCCGACCTCGTCGTGAACGCCAGCGCGGCGGGCATGCGCGACGCCGATGCACTCCCGTTCGATCTCGACGTACTGGCCGGCGCGGGCGCGGCGATCGACATCGTCTACCGGCGCGACCGTCCCACTCCCTTCGTGCGCCAAGCGCGCAAGCTGGGAATCCCGGCCATCGACGGCACGGAGATGCTGCTCGCGCAGGGAGCGGCGGCTTTCGCACGCTGGTTCGGCGGCGCTCCCCCGATCGACGTGATGCGCGAGGCTCTCGAACGGAGCTGACGCGCGGCTCACAACGTCGCTCTCGCCACGATCGAGTCGCAATCCGCACCCCGGGCCAACCGGCGGCGGGTGACGGATTGAATTCGCGCTGCATCGTCCGATGCCCATCCTGACGTCACGACATCCCGCCCAGCCATGGCATCGCCCGGCGGGTGAGTGCATCTCGGATGCATGAGTGTGATCCATGCCCTCCTCGACCTCGTGCTGGCTCCGGTCTGTCTCGGTTGTGACGGACTCATCGCGCCCGGAGACACCGCCAGACTCGTATGCCGCAGGTGCCGGTCACGCCTGCGGGCGCCGCCGGCTCCCGTCTGTCCGCGGTGTGGCGCACCGAAGCGCATGACCGGAATCGAAACCGACTCCTTCACCTGTCCCGAATGCAGGGAATGGCCGGATGCGCTGCGATTCGCCCGCTCGGCCTGCCTGCTCGAGCCGCCGGCGGACCGCCTCGTGCACCAGCTCAAGTACCGCGGCTGGCGCGCTCTCGGCGGTCCGCTCGGCGAGCGGATGGCCACTGTCCGCTGGCCCGCGGAAGCACACGAGCCGGCGGTCATTGCGGCCGTGCCCACCACCGCACGCCGGCTGCGTGAGCGCGGCTACAATCAGGCGCAGCTGCTGGCGGACTCGCTGGCGCTCGTCACGGGTCGCGACACGCTCCCTCTCCTGCGCCGTGTCTCGGGCGCGCGGACCCAGACGGCCTTGCAGCCTGCTGCGCGTGCGGCTAACGTGGCCGGGGCATTCGCCCCGGCGGCCGACGTGACGGGCATGCACGTCCTGCTGGTCGATGACGTGCTCACCACCGGAGCGACGGCCGCCGAGTGTGCCGGCGTACTCGCTGCCGCCGGCGCCTGCTGTGTTCGATTGATCACGTTCGTCCGCGCCTTCGAGATCCGCGGACTGACTCTACAATGACGGGGGCACAATGGCGGGGAAATCGGGACGCACGCGCGTAGCCATCAACGGATTCGGTCGCATCGGTCGCAACATCCTGCGCGCCGCACGGAAGCGGAACGCCGACTTCGACTTCGTGGCGGTCAACGACCTCACGGACAACGAGACGCTCGCCCACCTCCTCCGGTACGACTCCGTTCACGGACGCTACGACGGCGTGGTCAAGGCCACGAAGGACGGTCTGAACGTCGATGGCGATGACATCCGTGTCCTCAGCGAGAAGGATCCGGCCCAGTTGCCATGGAAGGACCTGGGCGTGGACATCGTCTTCGAGTCCACCGGCCGCTTCACGAAGAAGGAGGACGCCGCCAAGCACATCGATGGCGGCGCCCGCAAGGTCATCATCACCGCGCCCGCCAAGAACGAGGACATCACGATCGTCATGGGCGTCAATCACGACAAGTACGACGCCGCCTCGCATCACGTGGTCAGCAATGCCAGCTGCACCACCAACTGCCTGGTGCCCGTCGTCAAGGTCCTGCTCGACACCTTCGGCTTCCGCCGCGGCCTGATGACGACGGTTCACTCCTACACCAACGATCAGCAGATCCTCGACCTGCCCCACAAGGATCTGCGCCGCGCCCGCGCGGCCGCCATATCCATCATTCCGACCACCACCGGCGCCGCCAAGGCCACCGCCCTCGTCCTGCCCGAGCTGAAGGGAAAGATCGATGGCATGTCGATGCGCGTGCCGACGCCCGATGTCTCCATCGTGGACCTGACCGCCGAGCTCGAGAAGGACGTGACCGTCGAGCAGGTCAACGACGCGTTCCGCGCCGCGGCTGCCGGTCCGATGAAGGGAATCCTCGAGGTGTCGGAGGAGCCGCTCGTCAGCGTCGATTACATCGGCCACCCGGCCAGCTCCATCGTGGACCTGCTCTCGACGTTCGTCGTCGAGGACCGCATGGTGAAGGTGATGTCGTGGTATGACAACGAGTGGGGCTATTCGGTACGATGCGTGGATCTGGCCGCCCACATCGCGAAATCGCTTTAAGTCACAACGCTCAAATCAGGGAAGTGCAGGAAGATGCGGGGCCGCGTCGCACACGCGGCCCCGCTCGCATCCATTGACCTTTCGCGCCGTTCGGTATTACCGTTGAAGAGGCGGGCGTGCGTCCGACGGGTCGCGAGTATGCCTTGTGGCATACATCTCGCTCCCGCGGGTCCCGGAGCGTAAACGCCGGCACTGGAGGTACAATGATGGCCACTGAAGGTGCGCAGCTGTACGGGACGTACAGGTGTCCCGTCTGCGGTCACCGGGATGCGGTGGAGCTGGAGGCGGACGAAGGGTCGCGCGTGCTGGCGTGCAGCTATTGCAACACGCCGCTGGAAGTGACG
>DATHVW010000263.1:0-15037 GCA_035461085.1 Longimicrobiales bacterium | reverse complement strand
ATCCTCGCGGGAGTGGGACGGCTGTCCCCGTGTGTGCCGCGCGCCGGCACAGCGCCGTCCTGAACCCACCATACGGCACGGGCGGGTGTCCGGTTTCGCGGTCGGCTCGCGGTTGCTGATGCCGGGCGCGGGGACTACCTTCCGGCGCGTTCGGCCGCAGCCCCAATGTAATGAAAAGCGAAGGATCAGCGCGATGGCAGGCATACCGCTGCCGCCCCCGGAGACGAAGGCGACGGAGGTGCGCCGCATGTTCGGCGCAATCGCGCCTCGCTACGACCTCCTGAACCACGTACTCAGTGCGAACCGTGACCGCGCCTGGCGCCGGCGTGCCGTGGACCGACTGCTGGAGGGGGCAACGCCCGGCGGTACCTGGCTGGATTCATGCGCGGGCACACTCGATCTGTCTGTGGAGCTGGCGGACCGTCCGGGGTTCAGCGGCACCGTGCTCGGGTTCGACTTCGCGTATCCGATGCTGGATGCCGGCCGGAGCAAGCTGCGCGGCCGCAACATCGAGCCGGCCTGCGCGGATGCCCTGCGGCTTCCCCTGCGCGACGGGAGCGTGGATGGCGCGATGGTCGCATTCGGCGTACGGAACCTCGCCGACCTGGACGCCGGCCTGCGCGAGCTTGCGCGCGTGATCCGGCCGGGCGGGAAGCTGGTGGTGCTGGAGTTCATGACACCCCAGTGGCAGCCATTCCGCGCCCTCTACCTCGCCTACTTCCGCCGCATCCTTCCACTGATCGGGCGACTGGTCAGCCGACATGGCAGCGCCTACACGTATCTGCCCGAGTCGGTGCTCCAGTTTCCGGAGCCGGCTGAGCTGGCGCACCGCATGGAGCGCGCGGGCTTCGCCGATGTCGAATGGGATGTGATGACCGGCGGGATCGTCGCCGCGCACCACGGTACACTGCGGATCTGAGGGTCGCTCCCGAATCGTTACTCAGCCCCCGATCGGCTGCGACACTTCCAGCAGACCGAACGGGATGTGCCGGAAGACGTCAGCGACATGCAGCGCTGTTTCGGCATGAATGATCTCGCCGGTGAGCGCGTTGTGCCAGACACGGCGCAGCTGAGGTGGCAGGTGCAGCGCAGTGTCTCCCCAGGCGTCCGGATCGATCACCGCATCCCGTCCGAGCGCCGCGGTCCACCGGGGTACGACCGTGATGCATGCACGGTCGCCCCGCGTGCGAGCAAATGCAAACACGTGATCGTCCCGGGATCCCGCGGCCGGGATCCCGACCACATCGCCATCCTCGAACACGTCGCGGTGTGTGGCGCGGAAACGCAGGGCCATCGCGGTCAGCAGCAGCTTGATGCGTCCGTCCTGCCACGCGTCGAGCAGGGCGCGGACCGCCTTGGGATCCGGTGTGTCGCGTAGCGCCATTACGTCATCGAACAGACGGTGCCGGAGCGGGAAATCGACCGCTGTCCGGTTGTCCGGGTCCACGAGCGTATGTGACCACAGTTCGGTGCCCTGGTAGATATCGGGGATACCGGGGCCCGTGACCTTCAGCAGCATCTGCGAGATGCTGTTGAGAGCGCCGTGCGGCGCGAGCCGTACGGCGAAGTCGCCGATGTCCTCGGCCAGTCCTTCGCGGCCGAACTCCGCCATGAGCCGCTCGATGAAGCCGGCGAGCGCTTTCTCGTAGTCCTCGTCCGGCCGACGCCAGCTCGTCTGTTCCTTGGCTTCACGCACCGCTTTCGTCATGTATGCCTGGATGCGCTCACGGAACGCGTCATCCACTCCGTCGAGCGGCCAGGCCCCGAGCAGCGTCTGGTAGAGCAGGCTCTCCACGTCAGCCGAGGGTGCCACAGTCTCCTCTTCCTCCGCCACTTCGCTCTTCCACTCGTCGCCCTCACGCATCCACCGGCGCAGCCGGCTCCGCCACTCGTCCGGAAGCTCGGACAGTACGGCGATGCGGGCGCGCGTGTCCTCACCGCGCTTGGTGTCGTGCGTGGCGGTCGCGTTGAGCGAGAGCGACCCGGATCCGGTGCGCCGGCCGAGCGCAATGCCGAGCTCGGCCGCACTCATGCACGGCCGTTCCGGGTCGCTGCCGACATCGTTGGCGGCGAGCAGCGCATTGTGGCAGTACAGCGCGGTGTCCTCGTAGCCCTTCGCCATGACGGGGCCGGTGAACTGCTGCCAGCGTTTCACCCACTCGAGCTGCGCGGCCGGATCGCCGTCGTGCTCGAGCAGCGCGACGCGCCGGACCAGCTCGATCATGCGCTCCAGCCGTGCCGCCTGCGTATGCTGGAGCGCATCCGTGACCGCCTCCGCGATACGGCGGCGGTCGGCAGGACTCACGTGCAGGTCGCGCGTATACGTGCGATACACGTCCATGCTCGCCGTGACCTCCGCGATCGCGCGCCGCGCGGGCCCGTAATCAGCGCCCGTCAGACGAACCAGCCCGCGCGCGAGCGCTGCCAGCTCGCCGCCGAACAGCCGTTCCAGCACCAGCAGCTTCTTCTCGCGTGCGAGCTGGCCGAACTGGCGCGAATCGCCGGTGACCCTGCGATAGAACGTCTCGATGCGTGCCTGCCCCTCCGGCTCCACCAGCAGCGCCGTGGCGAGGCTCAGGAACTCGTAGCCGGTCGTGCCCTCGCACTCCCAGTCAGCGGGGAGCGATTCGGAGCGCTCGAGGATCTTCTCGACCAGTGTGTAGACGGGCTCGCCATCGGCTCCGCGGACATACGCACGAAGCGATCGCAGATATCCGGCTGGATCGGCCAGTCCGTCGATATGATCGATGCGCAGACCCGTAATGATGCCTTCGGCCGCGAGGTCGCGGATGAGGGAATGCGTGCTTCGGAACACGGTCTCATCCTCGACCCGTAAGCCGGCCAGATCCGTGATATCGAAGAAGCGCCGATAGGTCATCTCTTCTGAGGCCGTCCACCACGGCACCAGCTCGTAATGCTGCGCCCTCAGCGTCTCGCGCACGTCGCTGGCAGCCGTACCCGGCGCGAGCGGCAGCCGGTTGTCGTGGTAAATGAGGAGGCTCTGGTCAGCATCGACCCGGATCTCGCCACGCCCGATCACGGCATCCAGCGAATCACCCAGAATGGGCAGGGCGAGCCTGCGCGGTTCGGAGGGAGAGCCCCAGTCGATGTCGAAGAACGTCGAGTACACGGACGCACGCCCATGCACGAGGACATCGCGCCACCACGGATTCTCCACCGACGCGGCCATGTGGTTCGGCACGATATCGAGCAGTAGCCCCATGTGGTGCTGCCGGGCCTCCGCCGCGAGTCCGCGCAGTGCCTCGATGCCGCCGACCGACGCGCGGATGCGCGTCGGATCCGTGACATCGTAACCGTGCGTGCTGCCGCTGCGCGCCTCGAAGATCGGGGACAGATAGAGGTCACTGATGCCGAGATGCGCCAGGTACGGCACGATCCGGCGGGCGTCTTCGAGCGTGAAGGCGTCGTTGATCTGGAGCCGGTACGTCGCGATGGGAATGCGCATGTCAGCCAACGACCACCGACAGCTGGTCGCCCAGGACCGTGAACAGCTCCGACCACCGCCGCGCGTCATCCTCGCCGGCGCCGGCCCGCTCCTGCACGGCGGGATAGACCGTTCGCAGCAGCTCGTAGAACACGTTCTGCGATTTCCAGAGGTTCACGTCGAACGGAAGTGATTCGGTCAGCGTCGCGAGGTCCGACCATGCCTGGAGCAGTCTCAGGTCATGAGGCTGCTCCAGGAGTGCCAGCGCGACGTGCTCGAGAGACTTGCCGACGACGTAGCTGAGACCTTCGCGGTCGAGCTGCACGCGTGTCGCTTCCGCTTCCTCCAGCAGCGAACGCGCCCGGTCCAGGTCGATCTCGGGGCCGGCGAGAGTGGCTCGTATGTCGCGATTCAATACGAACTCGGCGGCCATCCGGAAGACACGCGGCAGCGGCAGGTCCTGGGCGATCAGGAACCGCATCAGCGATGCGTTCTCTTCGTACAGTCGCCTGTATGCGCGCTCCGCATCCGTGACGCTCGACTCCAGCACACGGTAGAGGATCTGGCGCTGACGGTCACCAAACAGCGACTTCAGCGAGAACGTATACTCCGGGAAGTTCGCCAGCTGTCGTACGACCGCCGACAGGTCGGCGGTGGAGAAGGCACGGAGCAACTCGTCGCGCAGCGCGCGGAATTCCTCATCGCCGGCGAACCGGCGGATGCCGCCGGTCAGGTTGTGGTTGCCGAAGTGCAGCACGGCGAACGTGACCACATCGGACTCCTGCGTGATCTCGGAGGTCACGCGCGCGCGCCCGACCAGGAGCACGGTCTCGCCGCTCTGCCTGCGATCGCCGTGCTCGAGCTCCACCTGATAGGAGTAGATGCGCATCTCCTTGCGCGTCTCGTCGAACAGAGAGCTCACGGCGTAATGCGCGGCCACGTTCAGCAGGTCCACCCGCGCCGGGACGACCTGCTGTTCGTAGATGCTGCGTGCGGTGCCGGCGTCAGTCAGGTTGCTGTGAGCATCCTCGAGTCTGTCGAGGAGCCCCTTCTCGAACGGAACGCCGAACAGCTTCTCCGCCAGCTGAACCACCCGGCCGGCATACTGCAGCACCTGCACCGTCTCGATGCCGGAGAGCTCGTTGAAGAACCAGCCGCAGCTGGTATACATCAGCATGGTGTGGCGCTGCAGCTCCATCAGCTCCAGCAGCGTCGTCACGTCCGTCTGCCCGGCCGTGCCGCGCGCATGTCTGGCGATGAACGGAATGGTATTGCGCCGGCGGTCGAGCACGACGTCGATGTAGTCATCGCGCGCGGCCCACGGATCGTTCATCAGCTCACCTGCGCGCCGCTCGAAATGCGGCGTGACTTCATCGCGCAGCCAGTCCAGCGCCGCACGCAGTGGTGCCCGCCACTGCTGGTTCCAGCCGGGTGCTCCGCCCGTGTGGCAGCCGCAGTCGCTGCGCCAGCGCTCGACCCCGTGTGCGCAGCTCCATGACGTGTTCTCCTCGATGACGGCTTCCCAGCCGGGCGGGTACTTCTCGAGGAAAGTCGCGTAATTCGTCAATGTCGCGAGCTGCCGCTCCTCGATGTGATGGAGCGCGTAGGCCAGCGCCATCTCGCCGTGCGAGTGGTGATGCCCGTAGGTCTCACCATCGGTGGCGATATGGGCCAGGCTGACATCCTGGGCGCCGTCGTGGAGGGCCAGGATGCGCTGGGCGAAGTGCTCGCCGTTCCGGAGCAGGCCCTCGAACGCTACGGCACGCGATGTGGTGCCATCATAGAAGAAGACCACGATCTCGGCGCCGGACGGCAGCCGGCAGAGATAGCTCCGCCGGGTATCGAGGCCCGCCTGCCGGACGTCCTGCCAGTCGCGTGCGCCGATGGGCCGGACTGCTGCGGCCTGGTTCGGTGCGAGAATGGTGAAGCGAATGCCCTGGGCCGCCAGATCCTCGAGTGTCGCCGTATCGACAGCAGTCTCGGGGAGCCACATGCCCTCCGGCTTGCGCTCGAAGCGCCACTCGAAGTCACGGATACCCCAGATCACCTGGGTGCGGCGGTCGCGATCGTTGGCGAGCGGCATGATCAGGTGATTGTAGGCCTGCGCGAGGGCGGACCCGCGACCGAAGCGGGTTATGCTTTCCCGGTCCGCCTCCAGCACCGCGTCGTAGGTGTCGCGCGCGTGCTCACGCAGCCACGAAAGGAGCGTCGGTCCAAAGTTGTAGCTGATGCGCGCATAGTTGTTCACGATCCGGATGATGCGATCACGCGCATCGAGTATCCGCGCCTCCGCGTTCGGGCCATAGGCCTCTGCGGTGATGCGTTCGTTCCAGTCGTGGTACGGGTATGCGGAGTCCTGCTGCTCGATGGTCTCCAGCCACGCGTTCTCGCGCGGCGGCTGGTAGAAGTGCCCGTGGATGCAGACGTAGCGTTCCATGTTCGTCAGACTTCGTCGTGAAGCAGCAGTACTGCGCTGTGCGCTGCCAGCTCGATCCGGTGATCCACAACCACCCGATTGCTACCGGCCGTATCGATCTCGATGCGCCATGTATCGGCTGTGTCCGGCAGGTCGAACGGCACCGTATCGGGGGCGAAGTTGAGCAGCAGGATCGAGCTCTGCTCGGCCGCGCGTCGGCGGATCACCACCACTCCATGGCGGATGTCTCCATCGGACGGACGGCCGCCGGTATCCAGCACGTCCGTGCTGATGGCGTCCGCCGCATGAATGCCGGGGTGTGTGCGCCGGAGCTCGATCAGGCGCGCATGCAGCTGCAGCAGCTCGCGGTGCCCATCCTGTTCGCGCGCGTCCCAGTTCAGCACTGCACTGCGACGGGTATCTACTCCCTGCGGGTCCGGTGGCTCGCCCTGCCAACTGAACGCAGCGAACTCCGCATGCCGGCCATCCCGTACGGCGGCAATGAGCTCCGGGTCGCCGAACTCGACGAAGAACGGGAAGGGCCTGTTCTCGCCGTACTCCTCTCCCATGAACAGCATGGGGGTGAACGGCGCCAGGAGTACTGCCGCCGCGGCGAGACGCAGCTGGGCCGGTGTGACTTTCTCCGTCAGCCGATCTCCCGTCATGCGGTTGCCGATCTGGTCGTGGTTCTGGGCGTACACAATGAGCTGTCGCGGCAGTACGTCGGGCGCCGGTGCTCCATGGCGTCGGCCGCGGTATCGCGAGTATTCGCCGGCATAGACGAAGCCGTGCTGGCAGGCTCTGGCGAAATGCGCGAGTGTGCCGAAATCGGTGTAGTATCCCACGTCTTCGCCGGTCAGCAGCGTGCGCAGGGAGTGATGGAAATCGTCCAGCCACTGCGCGTCGAGACCCATTCCGCCCAGACGTTCCGGTCGAATCACGCGCGCGTCGCCCAGATCGCTTTCCGCGATGAGAACGACGGACCGGCCGCGCTCCGCCGCGCGATCGTGGACGGCAGTTGCCAGCTCGCGCAGGAACGGTGTCGCGGACCGATCGATGATGGCATGAATCGCATCCAGGCGCAGGCCGTCGATGCGGAACTCAGCCGTCCACTGCAATGCGCTCTCGATGAAATAGCGGCGCACCTCGTCACTGCCTGCATCATCGAAGTTCAGTGCTGCGCCCCAGGGTGTGTGGTACGTCTCGGTGAAGTACGGGCCGAAGCGTGGCAGATAGTTGCCTTCCGGTCCCACATGGTTGTATACCACGTCCAGGATGACGTTGAGGTCGTGCGCATGCGCGGCATCCACGAATCGCTTCAAGCCTGTGGGCCCGCCGTACGAGCTCTGCGCAGCGAACGCGAAGACGCCGTCATAGCCCCAGTTGCGATTTCCGGGGAACTGCGCGACCGGCATGATCTCGAGCGCCGTTATGCCGAGCTCGCGCAGGGCGGGCAGTCGCTCGATCGCGGCGTCGAACGTACCCTCCGGCGTGAACGTGCCGATGTGCATCTCATAGATGACGAGGTCACGCAGCTGCGGCGCACGCCATTCGCTCGTCTGCCACTGGAATTCCGTGCCCGTCAGCTCCGACGGGCCGTGTACGCCATCGGGCTGGCAACGTGAGGCCGGGTCGGGCAGCTCCGAGCCGTCGGGCAGCTCGAACGTATAGCGTGTGCCCGCGGGCACGTCGGGTACGATCACCGTGTGATATCCGTGCGGCTCGCTGTGCAGCTCCGCGCTGCGTGGCGGGTCGGTGTGCAGGCGCAGCAGTACGCTGCCGGCGGCCGGCGCCCAAACGACGAAGCTTGCGCTGCCGTCGCTGCGGGCGTCGCCGCCGAGCGGCAGTGCAGCCGCGGCACTGGTGTTCCGCTCCGTTGTGCCGGACGCCGGCAGCCATGGACGCCGCGCGTTTACCGGTGCTTCGGCCGGGCGGGTTCGTACTTCATCCGGCAGCGCTGCTCCGCTCACGCAACCTCACCGGGTTGATGCTTCAGCACGAGCATGCCGAGCGGCGGCAGCGTCAGATTCAGCGAATGAGGCCGGCCGTGGAACGGTACGGGCACGGAATGCGTGCCGCCGAGGTTGCCAACGCTGCTGCCGCCGTACAGCTCACTGTCGCTGTTCAGGACCTCGCGCCAGAAGCCGGTGTGCGGTACGCCGACACGGTAGTTCTCGCGCACGAGCGGCGTGAAGTTGCAGATGATGAGCAGCTCCTCACATTGACCCGTGTTCTGATCGACGCGCGAGCGACGGACGTACGACAGCACGCTGTTCCATGCATCATCGGCGTCGAGCCACTGGAACCCGGCGGAATCGAAATCGAGCTGGTGGGCGGCCGGCTCCTGGCGATAGAAATGATTGAGGTCGCGCACCCAGCGCTGGATGCCGGCGTGCGACTCGTGGCCGAGCAGCGGCCAGTCGAGTTGGGCGTCGTGGTTCCACTCCTGCCACTGCGCAAGCTCGCCTCCCATGAACAGCAGCTTCTTGCCGGGCTGCGTGAACATGTAGCCGTACAGGAGGCGGAGGTTGGCCAGCTTCTGCCAGTGGTCGCCCGGCATCTTGCCGACGAGTGACCCCTTGCCGTGCACCACCTCGTCGTGCGAGAGCGGGAGCACGAAGTTCTCCGTGAACGCATACACGCCGCGGAACGTGAGTTTGCCGTGGTGATAGCTGCGATGGACCGGGTCGCGCGACATGTAATCGAGCGAGTCGTGCATCCACCCCATGTCCCATTTCATCCCGAAGCCGAGGCCGCCCACGTAGGTCGGGCGTGATACCATGGGCCACGCGGTGGATTCCTCGGCGATCGTCTGCGTATCGGGAAACGCCTGGTAGATGTCGCTGTTGAGCCGGCGCAGGAACTCGATGGCCTCCAGGTTCTCGCGGCCGCCGAACCGGTTGGGAATCCACTCGCCCGCCTCGCGGGAGTAATCGAGGTACAGCATGGAAGCGACGGCATCGACGCGCAGGCCGTCGGCATGGTACACGTCCATCCAGAACATGGCGCTGCTCAGCAGGAACGAGCGTACCTCGTTGCGGCCGTAGTTGAAGATGAAGCTCTTCCAGTCCGGGTGGAAACCCTGGCGCGGGTCGGAGTGCTCGAAGAGATGTGTGCCGTCGAAGTAGTGCAGGCCGTGCGCGTCGCCGGGGAAATGGGATGGTACCCAGTCGAGCAGCACGCCGATGCCGCGCTGGTGCAGGACGTCGATCAGATACATGAAGTCCTGCGGTGTTCCGAAGCGGCTGGTCGGTGCGAAGTAGCCGGTCGTCTGGTAGCCCCACGACCCGAAGAACGGGTGCTCCATGACGGGGAGGAACTCGACGTGTGTGAACCCGAGTCCGGCGAGGTAGTCGGCCAGGGGCTCGGCCATCTCGCGGTACCCGAGCGGTACGCCATCGTCGCGCCGCCACGAGCCGATGTGCATTTCGTAGATGGACAACGGGCGGTCGATGCCGTTGTGCGCGGCACGTCCCTCCAGCCACGCGCCATCGCTCCAGTCGTAGTCCGTATCCCATACGATCGACGCGGTGGCGGGCGGCTCCTCGTGCATGCGGCCGAACGGGTCTGCCTTGTCCACGCGGAATCCGTTGTAACGCGACTCGATGTGGTATTTGTAGCGCGCACCGCGGCCGATGCCGGGTACGAACTCCTCCCAGATGCCCGAGTTGCCGCGCGGGGCGAGCGGTGTGACGCCGGGCTGCCAGTCGTTGAAGTCACCGATGACACTGATGCGTTCGGCGTTCGGCGCCCACACGGCGAAGTTCGTCCCGTCCACACCGGACGTGGTGCGACGGTGCGCGCCCAGTTTGTCGTAAAGGCGGTTGTGCGTGCCTTCGTTGAACCAGTGGAGGTCGTCCTTCGTCAGGACGGTCCGTGTCTTTCTCCTGCGAGTCGTGTCAGCCATGGGCCTCAGTCCGGACGGGCGGCGTTCTGCGACGCTCGCCAATTGCGTTCAGCATGCGGCGAACGGCCGCATCCCCGATGATCTCGTTGAGCGACCTGTGGGCGCGGCGCTGCCAGTTCGGCCGTTCGCTCGACGTGCCGGGCACGTTCTGCGGTCGCTCCTCCAGCCACAGGTCTTCCAGCGTTACGAGCACATAACGCGCCGGTGACGCGGCCAGCCGCTCGAGCAGGCGCTGTCGGACCAGACCCGCCTCAACTTCGCCGCCCGCGCCCACACTCCTCGAGAGGGAGCGGCGCAGCAGGGCACGGTCACGCATGGCCGCCTCGTGCTCATCCTGATCGATGAGTCCGAGATCGAGCTGATCGTCGATCTCGCTCCCGCGCCAGAATCCGGCGAACAGGGGCATGTCGTGCGTGTTCAGGCTCGCGACCACGGTCTCATCCGGCACGTTTACGGGAGACGCGCCATCGGGCGCTGCCTCGAACTGCACGACGTGCATACGGAGCACACCGTGGCGGTCCATGGCACTGCGCACCGCGGCGGGCACAGTGCCCAGATCCTCGCCGATGACGACGGCCTGGTGTCGCGCCGATTCGAGCACGAGGATGGCGAACAGCTCATCCTCCGGATAACGCACGTACACACCGCGCCGGGCGTCCACCCCCTCCGGCACCCAGTAGAGGCGGTAGAGGGACATGACGTGGTCGAGCCGGAGCATCGGCGCGTGGCGGAAATGGTGCCGGAGCGTCTCAATGAGGTACGTGTAGCCACTGGCACGCAGCGCCTCCGGCACGAGCGGACGGAAGCCCCAGTTCTGGCCTCCCGTGAAGAGCGGATCCGGCGGCGCGCCGGCGGAGATACCGTCGGCAAACAGGTCGCGGAAGCGCCACGCATCGTAGCCAGCTGGGTTCACGCCCAGCGGCATGTCCAGGTAGAGACTTGCGGCACCCTCGTGGCGGGCCGCGCCGACGGCGGCGAGCTGGTGCTCGGCCTGCCACTGCGCGAACAGGTGGTACTCATAGTCCTCGGGCGCAAAATCGCCATCCCGGAGCTCGCCGTTCTTCATGCGTTCCGGCCATGCCATCCAGGCTTCGCGCCGTCGGTCGCACACCGCCCGGAAGCGTGCGTAGTCGGACGCATGCGCATGAGCGGCGGCGAAGTGGTCGAGCCCGTCGCGCACGCCCGCATCCGATGACGCGGCGACGCGGGCGCGCTCCAGCTCGCGCCGCTTCAGTGCCGCCGTCCGGCGGTAGTCCACGAGTCCACCAGTCCGGCACGCTGCGATCTCCGCATCCGCGTCGGGATCGCGGGTCCATCCGGGGACGGCCGTGACATCAACGAACAGCTCGTTCCAGAACAGGCGGCTGGCCGGGGAGTAGGGACTCGGCTCGAACGGCGCATCGAGGAACGTCGCGAGCAGCGGCAGCGTGGACAGGAAGCCGGCCCCCTGTTCACCCGCCCACTGCGCCAGCCGGGCGAGGTCGCTGTAATCGCCGATGCCCCAGCTGTTCGTCGAACAGAGCGCGTAGAGCGGTACGAACACACCCCACTCGCGCTCGTGAAGCGGCGTGTATGCGCGGCGCGGCGCCGAGATGATGAGTGACTGAAACGTGGCACCGGACGTCTCGACGAGAAGACGATGATACCCGTGCGGCAGCCGGCGGCCGATGTGCAGCGCGTGCGTAGCGCTCCAGCCGCGACGTGCGCGCGCGTTCACGGGCTCGGCCCGGCAGGCCTGCGTGATGACCTCGCCGGACTCCAGGCGGATCTCGATGGCCGCGCGCTCCGACTCGCCATGCGCGAGCCGCACGCGCGCCTGCGGAAACGCGCCATCCCACGCAACCTGCACCGGCTGAATGCCCATCATGTCGAGCTCGGCACGACGGGCCGAGAGAGCGTCGCGCGCGCCCCCGGCGTCGCCAAGGGGAGCGCCCAGCGCCCGCAGCGTGAGCGCGAGCGCCTCGGCATCCGCGCGCCGCCGTGCGCCCGCCATGTCCTCGTATGCAGTCTCGACGCCGTACAGCCGGGCGAGCTCGGGAAGCCCGCTCATGCGGGTCTTCACTTCGAGCGCTCCTCACCGTCGAGCAGCTGCAGCAGCCCGCGCAGAGGAATCGCGGCCCACGCCGGACGGTTGCCCAGCTCGTAGCCCAGCTCGTAGACCGCCTTCTCGAGGAGGTATACGTCCAGCAGTCGTGCAAGCTCCTCCGACTCCTGCGGCAGGATCGGCGAGCCGCCCATCACGCCCAGGTACCCGTTCAGGTAGGCGCCGCCCAGGTACGCGTACCAGCCGCGTGCCCACCACTCCATCGCCGCGCGATCGATCGTGCGGACGTGGCTCCGTTCCTCGCGCTCGTACAGCGCGGCGTACGCGGCGTAATGGAACGAGCGCAGCATGCCTGCGACGTCGCGCAGCGGCGACCGCTTCAGTCGCCGCTCCGAGAGCGGCCGTATCGGCTCGCCCTCGAAGTCCGTGATGTAGAAGTCGTTGCCCGTGTAGAGCACCTGTCCGAGGTGGAAATCACCGTGGCAGCGGATGCGCGAGCCGTTGACCTTGTGGTCGACCAGACTGCGGAAGCGACGCAGGATCGTTTCATCGAGTGCGAGCACCTCGGTGGCGCAGCCCTTCACCTCGCCTTCCAGCTCGTCCACACGCGTGCGCAGCAGCTGCAGCACGCGACCGGACAGGTTGCGCATCGACTGATACAGTGATCGCTGGTAGAACATCGTGAACGGCTCCGGCGCGAACGCGGGGTCCTCCGGGTCGGAAGCCAGCACCAGGTGCATGTCCGCCGTCCGTTCGCCGAGGAGTCGCGCTTCCTCCAGGTGCGGCCCCACGAACGCGCGGGCCGAGTCCGTCGGAGGCTCAGCGGCCTGACGCAGCAGTGATCGCGTGCTCGCATCCACCATGGCCGGTCCGTCGGTCACGGTTGCCGCCCGCTCGAAGAACTCGGTCACTGCATCGAGCGTGAGGCTCCATGCATCGCCTTCGTTCGGCACGAACTCCTGGAGGACCGCGAGCGTGCGGACGGGTGCGTCATCGCGCGCATAGGAAAGTGATCCGACCACCGCCGGTGTGTGCCTGAAGCCGTGCTCCCCGAGGAACTGCCCCACCTCGACGTCGAGGCTCAGGCCGTCGTCCAGACGCCGGTAGAGCTTCAGCACCACACTGCGATCGAACAGAATGGACGTGTTGCTCTGCTCGGCGCCGAGCAGCCGGCTCTGGCGCTCGTCCATCCCTTCCACCCGCCTGCGCAGCTGACTGGAAGCGGTGCCCTGCAGCTCACCATTACGGCCGCGGATACGGCGCCGGCCGCTGGCCGCGTCGAGCAGTGAAGCCTGGAACTCGGGCACATGGGCAGCATCGACGATGATGGCGGCATGCTCGCGTTCCTCTTCCGCGATCACCGCTCCGGGGTGGCTGTCGATCAGCTGCTGTGCCTGCGGCCCTTCGAGCAGCATCACGGGAACCACGTACGTCTCGGGCGCTTCCTCGACGTACTGCACTTCCACCAGAGCTATGCGATGACCTGCGCCGGGCACCGACCCCGGCAGCAGATCCTTCACGCGCATGCTGCGCAACGCGCGGCCCTTACCCTGGAACCACCGCTGCGACACGATGTAGTCCGGCAGCACATCGTCGAGCACGGCGCTGTCGCCGTCGTTCACGAGGGCGTCCCAGTCGGCGCGGGAGAAATGCTTCTCCGGTCGCGGCCGGCCGCCCGGCATGAGCATCTCCTGTGCGCGGTCCGCGCGTCGGATCTGGAACCAGTAGAAGGCGTGCGGCCCGAGCGTGATGAAAAACGGATCATTGCCGATGCGCGGGAACTCCGTGAGTCCGAACAGCTCGACCGGGATGTGGTCGCGGAACCGGGACAGGTCGAGGTTCGCGTACTGCACGTAACGCGACAGGTTGGCCACGACGAGAACGGTCTCGTCCTCGTGACTGCGCAGGAACGCGAGGACCTTGCGATTGTCCGGGTACAGGAACTCGATCGACCCGCGGCCGAATGCCTGGAAGCGCTTGCGCAGGGCGATCAGTCGCTTGGTCCACCACAGCAGCGAGCTCGGATTGGCCTGCTGCGCCTCCACGTTCACGGTCTCGTAGTGATACTCGGGGTCAACGATCACGGGCAGGTAGAGACGCTGCGGATTGGAACGCGAGAACCCGGCGTTGCGGTCCGCGCTCCACTGCATAGGCGTTCGCACGCCGTTCCTGTCGCCCAGGTAGATGTTGTCACCCATGCCGATCTCATCGCCGTAATAGAGCACGGGCGTGCCGGGCAGCGAGAACAGCAGCGAGTTCATCAGCTCGATCTTGCGGCGGTTGTTGCCGAGCAGCGGCGCGAGACGGCGACGAATGCCGAGATTGATGCGTGCCTGCGGGTCATTGGCGTACATCCGGTACATGTAGTCCCGTTCCTCGTCCGTCACCATCTCGAGCGTCAGCTCATCGTGGTTGCGCAGGAACGTCGCCCACTGGCAGTTGTCCGGGATCGGCGGCGTCTGGTTCAGAATGTCGATGATGGGGAAGCGGTCCTCCATCTGGATCGACATGAACAGCCGGGGCATCACCGGGAAGTGGAAGTTCATGTGGCACTCGTCACCGTCGCCGAAGTACGGCACGGTCTCTTCCGGCCACTGATTGGCTTCCGCGAGGAACATCCTGCCGGTGAAGTTCTCGTCCAGCCGCGCGCGCATCTTCTTCAGGAACGCGTGCGTCTCGGGCAGATTCTCGCAGTTCGTGCCTTCGCGCTCGTAGAGATAGGGGATGGCATCGAGGCGCATGCCGTCCACGCCCAGACGGAACCATGCGTCCATCGTCTTGAAGATGGCGTCGTGCACCGCGGGATTGTCGAAGTTCAGATCCGGCTGGTGCGAGTAGAAGCGGTGCCAGAAGTACGCACCCGCGACCGGATCCCACGACCAGTTGGAGGCCTCGAAGTCCTTGAAGATGATGCGCGTCTCGCGGTACTTGTTCGGGTCGTCCGTCCACACGTAGAAGTCGCGGGCGGCGGAGCCCGGCTTCGCTCGTCGCGCGCGCTGGAACCACGGGTGCTGGTCGGACGTGTGATTGATCACCAGCTCGGTGATGACGCGCAGTCCGCGGCTGTGTGCCTCGCGCAGGAACCGCTTGAAGTCGGCCATCGTGCCGTACGCCGGGTGGATGTCGGCGTAGTCGGCAATATCGTAGCCATCGTCGCGCCAGGGCGAGGGGTAGAACGGCAGGAGCCAGATGGCGGTAATGCCGAGATCCTGCAGGTAGTCGAGC
>DATHVW010000262.1:0-15825 GCA_035461085.1 Longimicrobiales bacterium | reverse complement strand
TCCCTTCCATGGTCAAACCTCAGCCGCGTCCGCGGTCGCACCCAGGACCTTGAACATCGCTTCAGCGTATCGCTCCCATGTGCTCGCCTCCGTCGCCAGCTGCCGCCGCCCGCCTGCCGTCAGTGCATAGTACTTCGCCCGTCGGTTCCGCTCCGTGACCCCCCACTCCGCCTTCAGCCAGCCCCGCTTCTGCAGCCGGTGGAGCGCCGTGTACAGCGCGCCGTCATCCACGTTCAGCTCGCCGTCCGTCGTCGTGAGCACCCAGCGCGCGACCTCGTAGCCGTGGCGCGGTCCGAACACCAGCGCCTTCAACACCACCAGGTCGAGAGTGCCCTGGAGCAGGTTCATACTGGCTTTCGGCATGGTCGTGATTCCTCGCGCTGTCCGGGTACATGGCTGCGCCGCGCGACAGAGGCGGTGCGCGCTGCTGCCCTCAAGTATTGAGGCATCAACACCTGAGGTCAAGAAGCAGGGGCCGCCCGGCCGGATGCAGGGGCAGGGCGCCGCTACCCGGGGACATCTGGCGCGGACGGCGCGTTCGTGTCACACTGACCGCACCTGCCCCTACCCGAAAGGCGCGCGATGATCGTGGCGAAGGACGCCGGGCGGCCGGACCGCATCGACTACTACATGCACATCGCCATGGCGGTGCGGCGACGCGCGAACTGCATCGGCAACCGGGTCGGCGCCCTTCTCGTGCGCAACGACCGAATAATCTCGACCGGCTACAACGGCACTCCCGAGGGCACGCGCAACTGCGACGAGGGCGGGTGCGAGCGCTGCGCGAACCGGGATCGCTACCGCGCTGCGCATGGCTATGACGTGTGCATCTGTGTGCACGCGGAGCAGAACGCGCTGCTGAGCGCGGCGCGATTCGGCATCCCGGTGGAGGGTGCATCGATCTACACGACGATGCGTCCGTGTTTCGGCTGCACGAAGGAGCTGCTGCAGGCGCGCATACAGGGCGTGTACTACCTGCACGAGTGGCGGCACCCGAACGAAGAGCTGTGGCGACAGTACGTGATGCTGCAGGGTCGTTTCCCCGGCGGCGTGACGCACGTGTCGATCGTGGACAACGACGCCGAATGGGCCGTCTCCTCGATGCGGGAGACGGACGAGGATACTGGTCACAGCATTCCCGGCTGATGTCGGCACAGGATCCCCCCGCAGTCTGGGAGGACGGCCGCTGGGCCGGACTGCCCTCGCTGGACGGCGATATCGACGTTGACGTGTGCGTCGTGGGACTGGGCGGCTCCGGCCTTTCCTGCATTCACGAGCTGCGCGACCACGGTGTGCGCGTGGCGGGCATCGATGCGGGCAGCGTCGCAGGAGCAGCCGCGGGGCGCAACGGCGGCTTCCTGCTCGCCGGCTGCTACGACTTCTACCATGATGCCGTCGCGCGCCATGGTCAGGAGCGCGCGCTCGCGATATACCACGCCACCATCCGGCAGATCGAGCGCATGGCCGCGGAAACACCGGCGGCCGTCCGTCGCGTCGGCTCCGTCCGACTCGCGACGACGGATGCGGAGCGGGAGGACTGCGACGCGCAGCGCGACATGATGCTGGCCGACGGGCTGCCGGTGGAACCGTACTGGGGCCCGGAAGGCGACGGCCTGCTCATCCCCACCGACGCGTCGTTCGACCCGCTCCTGCGGGCGCGCCTGCTGGCGCTGCATGCCCTCGAGCGCGGCGCCATGCTGTACGAGAACACGCGCGCCCTCGACATTGCCGCGGACGCGGTGCTCACGACGCGCGGCACCATCGGGTGCAACGCGGTGATCGTCGCGGTGGATGGCGCGCTGCCGCGCGTGCTGCCCGAGCTGAGCGGCCGCGTGCGGACGGCGCGGCTGCAGATGCTTGCAACGGAGCCGGACCACGACGTCCAGATCGCGCGTCCGGTGTATGCGCGCTTCGGCTTCGAGTACTGGCAGCAGCTCCCCGATGGCCGTGTGACACTCGGCGGGTTCCGCGACACGGCCGGCGACGCCGAGTGGACGGACAGCACGGATGTCACCGGGCAGATCCAGTCGCAGCTGGAGCGCCATCTGCGCGACGTGATCGGCTCCCACGCGCCGGTCACGCGCCGCTGGGCGGCGAGTGTCGGCTTCACGAACGACGGTCTGCCGGTATTCGAGGAACCGCGCCCCGGCGTATGGGCGATCGGCGGCTACTGCGGGACAGGCAACGTCATCGGCGCTCTGTGCGGACGTGCCGCCGCGCGGCTTGCCATCGGCCTGGACGCACCGTTCGCCGAACCGTTCCGGGAGTGACCCGACCGGTCCGGCACCCCGCGTCGCACGTCACGGATGCACGCGCAGAACCGGCTACTCGTCGGCTGTGTGTCCGCTGCGGCGCTTCCTCGCCCGCGCCCACAGCACGTATCCGTACGAGAAGAACGCCACGAAGAACAGCATCGTCGCAAACCAGAGGACGATACGCATGCCTGATGCTCCGCTGTTGATGAATCCCACTGCTTCCGACATTCGTCACTGGCACCGCCCGCATCCGCCGAGCGTGCGCGGAAGCTTGAGCACTCACCGCCTGGCGCGCAACTCGTGCGCGCTGCTGGCGGTGCTCCTGTCGGTGGCTCTGCTGCCGGCGTGCGGCGTCGAACAGCCGGAGGCCGCTTCGGCGAATGCCGGCGACGCCGTGTCCGAATGGGATGTCGCAGCGGATCCGGTATTGTCGATCGGCGTCGTCGAAGGCGATGAGCGCTACCAGATGCATCAGGTCGTCGGGGCCGTGCAGCTGCGCGACGGCCGCATTGCCGTGATGAATGCGGGGTCGGCCGAGCTGCGCATCTACGCGCCGGACGGGACGTTCATCTCCGCGCACGGCCGGCCGGGCGAGGGGCCCGGCGAGTTCCGGAGCGCGTCGCGCATGCATCTGATCGGTGACACGATCTTCATCCATGACAGCCGCCTCCAGCGTCTTTCGCTGCACGATGAGTCCGGCGCCTTCCTGAAGAATCGGCCGCTCCGTCCGGTTGCGGGGCGGTTCCAGCTGGACGAATGGCTCTACGACCGCAGCTGGATCGACGGCCCGCCGCTCGGAGTGGGCCGCGCGCCGGTAATGGCGGCAGTGTCGCTGTTGCCGGCCCCCGATTCCGCGGAAGTTTTCCGGTACGTGCGCGTCTCGCCTTACGGCCACCTGTGGGTGCGCCAGCCGCGCGAGCCCGACGCGACGGTTGTGAACTGGATCGTCTACGACATGACGCCGGAGCCCATCGCCCGCGTGCAGCTTGCCGCGGGCTTCGAAGTGATGGACTTCGGGCGTGACTATCTGCTCGGCCGCGCGCGCGACGAGTTCGACGTGGAGTATGTCCAGCTGCTCCGGCTCGAGTCCGCGAACGTTCCGGAGCAGAAGATGGCGTTCACTGCATCGCCGGCGGATACCGCCCGGGGGATGGCGGCGGATTCCGCGTTCGCGCCCCGGGGTCGGGAAATGATGGGTGCGCTGCGCATGCTCAACAACCTGCAGGAGATCTACTACTCCGCGCCGGAGAACAGTTACCGGTACGCGACGCACATCTCTCAGCTGCCGGGCTTCGAGGTGCCTGAGGGCGTTGACATGCGCATCGTCGCCGCGAACGAGCGCGGCTGGTCCGCGGTAGCTATGGATGTCGAGAGCGGCCGGATGTGCGGGGTCGCCATCGGCCTGGTTACACCGACGGGGTGGATGCCCGGTGTGGTATCATGCCAGTGACCGCCGTGCCCACATGAGCAGCGCCGATGCACCAGCACGACGCGCATTCAATACGCAGCCGGCGGTGCTGGTCACGGGGGCGTCCAAGGGGATCGGCGAGGCGTGTGCGTTACGGCTGGCGCGCGACGGATTCCGTGTCTACGCCGGCGTCCGCAGTGAGCAGGACGGCGCCGCTCTCGTCGCGCAGGGTGGCAGCGCAATCGTGCCGCTGCAGCTGGATGTCACGGATGCGGTGCAGATAGCTGCGGTCGCAGCACGCATCGGCGCGGAGACGGGTGAGCGGGGTCTGCAGGCCCTCGTCAACAACGCGGGCGTGGCAGTGGCGGGTCCGCTCGAGTTTCTGCCGATCGACGAGCTGCGCCGCCAGCTCGACATCAACGTCACGGGCCAGATCGCGGTCACGCAGGCGTGCCTGCCGCTGCTGCGGCGCGCACGGTCATCGTCGAAGGGTGATCATCGTGCCGGCCGCATCGTGTTCATGAGCTCCGTCGCCGGGCGCAGCGCCCTGCCGTTCATGGGCGCATACGCGGCATCGAAGTTCGCACTGGAGGCGGCCGCCGACTCGCTCCGCGTCGAGCTGCGACCGTTCGGCATTGCGGTCTCGCTGGTGGAGCCGGGTATCATCGCGACGCCCATCTGGAAGACATCACGCGACGCGGCCGAGCGCAACATTGCCACGATGCCGCCGCAGATGGAGGAATACTACGGCCGCGCCGTCAACGCGCTGCGCACGCGCGTGGACAGCATCAAGGGTTTGCCGCCCGAGCACGTCGCGGATGCCGTCACGCACGCGCTCACCTCACGCAGGCCGCGCATTCGCTATGTGGTCGGTCGTGACGCGCGGCTTCGCATCGCCCTGCAGGGTATGCTGCCGGACCGCGTACGCGACTGGCTGCTGGCCGGCGTCGTTGGACGGTTGTGACAGCGCGCGGCCGGCGAGTATGCGCTCACGCGGCCGGTCGGACGTTCGCTCGGCGGGCGTCACCTCACGAGCGCTGACGCGTCCACCTTGTAGATCCCCGACAGCATGTCGCTCGCATACAGGTGCGTGCCCTGATGCACTACGCCCCAGATGAACGTGGTGCCGAGCAGCGAGACGCCGGCCTCGCGATTCATGCGCCGCAGGTCGCACGGCCCCTTCGGTGAGCGCTGCGCGGACGTGCACGAGCCCAGATCGCCGCGCACGTCGATCGCCCGAACACCGGCGTTGTAGTACGCCGCATACAGCACGCCGCTCTCCTCATCCATCCAGAAGTTGTGCGTGCCCGCACCGGGAATGGAGTAGATCGCGACCTGTTCCGGCTGGCTCAGGTTGCTGACATCAATGACGTGGATGTCACCGCTCGCCGTTCGCGATCCTACGCTCCCCGGACCCTCCTCCCCCAGGAAGAGATAGCGCTTCTGCTGCGACGCGGGGTCATGGAACCACCAGACGTTGTGAATCGAGCCGCTGACCGGCAGGTAGTTCACGATGAGCACGGGATCTGCCGGCGTGCCGCCGCGGCCGCCACCACCGATGTCCCAGATCGTCACGCCATCGTGCCAGAGGGCCGTGAAGAGGAGGCCGTCGCGGACGAACACGTCGTGCACGAACGGACTGCCCATCGCGCGATCCAGAACCTGCGACGGGTTCGTCGGGTTGGTGATGTCCGCGATCACCAGGCGGGCCGGCTCGGCACCGGGATCGATCGACAGGAATGCGTAATGACGCCCGTTCACACGACCGAGCTTCACGGTGTGAACGCCGCGGTCGGTGCTCGGCGATGTGAACGTTGCGACGTGCACGGGCAGCGCCGGCGTCGAGCGATCGTAGATCACGATGGAGCCCGGCGAGAACTCTGTCGCGACGACCAGCAGCACACCGTCATCGGAGATCTGCACATCGCCCGTCGTGCTCGCACCGGCGATGATGAGCGAGTCGACGAGGACCGGCTGCGCGGCGGACACGTCCCAGATGAAGACGGCGTTGCCAGGCGCGCCACGGTTGCCCCACGTGCTCGTGTATGCCCAGTCATCACGCACGGCCACCTCTGCAGTGTAGCGGGCGTCGATCGTGCCGTGGCCGAGAACGGGCAGCGTGTCACTGACGGGAAGCGGATCGGGATCGGGATCCGGATCGGGGTCCGGTCCGGATACGTCCGAGCCGCAGCCCGCCAGAACGACCGCCAGCAGCGGGAGAATCGCACAGAGCCGCATCTTCGACCGCATATGACCTCAGTGTTCGTGTGTGGAGCCTGCCGCGATCGCGGCCGCTCCGTATCTGCCCATGCGCGGCGGATGCCATCCCGCCCGCAGCCGTGCGCCGATGCTTGCCGTCCAGATCGTCTGACTTCCGTAGAGCTCGCGCGGGTCGAACAGGCCGTCCGCGGTCTCCGTGACATGCGCCATCGACCCCTCCACGAATGGCGCGATGCCGAACCGACCTGCGCTGATCGCGCGTTCGAGCCGCGCAGACGTGTTCGTCCAGCGCGTGATGCCGAGCACGTGTCCGCCGCCGTGCGGCCACGGCGTCCGGAACGGATCGGCCAGCCGCTCCTCCTCGGGCCGTTCCGCACGTTCGATGCGGATCGCCGGCCGCCAGCCGTTCACGTCCACGGCGGCTTCCGCCAACACGCTGCCGAACGAGAACACATCGGTGTCGCGGTCCACCTGTGTGGTGCGGTTCCATTCCGCGAGGGCGTATATCGTACCGAACGCGTGCATGCGCTCGTAGCGTGCCGATGCGCTCCACTTGCGCTGGTCCCAGCCACCGCCGAGTGGAAGCTCCGGCGACACGATCCACGCCCGGCTCGCCTGCAGCTCGACGCCACTGAGCGGGGCGATGGTGATGCGGCCCGCCCAGGAATCGCCGAACCGCTCCGGCGACCCGAGGTCTTCCGCATCGAGCGGCTCGTTGCCGTTGAACGCGCCAGCTTCCAGATAAATGCCGTGCGCCCGTACTGCGGCGACCAGCACCAGCCGTTCGAGCACCTGACCGAGATGATGGTTCACCGGGAACTTCACGAACGGCCGCATCATCGGGTCGTCCGTGCCAAACGGGGCGAAGCCGCGTCCGGCAGCGAGCGACGCCGTGATCGGACCGGCGCCATGCTGTGCGCTGAGCATCAGCTCGTGCAGGTACGTGTGCGGGTGGCGGCGGTCCACGTAGCCCTCGCCGTATGCACCCGCACCCAGCTCGCCTCGGTCCAGCGTCAATGCCTCGAGGCTCACCGCGGCGTTCACCGCCAGTGCACCGCCCAGTGCGGTGGCCGTGGCGAACAGCGTCGGCTGCGTCAGGTAACCCTCGGTCTTCGCTGAGCCTGCCAGGATCGGCGACACATGCGTAACCAGCGGCACCACGTGGGCGCCGATCGCGGCCTGCACGTTCGACGGCTGGCGCTCAGCCGCCCGCGCGCTGTCATCTCTCGCGGCAACGGACCGCGCGGACCCGGGCGGAGACTGCTGCGCGGCCAGCACGGCCGGCGTGCCTGCGACGATGAGCGGAACCATGGCGGTCATGGCGACGCGACAGAATGTCCGCTTCATTCGCCTCGGGGGTAGCGTTCAATGGCGATCTGAGTACACGGCGACATGCCGGCATGATCCTTGACCCCCGCACCGCCACACAGCACCCGAGCCGGAGGCAAGCAATCAGCTACGACGCCATCATCGTCGGTGCCGGGCCCAATGGCCTGGCGGCAGCGGTCACGCTCGCGCGCCAGGGGCACTCCGTGCTCGTCCGCGAAGCGGCGTCGGTCATCGGCGGCGGCACTCGCACGGAAGAGCTCACGCTGCCCGGGTACCTGCATGACGTCTGCTCCACGATCCACCCGATGGCCGTCGCATCCCCGTTCTTCCGGGAGCTGCCGCTGGCGCAGTACGGCCTGGAATGGGTTCACACGCCGACGCTGCTGGTCCATCCGTTCGATGATGGCAGCGTCGTCACACTCGAGCGCACTCTCGACTCGACCGTGAGCGCGCTAGGCAGCGATGGCCAGGCCTACCGCGATCTCGTGGAGCCGTTCGTCGAGAACTGGCAGGACCTGGTGCACGACACGCTGCGTCCCATCCGCATCCCGCGGCGGCCGTTCTTCATGGCCCGCTTCGGCATGCAGGCGCTGCGCTCGGTGGACGATCTCGTGCGCGCACGGTTCAGTAACGATGCGACGCGCGCGATGTTCGCCGCGGTCGCCGGTCACTGCATGCTCCCGCTCGACTGGATCGGTACCGCGTCGTTCGGACTGATGCTGTGCGTGACCGGACATGCCGTCGGCTGGCCGCTCGCGCGCGGCGGCTCGCGCCAGATCTCCGGCGCCCTCGCGGCCTATCTGCGCGAGCTCGGCGGAGTCATCGAGACGGATGCACCCGTGACCGATGTCGCAGAGCTGCCTCCCGCACGTGCGATCCTCTTCGACGTCACGCCACGACAGCTGCTGCGGATCGCCGGCGATCGACTCCCGTCCGGCTACCGTCGCCAGCTCGAGCGATTCCGCTACGGACCCGGCGCATTCAAGATCGACTGGGCTCTCTCCGGACCCGTTCCCTGGCGCAATGCACGCTGCTCGGAAAGCGCCGTGCTTCACCTCGCGGGCAGCTACGACGAAGTGCTCGCATCCGAGCGTGCACCGTGGGACGGCGTCGATGCGCAGCGACCTTTCGTGCTCTTCGTTCAGCCCTCGCTCTTCGACAGGACCCGTGCACCCGGCGACGGCGAGGTCGCCTGGGCGTACTGCCACGTGCCGAACGGGTCCACGACCGACATGACCGCCGCCATCGAATCGCAGGTCGAGCGCTTCGCGCCCGGATTCCGTGACCTGATCCGGCACCGCAGCGTCATGACGCCCGCCGACCTCGAGGATCACAATGCCAATCTGATCGGCGGCGACATCAACGCGGGTGCGCAGCACCTGTCGCAGCTTCTCTTCCGCCCCGTCCAGCGCTGGAATCCCTACGCCGTGCCGGACACCAACATGTACCTGTGCTCCGCTTCCACTCCGCCCGGGGGCGCGGTACACGGAATGTGCGGCCACAACGCGGCGAAAGCGGCTCTTAAGCGATCGCTCCGCTGAACCCAGGGTCGCGTTGCCGACGATTCGGGGGGGCATGGCACAAACCGGCGGCAGCGCTGTACCTAGGAATGTCGAGCATTCTTCATCCTGCAGCACTCGAAAAAGACGGTCATGAGCGACGTCGATCAGAAGCTCCCTCACCGTGTCGCACCCGCGACAGGGCAGCGCCGGTATCTCACCCGCTGGAAGTTCATTCTGCCGATGCTGGTGGTATTCGGCGCCGCGGCGGGCGGTGCGATCCTGCTGCTGCCGGGCGGCGCGCAGCCGGAAAGTCTCACGTACACGGAGCTCGTTGCCGCGCTGGAGGCCGGCCGTGTCGGCTCGGTGGAGATCGGCTCGCGCGACGTGGTTCGCGGCCGATTCATCGACAGCCGCGTGCCGGCGGGCGCATTCGACTTCGAGAGTGTGTATCCGACGGCGGCGGCGCAGCAGCTCGCGGATCGCGCGGAGGAGAGCGGCGTGGCGGTGACGTTCAGGTCATCGCGCCGGGCCGAGTTCTACCGCACGACGGGAGCGGTGCTGCTTCAGGTCCTGCTGTTCGGCGCTCTCGGCTGGTTCGTGTATTCGCATACGCGGGGTCAGGGCCGCGGCGAGATCGGCCAGGTCGGTCATAGCAGCACGACGTTCGAGGACGTGGCGGGGACGCAGGGGGCGGCGGAGGATCTGCGCGAGGTCGTTGATTTCCTGCGCGATCCGAGTGCGTTCGCGGCCCTGGGTGCCCACGTCCCGAAGGGCGTGCTGCTCGTTGGTCCGCCCGGCACGGGCAAGACGCTGCTCGCGCGTGCTGTCGCGGGCGAGGCGAACGTGCCGTTCTTCCAGCTGAGCGGTTCGGAGGTCACGGGCTTCGTGGTCGGTCTCGGCGCGCAGCGGATCCGCTCGCTGTTCGCGAAAGCCCGCAAGAAGGGCGGCGTGATCTTCATTGACGAAATGGATGCACTGGGCGGCACGCGCGGTCGCAACCGTTCGCACAATGAGGACGATCGCACGCTGAACCAGCTGCTGGTCGAGATGGACGGTTTCGCGCCGACGGAGGGCGTGGTCGTCATAGGTGCGACGAACCGGCCGGAGGATCTCGACGCGGCCATCAAGCGGCCCGGCCGCTTCGACCGGCACGTAACGGTGGGGCTGCCGACAGTGGACGGCCGCGAGGCGATCCTGCGGCTGCATGCGAAGCGACGTCGCATCCCGCTGGCAGTCGATGTCGATCTGAACCGGCTGGCGCGGCTGACGCCGGGGACCAGTGGTGCGGAGCTCGCCAATCTGCTGAATGAAGCGGCGATCTTCGCGGTGCGTGAGCGCTCCGACCGCGTGGACTGGAGTCACTTCGAGGCCGCGCGCGACCGGATGCTGCTCGGCAAGGAGCGCGTCGGCTTCCGGGCGCCCGATCGCGAGTGGAAGATCGTCGCATATCACGAGGCCGGTCATGCCGTGGCGGGCGTCGTCGCGTGTCCGGATGACGGCCTGCACAAGGTGACCATCCAGCCGCGCGGGCGCGCCATGGGCGTCGCGCATTTCTCGCCTGACGACGACCGGCACCTGCACCCGAAGAGCTATCTCGAGGCGCAGATCATCAAGGGGCTGGGCGGGCGTGTCGCCGAGGAGCTGATCTTCGGCGCCGAGCACGTCACGGGCGGCGCGGAGAGCGACCTCGTGCACGTGAACCGGATCGCGCGGCGGATGATCTACCGTCTCGGCATGTCATCGAGCGGCTCACTGCTCGTGCACGATGAGGAGGGCGGTCCGCTGAGCGGTGACTCGCAGGCACGCATGGACGCAGAGGTGCAGGCGCTGCTGGCGCGGCTCTACGAGCGAACGCGTGAGGTCCTGACGCGCCATCGCCCGGCGCTCGATGCGCTCGCGGCCGCGCTGCTCGAGCGCGAAACGCTCGACGGCGCGGATGCCATGACGCTGCTCGAGCAGCATGGCGTCGACATCCGCCGCACGGCGGACGTGTGACGCACGTGCGCCGCGTCATCACCATGCCGGGACCGGCTGGGGGAAGCGCGCGTGCGGCGGCCCGTCGCGCTGCATGCGTTGCCGCCGCAGCACTATTCGCTCTGGCCGCATGCCAGCCGCGCACGGCGCCGCGTGAGGCCGGCCCGCAACCGCGCAGCGCGCCGCGCGACACCATACACATCGATCGGCTGCGTGGCCCGGCGCGCGCAGCGGATACCCCCGACAGCGAGCCAGCGACGGATGTCACGGTCGCAGCGCAGGGCGGCGGCGATGCCGCCGTTCACGGCGACGTGGCGGGCGCGGCCTACCGCACGAGTGTGACGCCTGTCGCGCTGCCGGAGGTGGATCGCGAGTTCCGCGGCGTGTGGGTGGCGACCGTCGGCAACATGGACTGGCCGTCGCGCCGCAGCCTGACCACCGCCGAGGCGCAGCGGGAGCTGCTCCGCATCCTCGACGCCGCGCGCGATCACGGATTGAACGCCGTCATTCTCCAGGTGCGCGCGGCGGGTGACGCGTTCTACGACTCCGACATCGAGCCATGGTCCGACTATCTCACGGGCGAACAGGGCCGCGCACCGGATCCATATTGGGATCCGCTGGCGTTTGCAGTCGAGGAAGCGCACGCGCGCGGGCTCGAGCTGCACGCGTGGTTCAATCCGTTCCGCGCCGGGTTCGTGGCAAAGAAGGCACCGCTCGCCGCCAGCCACGTCATCCGGCGCCGACCGGACCTGGTACGTCGCTACGGCACGCACTACTGGATGGATCCCGCAGAGCCCGATGCGCGCCAGCAGGCGCTCGATGTCATCAGTGATGTCGTGCGTCGCTACGACATCGATGCAGTGCATATCGACGACTACTTCTATCCGTACCAGGAGCGTGACTCGCGCCGGCGCCTGATCCAGTTCCCCGATGACGAGACGTGGCGCCGCTACGGCATGCAGTCCGGCCTCAGCCGCGCCGACTGGCGGCGCGCGAACATCGATCGCTTCGTCGAGCAGCTGTACGGCACGGTCCGTCGCATCAAGCCGCATGTGCGTGTCGGCATCAGCCCGTTCGGCATCTGGCGACCCGGTCATCCGGAGTCCGTGCGCGGCCTCGACGCCTACACCGAGCTCTTTGCCGACTCGCGCAAATGGCTCGAGAACGGCTGGGCCGATTACTACGCGCCGCAGCTGTACTGGAAGACGTACGCACCGCAGCAGGATTATGCCACGCTGCTGCAATGGTGGTCGGATCAGAACCGGCAGGGCAGGCACATCTTCGCGGGCAACATCCCGAACAGCGTGAGCGGCGGCGCGCGCGGCTGGAACGCGTCGGAGATCCTCGATCAGATCAGGATCACGCGCGCACAGCCGGGCGCGACCGGCAACATCCACTTCAGCGCGTCGAGCCTGCTGCGGAACCCCGACGGCCTCGGCGATGCGTTCCGCGCAGACGTGTACGCGCGGCCGGCGCTCGTACCGGCGTCACCGTGGCTCTCGCCCGGCAGGCTGCTGGCGCCGCAGGTGGCCGTGACGCAGGACGAGCAGAACGCGACGACACTGCTTCAGCTCAAGCCGGGCACGTCGTCGCCGTCCACCTGGGTGCTCCGCGCGCGCTGGGGATCCGCGTGGCGCACGCGTCTCATCCCAGGCCGAACGCGCGAGATCCAGATTGAATGGGTGAACGGCCAGCCGCCGGATGTGATCGCGCTCAGTGCCGTGGACCGCGCCGGGGTTGAAGGCGAGGCTGCGGTGGTCGAAAGGATCCGGTGACGCGTCAGACCCCCTGACGAGCCGCGCGGCGGAGACCGGAAGCGGCCTTCGCCGGAACGCTCGCCTGGGGCGGCATGGGCAGCTGCAGCACCGGCACGTCCTCCACGGGCGCGGCCGACCGGCGGCGGCGCAGGCGCATGTGCGTACACGCCTTCGCTTCACACCCGACGCGTCGCGCCACCTCCCGCCAGATCCTGCCGTGCTCGCGATGACCGTGCACCAGCCACGCCTCGATGTGCGCCATCTCGTGCAGCACCGTGTCGAGCAGCGCGCGCTCGTTGCCCGGGAGCAGCAGGTCGATGTTCAGCGCCAGCTCTGCCACCTTGCGATCGCCACGCGTCGTCCGCGCGTAGCTCACATGGCCGAAGCGCCGCGACATGCGGTCGCTCAGGCGGATCGGCAGCGGCTCCGGGAGGCTGCCCCGGAAATGCGACACGTTCAGTGCAGAATATACCGATTCCAGGTAGCGCAGCTGCTGTGCAGTGCCGCAGCTCGCCAGCGGCTCGCCCAGGCCGTACTCCGCCACCTGGCCTTCATGCCACTCACGCATGTGCTCGATCGAGTCGCGGAACGCGCGCGAACGCGATGGCGCAGTCGTGAACGTCGCCACCGCGTCGATCACGCGGGCCGGAGCCGCACGGAAGCAGTCGTGCAGGTTCAGCCGGCGGCGATCGGCCGACAGCGAGATCAGGCGCGACCGGTTCGGACGGAAGCGGACTTCACGCAGGAACGCCGCGCCGCGCAACCGCAGCGCGCCCAGCAGCTCATCCTCCGTGAGCCACGACAGCTCCAGCGTCAGCTGGAGCGCCGAATCGACCGGACGGGTACTGCGGCGGCGCGGGGTCATGCGGGAAGATAATCCTGGTTGCAAGTGCTGCCCGGGCCGGCAGCCGGCCCCGAACGGGACACGGGCAAACGCCGGGCCAGCTACCGGCCGGATCGCGCGCGTCCGCCCCGGCCGGCAGACCCGTCATCGCTCGACCGGGTAGTCCGTCCTGCTCCAGTCGATGAACGAGCCGTCGTAGAGCTTCACGTCATAGCCCAGATGACGCGCGACCGTGTACAGGAAACTGGCCTGCCCGCCCGTCCGGCAGTACGCCACGATCGTGTCATCGGGACCGACGCCGGCCTGCTCGAAGATCTGCCGCAGCTGGGCCTCGTCGCGGAGTCGCGGGTTGTCGGCCGACTCGACGAGAGTCTGCCAGAACACGTTGCGGGCACCGGGAATGTGGCCGGGCCGATCGATGCCGTCGCCGGGCGTAGCGCCGGAGAACTCCGCCGGCGGGCGGGCGTCGAGGATCGCGACGCCGGGATCATCGAGTCGGTCGTGGACCCAGGCGGCGTCCACGATCATGTCGTCGCGTACGTCTGCATCCAGGTCGGTCGCGGCGGTCCCGCCCGGGGCCGGGGCAGTGGCGCCGCCGGCAGTGCCGGTCGCGGGCGCAGTAGCGAGCGCAGCGGGGCCGCCATCCAGGAGTGCGGCGCGCTCGCCGAGGCCGAGGTAATCGAGCGCCGCCCATGCGCGGCCGGCCGGGATCGGGTCACCCACGATGAGGACGCGGTCCCCCCCGACACCGGCGGCCTCGAGCATTGTCTCCATGCTGTCTGCCGACGGAAATTCATTGGGAATGCCGTCGCGTTCCACGCTGAACGTGGAGAGGGGTATGAAGACGCTCCGGGCGTGGTCGCGGGGGCGGACCGTGCTGTCGCTGCCGACGAATACGATCTGGTCGCGCGCGGATGCGCTGTCCGCGAACAGGTCCACGTCAGCCCGGTCATCGGCCCGTACGGCCGCGGTGGTATCGCCGGCCAGGTCCGGCCCGGCATCGGGCTCGGTGTCCTGTGCGCATGCGAGCAGGAACGCAGCTCCGAGCGTCATGGTGACAGTGCGTGTGTGCATGATGGTACCCCCGATCGCAGGTGGACGGATGCGCGGGAGGGGCGCAAGAACCGGGCGCGGCGGGCGCATCGCAACTGGATGACCGCCGGTCCGTACAGAGAGCTGGCAACCGATCCTTCCCCCGGCTGCAACCCGTCGTCCCGAACCTGTGTCTATGGTACGGAAGCGAGGAGGCAGCGGCACCGTGGACCCCGGCACCGGGACCCGTGAGCGATACAGAACTGATTCAGGCGGTCCTGTCCGGAGACGGCAGGGCCGAGCGGGCGCTGTACGACGCCCATGTCGACCGTGTGTTCCGGCTGTGTTACAGGCTGGCGAACGGCGATGAGGCGCGTGCGCAGGACTTCACGCAGGAGACGTTCGTCCGCGCGTTCAGCCGTCTGGCCGATTTCCGCGGTGCCTCGGCGCTCGCAACATGGCTGCACAGCATTGCGGTATCGGTGTCGCTGAACGGGATGCGGCGCGTGAAGCGGTGGGCCGAGCGGGAAACGGCCCTGGACGATGTACCCGAGCCCGGCGCCGAGCCGCGTCGTGCGGAGCCGGACCTGAAGACGAAACTGCGGCGCGCGATCGCGCAGCTGCCGGAGCATTACCGGGTGGTGTTCGTGATGTACGACATGGAGGGATACACGCACGACGAGATCGGGGCCGCGCTGAACATGCCGGCCGGCACGTCGAAAGCGCGACTCTCACGGGCCAGGGCAAAGCTTCGCGAATCACTGGCCGAATTTGCCGGAGAATGGGCGTCATGACGCAGGATGAACGAATGGACGAGCTGATGGGACGTGCACTGCGCGAGGTCGATCCTCCGCCGGCCACGCCGCGTGAAGAGATCTGGGCGCGCATCCAGGCGGAGCGGTCCGCGCAGGCGTCAGCGCCTGGTGCGGGCTCGAAGGAAGCAGGCGATGTGATCGCGCTCAGGCCGCGTGCTCGACGCACGACATGGATCCCATGGAGCGCCGCCATTGCCGCAACGCTCGCAGTCGGCATTGGTCTCGGCCGCATCACACGCGAGACGTCGCCCGTTCCGGCCGCGCAGCCGACCGCAGACAACACGGCGGAGCAGCCGGCCGATGCCGTACCCGCCGCGTACCAGGTCGCGGCAACGCAGCACCTGCGGCGAACCGAGACGCTGCTCGCATCCCTGGCCGTCGACAGCCGACCCGGCGGCGCACGCGAGATGTCGAGCTGGGCACGCGATCTCCTGACCGATACGCGTCTGCTGCTCACGTCGCCGGCGGCCGAAGATGTCGCTACACGCCGACTGCTCGAGGACCTCGAGCTGGTCCTCGCGCAGATCGCCGGGATTCCGGAAGCCCGCGCGGAACAGGAAGTCGAGCTCATCCACGATGGAATCAACCAGAGCGACGTGCTGCTGCGACTGCGCGCCGCCACTGCGGGCCCCCGGCTCGTGGGCACCTGATGGAGAATAGAGTCATGCACGCAATCGTTCTGGCGCTCG
>DATHVW010000261.1:0-5357 GCA_035461085.1 Longimicrobiales bacterium | reverse complement strand
TCCAGCTCGATTGACACGGGCGGAAGGGCGGAAGTTCGGATTCACACTCGCGCCCGCGTTCCTGGTCTTTGCCGGGCTGCTGATCTGGCGTGGCCGCCCCCTGCTGGCTTCGATCGCAGGAGGGATCGGGCTGCTCCTCGCGGCCGGCGCGCTCGTTGTGCCGGAGCGGCTCGGTCCGCTCGAGCGAGGCTGGATGGCCTTCGCTCACGCGATCTCGCGGGTGACGACGCCGATCATCCTGGGCGTCGTCTGGTTCCTCGTCCTCACGCCCACTGGCCTGCTGCGCCGGGCGTTCGGCGGCAACCCGCTCGTGCACACCACCGAGGATGGCGGCTTCTGGATCTCGCGCGGCCCGGACGGCGAAAAGAGCGACCTGCGCAGGCAGTTCTAACGGAGGAGTGGAATGGCGACACTGGCAAGAGAGCTCTGGGCGTACATGCGCGTCCGGAAGAAGTGGTGGTTGCTGCCGATCATCATGGTGCTCGTGCTGATCGGTGCATTGCTCGTGGCAGCGCAGGGGTCGGCCCTCGCTCCCTTCATCTACACGATTTTCTGAGGTAGAAGACCGCGACGGTGCAAGCGTCGAGGCCGCCCGGTCCACGCGTGGAGACCGGGCGCCTCCGTCACCGCGCCGGCACCTGGCAGGTGGCGGTGCAGCCGAGGGCGGTCAGGATTCCAACCGCACGGCCCGGATAATGGCCTCCTCCAGCGCCAGCTGCGCGGCCGCGCCGAGCGACAGCAGCTCCGCCGGCGTCACGTCCTCGCCATCCGCCGATGTAGACAGCGCGAATACGACATCGCCATCGAAGACCGTGTTCGCGGGCGCAATCCGCCGCACGATCGCGGACGACCCCATCCTCGCGACCGCCTGCAGCGCCGTCCGTGAGAGCGGCGCATCCGTCGCAATCGCGCACAGCGTGGTATTGGACATGAGCGGCTGCTCGGCACGTGCAGTGATGACCGATTTCATGCTGTCGATCGGCGAGCCGTCGTCCGCCCGCGCGCCGGCGATGATGGCGCCATCGTGGTCCAGTACATCGCCGAACGCATTGACGACGGCCACCGCGCCCACCGTGTGGTGGCCGTGTGCGACGGCGAACGTGCCCACGCCTCCGGGGTCGGCGTGCGCCGGTCCGCGCAGCTTGCCCACCGTGGCGCCCGCGCCGGCGCCGACGCGGCCTTCCGGAAGCGCGCTGCTGCCGGCAGCGACGCACGCCGCGCGGCCGAGCGCGGCATCGGGATGGCGCTGATCCGGCCGCTGGATGTCGAAGATGACCGCGGCGGGCACGATCGGGATGCGCGCGGTGCCGACATCGAACCCGCGGCCCTGCTCGCGCAGCCATTGCACGACGCCGTCCGCGGCTGCGAGTCCGAGCGCCGAGCCGCCGGTCAGCAGGATCGCATCGATCTGCGGCACCAGGTGCTGCGGCGACAGTGTCTCCATCTCGCGCGTGCCCGTCGCCAGTCCGCGGATGTCCACCGCGCCGCGGAACGGGCCGATGAGCACGGTGCATCCGGTCGCATCACTGGCATGCGACGCATGCCCTGCCGCGACACCGGGCACCGCTGTGATGCTGAGGTTCATCGCCGCTCCACGCGCGCGGTCAACGGACGCGGACCTGAAGCCTGAACGTGCGCCCCGGCTGCGGCAGGCCGCACTGGTCGTATATCGCGTCATCCGTGACGTTGTCGATCGCAGCGGTCACGTCGAGCCGCGACAGCAGTCCGTCCGCCCGGAGACTCAGCGCGCGCGTCGCATCGATGTCGAACCGCCGGCTCGCACCGAGCCGCAGCTCGCCCGACGCGTTCGGGTTCGCGCAGTACTGTGCACCGACATACCGCGCGGTCGCACCGGCGCGCACGTCCAGCGGCAGATTCGTTCGCATGCTGAGCCCCGCGAGCACGTCCGGCTGATATTCCGGCCGGCCGTCGATCTCACCGTCATCGCCGAACAGCCGGACACGCTGGAGCGTCAGGTCGCCTTCGAGCGCGACGGGCCCGAGCCGTGACGTCGCCATGAGCTCGATGCCCGCGGAGCGCGCTTCGCCGCGGTTGATCCGCTGGAACCTGCGGTCTTCGAGCGTGACGCGCTCGATCGCGTCCCGCAGACTCCGATAGAACGCGACCAGCTGCACTTCGCTGTCGCCAATGCGTCGTGTCGCACCGGCCTCGGCCGCGATGAGGCGTTCCGGGCGGAGCTCCGCGTTCGGCACGAACCGGCCGAGGGCGCCCGAGTAGAGCTCGCGCAGTGCGGGGAAGCGCGCGCGGCGGCTCAACCCCGCGTGGAGCAGCAGCGTGCCGTCCGCGACCGCGGTCGTCGCACCGACGCGGCCGCCCCACTCCGTGAGGCTGCCTAGCGCGGGCTTGTCGCCCGACTCCGGCGTGTCCGCTCCGTCGATCGCTGCGCCGAGGCTCAGACGGAGCGGAGTCAGGCGACCGCCGACGTCGATCGACCAACCGGTCTCCGCACCGAGCGACCAGATGCGCTGCCGGTAGCTGTACGACTCCGTGCCCGACAGCAGCTCGTCGTGGCGTATGTCCGCGTACGTGAATGCGCCGCTCAGATCCCCGCGCTCGCCGAGCGTGTGATCGCCGAGCAGGCGCAGCGTGAGCGTGAGATCATCGCCCTCCTCCGTATCGACCGGATCATCGAACGCGCCGGATCCGTACGCGACGATCTCCGTGCGACCTGCGTCCACGCCGATGCTCGCCTCCAGGTCGCCGCGTCCGCCGAATGGCGTGTCGTGATGACCGGTACCGCCGGACAGCACTGCGACCGTGCGTGAGACGTGCGGTTGGCGCCAGTGTCGCGGCGCGTCGGTGTGCAGCTCCGCGGGAATGCCCCGCCGTGCGACGAACGATGATGCAGCGAGCGTCGCCCATGCGTCGTCATCGCTCAGGTATCGCAGCGCGACGAACCCATCGCGATGGCGCAGATCCGTGTTCGCGCGCAGGTCGTCGGACCCGCTCGGCTGAATGACGTCGTGCGGCAGAGCGAAGCCCGGCCGGTCGCGCACCCCTCCTCCCGCGCGCACCGCGAGGGTGCCGCGGTCGAGTCGCACCGGCTTCGCGTACGCAGCCGCAGCCGAGTACGCACCCGTACTCTCGAGGCCCGCGCTCAGCTCCGCCGATTCCGGCGGCATCCAGCGGCCGGGATGATGGCCGACGCCGACCTCGAGCACGCCGCCGAGCACGTTCGGCCCGTGCAGCACGGACGGAAGCCCGCGCACGAGCGTGAGCGATGTCGCGGCGGTCGCGGGCAGCACCGAGAGGTCCGCGCGCGCATCCCACCCGAGGTTCAGCGGCACGCCATCCAGCAGCACCGCCACCTGGCGCGAATCGGAGCCCGAGCCGCGGAGCGAGAACTGCGCTTCACCGCGCGAGTTCGTACGAACCTGAACGAGCGGGATCTCGCGCAGCACCTGTTCCAGTGTCGGCGCCGGACGCAGCTCCATGGAATCGAGCTGCACCTCGAGCGCGCTCGCGCCGCCGGGCGTCGTGACGGCACGGGCGGCCTGCACGGGGATACCGGCCATGCGGATCGCCTGCGCCCGCAGACTGTCCGTTCGCTCCCGAGCCGTGTCCGGACGGACCTGCGCCGCTCCCGCCCCGGCGGAGGTCGCGCTCAACAGCGCCCAGATTGCAGCAATTCTCAGCGTCATGTATATATGCTGGCCCCACCCCACTGGTGCGTCAACTCTCCGGATCCGGGAGCGACCATGGTATCCCGCCGTCATTTCCTGCACTCCGTATCCGGTGCCGTCGGCGCCGGCGTGTTCGCGCGGTCAGCCGCTGCGGCCACCCTGCCCGCAGCGCTCCGCGATGGCTGGCAGCGCGGCGTATTCGATGCGGCCGGCCACATCGACGGTCGCACACCGGAGGCCGTCGCGGCGGATGAGGACTTCTGGCGCGAGATCCGCCACGCGTTCACGATCGACCGCACGCTCATCAACCTGAACAACGGCGGCGTGAGCCCATCCCCGCGCGTGGTGCAGGAGGCGATGGCGCGCTACCTGTCCTTCTCGAACGAAGCACCGGTGTACACGATGTGGCAGGTGCTCGAGCCGCAGATCGAGAGCGTGCGCCGGCAGCTCGCCCGCTCGTTCGGCTGCGATCCCGAGGAGATGGCCATCACGCGCAACGCGTCGGAAGCGCTCGAGATCTGCCAGCTCGGCATCGAGATGGAGCCGGGCGACGAAGTGCTGACGACGAACCAGGACTATGGCCGCATGCTGACGACGTGGGATCAGCGCGCACGCCGCGAAGGCATCGTCGTGAGGAAGATCTCGTTCCCCGTGCCGCCGCCGGACCCGCAGTACCTGACCGACATGTTCGAGCGCGCGATCGGTCCGCGCACGCGCGTGCTGCATCTCTGTCACATCACGAACCTGACCGGCCAGATCTTCCCCGTGCGCGACATCATGAGGCTCGCGCGGTCGCGCGGCATCGAGGTCATCGTGGACGGCGCGCACGCCTATGCACAGTTCCCCTTCCAGCGCGACGACCTCGAGTGCGACTTCTACGGCACCAGCCTGCACAAGTGGCTGCTCGCCCCGCACGGCACCGGGTTCCTGTACGTGCGCCGCGAGAAGATCGAGCGCATCTGGCCGCTCATGGCTGCACCGCCCGCGATGGACGGCAACATCCGCAAGTTCGAGGAGATCGGCACGCATCCCGCCGCAAACCACAATGCGATCGCCGAGGCGCTCTCCTTCCATGAAGGCATCGGCGCCGAACGGAAGGCCGCGCGCCTGCGCTTCCTGCGCGAGCGCTGGATGTCGCGGCTGGAGGGCGAGTCGCGCGTGCGTCTCTACACGCCGCGCGATCCGGCGCAGTCCTGCGCGATCGGCACGGTCGGCATCGAAGGGATCGAGCCGGGCGCGATCGTCGATCACCTGTGGAAGAGCCGCCGCATCATCGTGACCCCCATCGTGCACGCCGAGTACAGCGGCGTGCGGGTCACGCCGAACGTCTATACCACGCTGGAGGAGGTCGACACGTTCGCGCAGGCCATGGAGGAGCTCGTGCGGAGCGGCCTCCCGGTCTGAACGGCCGGGCCGCTGCCGACTCCCGTTGGCGCCGTGGCGTTATGGCGGTGAGGGGGCGCGGGCGGGGGCGCGGTCCGCCGGCGCGGCGGGGGCGGGAGCGGGCGCGTGGGCGGCGCGTGGGCGTAGGTGTGAGCGGGGGCGTTGGTGTGGACGTGAGCGGGGGCGTGAGCGGGGGCGTGAGCGGGGGCGTGAGCGTGAGCGGGGGCGTAGGCGTGAGCGGGGGCGGGCGGGCCGCCGGCGCATCGAATCCTCCATTCGGCGCACGGGTAACGCCTCAATGGAGGATTCGCCGCATATATGACACTCAAC
>DATHVW010000260.1:0-4142 GCA_035461085.1 Longimicrobiales bacterium | reverse complement strand
CACAGTCCTTCTTCGTGATCCCCGGGCCGATCGCCTCAGCCACCTGCTCGACGAGGTCGGCTTTGGTCATGGTTCCTCCTACCCTTGAGTAATGTGGGCCGGGTTCCGTCCCGTGCCCGGTCCGTGCTGCCTGCTCCCGTTGCGCACTATGTGCGGCGGGTCACCATGGTACGACATACTTCACCCGCGGCGCGGGATTCGGATCGAGCGGCGCCGTCAGCCGCGCCAGCACGCGCGCCGAGCTGCTGCCCAGCACCACGTCCCAGATGGTCACACGATCCTCCGGCGGCCGGACCACCCGGGGGTCGTCCCCCAGTCCGGCCATGCGGCCCGCCGTCGCGAGCGCGTCGCGACGATTGCCCAGTCCGTCGATCAGCCGCTGCGCGAGCGCCTGGCGCCCCGACAGGATGCGGCCGTCGGCCACCTGCTCCACCTGAGCACGCTCCAGGTTGCGCTCCGTCGCGACCACATCGACAAACTGTGCATAGACGTCCAGAACCAGCGAATCCAGGATCGCGCGATCACCCTCCCCGAGCGGGCGGAACGGCGAGCCGACATCCTTGTGCTCGGCGCTCATCACGGTCTGCATCCGCACGCCCACCTTGGCCATCAGCTCGCTCGCGTCGGGGATCTCCATGATCACGCCGATCGAACCGGTGATCGAGCCAGGCAGGGCGAAAATCGAGTCGGCCGCGAGCGCTATGTAATAGCCGCCCGACGCGCCCACCGCGCCGATCGATGCGACGACCGGCACATCGTCCTCGTCGCGTATCCGCCGCAGCTCCTGATAGATGCTCTGCGAGGGAGCCACCACGCCGCCCGGCGAGTTGATGTTGACGACGTATCCCCGGACGGACGGATCTTCGCGGAAACGGCGCAGGTCCTCGAGGAACTCCTCGTCATCGCCGATGACGCCCTCGACATCCAGTACCGCAATGCGACCGCCCAGCGACCATGCCTGTCCGCCCCGCAGGGCGAAGATCACGGCGAGCGCGATGCCGGCAACGGTCATGAGCGAAATGACCGCTACGGCGAGGGTTGTGATTACCGACCGCCGGGACACGCGATTACCGCCGCGAAAGCTTGTATGTCGTTAAGGTACGGGCACCTAGCTTAGAAGTGGGCGGCCGTAAAGTCAAGGATTTCAACGCCGGGCGGCCATGGCGGCCGCGAATTGATCGAAAAGATACCGCGAGTCGTGAGGCCCGGGCGCGGCCTCCGGATGGTACTGAACGCTGAATACCGGCAGCTCCCGATGCGCCAGCCCTTCCATCGTCTGATCGTTCAGGTTCACGTGCGTCACGCGCAGCGCCGGCGCGCCATCGACGGCGTCCGGCTCGCTGCCGCGGCGCACGGCGAAGCCGTGGTTCTGCGCCGTGATCTCGACCGCACCGTCACTCATCCGGCGCACCGGATGGTTTCCGGCGCGGTGACCGTACAGAAGCTTGAACGTGCTGCCACCGAACGCGCGCGCGACGAGCTGATGACCGAGGCAGATGCCGAACACCGGTACACCGCGCTCCCCGAGAGACCGGATCGTTTCGAGCGCGTGCCCCACAGCCTCGGGGTCGCCAGGCCCGTTCGAGACGAAGAACCCGTCGAACTCCTGCTCGAGGATGGCGGCCGCAGGCGTCGTCGATGGGATGGTGGTGATCGCACAGCCGCGCTCGGCCATCAACTTCAGCGAATGGCGCTTCACGCCGAAGTCATAGGCGAGGACGCGGAACCGGCGCTCGCCGACGGGCTTCACATCGTATGGTTCGGCCGTCGAAACGCCGCACGTGAGGTCGAGTCCCTCCATGCGCGGGTGCGCCTGGATACGCGCCATCAGCCCGGCCTCCGGAACGTCCACCGGCGCGATGGCCGCGCGCATCGCCCCGGCGCTGCGCAGATGACGCGTGAGCGCCCGCGTGTCTACCTCATCGAGTGCGACGACACCGGCCCGCTCGAGGTACTGCTGCAGCGACCCTGCCGCGCGCCAGTTGCTGTACGTGCTGGAGGCTTCGCGCATGACGAAGCCGGCGACCTGCACATCCGTCGATTCGGCGTCTTCCGGCGTCACGCCGTAGTTGCCGATGAGCGGGTAGGTCATGGCGACGATCTGGCCGGCGTACGAGGGGTCCGTCAGGACCTCCTGGTACCCCGTCATCGATGTGTTGAACACCGCCTCGCCCAGCGTCTCGCCGGACGCACCGATCAACTCGCCGGGAAAGCTCCGGCCATCTTCCAGCAGCAGGTATCCAGGTCGTGACACGCGGCCTCGCGTAACGTGTGCAATTGAAGAACAGGCGCGAATTTAGGGGCTCGCGCGTCAGGTGGCAACAGAAGCGGCGGCACCGCGCCGTCCAGCCGCGCAATGCGCGTCCCACGCCTGCCGCGATGCGGCGTCCCCACGCGTGCCGGGATGCGCGTCCCGCGCCTGCCGAAGCGGTTGCGCCACCTGCGCCGGGACACGACCTTCCGCCCCATGGATCTGGTCTACATCTATGCCGACGAGTCCTGCCTCGGCAATCAGTACAAGGACCGCGACAACCCCGGCGGTGCGGGCGGCCTCGTCGAGCTGTGGCGCGACGACGGGTGCGTGCGGCGCGACTACTGGTCGTCGGAGTCGGGCACCACGAACAACCGGATGGCCCTCATCGGCGCCACGGACCTGCTGTCCGCGCTCACGCGGCCGTGCCGGATCATCTTCACGTCCGACTCGCAGTATCTCGTCACCGGCATGCGCGAGTGGATCCACGGCTGGGCCGCGCGCGGCTGGAAACGGAAGACCGGGGCGATCGAGAACGTCGAGCTGTGGCGCGCTCTCGCCGCAGCTGCCGGGCGTCATGCGATCGACTGGCGCTGGGTCCGCGGCCACGCCGGACACCCGCAGAACGAATACGCCGACGAGCTCGCCGTGCGCGCTGCGAAGGAGCAGTCGAGCTCCGGCGGGCTGGTGGAATCGAAATTCGTCGAGTGGCTCGAGGGTCACCGCGAGAAGCGGCAGAAGTACATGGACTTCTTCGAGATGAAAGCGCCCGAGGAAAAGGGATTCAAGGCGGCGCGGACGCCGCCTTGAGGCACGCGGTTCGCCGCGAATCGACCATCCGTGACGTGGGCGTCGCGCCATTGGAGACTTGGCCGCGCCACAGGCCATCAAACTTCCAGAGAGAACAGCGTGGGCATGGGCCGATGGAAGGTTGAGTGCGCCAGGAGCGCACTACCTTCCATTGGGCACAGCGACGCGCAGCAAATGGACAGTTGTGGCTTCCCGATGACGCCTCGCGTCCCCTCCACCGCGCGGCATATGGCCAGCCCAGATCAACCGCTGGGCGCGCACGCCCGGCAGAGGCGCTCCGCCGCTCGCCTGGACATGCCCAGCGCCACGCCCGACCGACTGCCGCTCCAGGCACGTGTGCCCCATCTCACTCCGTACCGAACACCTCACTGAACGCCGTTTCGATCGCCTCACATACGGCGTCCATGCTGACCGTACGCTTCAGCACACGCTCGATGGATGTCACGCCGAACTGCGTGATGCCACACGGGACGATGCTGTCGAAGAACGAGAGGTCCGTGCTGACGTTCAGCGCGAACCCGTGCGACGTGATCCAGCCACTCGACACGCGCACGCCGATCGCCGCGATCTTCTCATCGGCCACCCAGGCACCGGTCAGACCGTCCTTTCGACCCGCCTCGATGCCGAACGATGCCAGAGCGCGGATGAGCACTTCCTCCAGGTCGCGCACATAGCGATGCAGGTCGCACCGATCCGGCTTCAGGTCGAGAATCGGGTAGCCGACGAGCTGGCCGGGGCCGTGATAGGTGACATCGCCGCCGCGGCCCGTGTCGAAGATGTCGATACCGAGCAGCCTGCCCTGCTCCTCGTCGATCAGGATGTTGTCGCGGTGTGCGGACGTACCGAGCGTGATGACGTGAGGGTGTTCGAGCAGCAGCAGCGTGTCCGGGACGTCGCCCGCACGCCGGCGCGAGACGAGCGCGCCCTGGAGCTCGAGCGCCTCGCCGTACGGCACCCGGCCGAGCGGCTCCACGCGCATCTGCCGCGCGCGGAGCGGCCCTGCATCAGGCGTCTTCAGGGAAGTCCTCGAGCGTCTCCTTGAGACGCCAGAGGAAGCGTGCTGCATCGGCGCCATCCACGA
>DATHVW010000259.1:0-20619 GCA_035461085.1 Longimicrobiales bacterium | reverse complement strand
CTGCGACGCCAGGTCCGGCGTGCCGCGCTTGTGGTGGCACTTCATGCAGAGGTTCTGCTCTTCGTTCGGCACGTCCACCGCGTAACGCAGCTGACCTTCGTTGTCCGCCGAGTGCGGGTCGTGACACACGGCGCACGTGATCGCCAGATGCTGGCCCGGCTGCGACACGCTGGCCTTTTCCAGGTAGTCGGCATTCTCGCCCCACGCCACGAGCGCACCCTCACCCGAGTGGCAGCTCTCGCACTCCGGACGGCCCGCCGGATACGCCAGCGCCTCGCCGTGCCCGGACTCCGTCCACTCCTCGACGAACGGATGGTGCGTGCCCTGGTGGCATTCGCCGCAGCCCGTCGTCAGGTTCGTCCCGACAGCCAGCGGCGCCAGCGGGATCGTCGCATCGTTCGGGTTCTGCACGTGCGCCAGTCCCGGGCCGTGACAGCTCTCGCACTGCACGTTGTGGTAGCGCGCGTCACCCGTGGTCGCAAAACCGCCGGCCTCGGTCGCCAGGTTCCCCAGCTGATTGACCGTGTGGCAGTTCTCACAGAACGCCTGCGCATGGCCGCTGCCCTGCAGCGTCGCCCACGCGTCCGCGTGCGCCGTCTGCTCCCACTCCCCCTGGAAGCTGACGTGGCAGTTGCCGCACACCGTCAGGTTCGTCTGCTGGTTCGTCAGGCCGACGAAACCCTGGTGCCCGGTCGGAATATCACCGGTCAGATCACGATCACGGTAAACGATCCGCTCATCCACGCAGGCGGTGCCGAGGACGAGCATTACTGCCGTGATCGCCATGAGCCCATGCTGCGATATCCTTCTCATGAATCCCTCGTCTCTCATGTAGTCCTCGTGTGGCTGAGCTGCCGGGTGCGCGTGATAGCGTCGTTCTGCGTTTGCAGACGCTGCTCTCTACGGTATGGCGGACCAGATGGCCCGCACAATAGGAGAAACCCGCACGGCAGTGTAGGCATTTTCAGTGCAATCCACACGCCGTTGTATTGAACACATTCACATGCGGTTATGCATCCCGCCGGCTATCCCCACCGCCATGATCATGTTACGCGCCCTGCTCGAGCGCCGGACCGCCCCCCGACTGCCGGCTCACCTACGGCCGTCCTTCAGCGTTTCTGCGTGCGGCGGCGCAAGCCGGCTCCGGCCCCCGGCCAGTCCGAAGCCGGGCCTCGAGGGGCCCGCCCTCAGCGAGACTCTTTCTCATGCCACCGGGCGGGATGTATAATCGGCTCGAACGCCCTCCCCCACATTCCCCAACCGTCCGGCGTCTGTCCCGGCGCTGGCAGGTAGCAGCATGGGCACTGGCATGTACGACACCCCCGACTCGAGGCTGTACAGCCGCAGCTCGCCCGCGTCCGACCCGTTGTTCGATGGACCGGGGGAGATGCGGGCGCTGTGTCGCGCGCTGGACTGGTCGGCAACGCCGCTGGGGCCGGTCGGCAGCTGGCCCGTGAGCCTGCGGACGATCGTGGGCAGTGTGCTCGGGTCGCGCAATCCGATGTTCCTGTTCTGGGGACCGGACCTGGTCCAGATATACAACGACGCGTACCGGCCGAGCCTGGGTACCGGGGACGGGGCTGTGAGCCGGCATCCGCGCGCGCTGGGAATGCGGGGGCGCGAGTTCTGGACGGACATCTGGGATGCGATCGGGCCGCAGATCGATCAGGTGATGACGACGGGGGTGGCGACGTGGCACGAGGATCAGTATCTGCCGATCGAGCGGGACGGCCGCCTGGACGACGTCTGGTGGACGTACAGCTACGGTCCGGTGCACGACGATGACGGCCGCATAAACGGCGTGCTGGTGGTGTGTCAGGAGACGACGCAGCGGATTCTGGCGGAACAGGCACTGCGCCGGAGTGAGGCACGTCTGCGTGCGATCTTCGACAGCACCTACGAGTACATCGGTCTCGTGACCCCGGACGGCTCAGTGCTGGACTGCAATCGGGCATCGCTGCAGTTCGTCGGCAACCGGCGCGAGGACGTGGTCGGCAGGAAGGTGTGGGAGACGCCGTGGTTCACGGAGACGCCGGGTGCGTCGGAAGCGCTGCGGCAGGGTGTGGCGCGGGCGGCCGCGGGGGAGTTCGTGCGCTATGAGACGACGCTCGAGCGCCCGCCGCGCGACCCGATCACCTTCGACTTCTCGCTGCACCCGGTGCGGAGCACGGAAGGGACGGTGGAGCTGATCGTTCCCGAGGGGCGCGACATCACCGATCGCAAGCGAGACGAGGAGGAACGCGAGCGGCTGCTCGGTGCGCTGGAGCTGGAGCGTTCACGGCTGGCGGAAGTCTTCCGTCAGGCGCCGTCCTTCCTCGCGGTCGTGCGGGGTCCGGACCACGTGTTCGAGCTGGCCAACGATGCGTATTACGCGATGGTCGGGCACCGCAGGATCATCGGGCTGCCGATCGCCGAGGCGCTGCCGGAAGTGCGCGAGCAGGGCTTCATCGATCTGCTCGATCAGGTCCTGGCCACCGGCGAGCCGTACATCGGGCGCGAAGTTCCCATCCATCTCATGCGCCGTTCGGGCAGCGAGGCGGAGGAGCGGTTCGTCGATTTTGCGTACCAGCCGATCCGTGAGGAGGACGGCACGTTCTCAGGCATCGTGGCGCATGGCCACGACGTGACCGAGCAGGTGATCTCGCGCCGGCAAGTGGAGCGGCTGCTGGCTGAGAGTGAGATGGCGCGCGCCGAAGCTGAATCGGCCAACCGTATCAAGTCGCAGTTCCTCACCACCATGAGTCACGAGCTGCGCACGCCGCTGAACGCGATCGGCGGCTACACGGAGCTGCTGCAGATGGGGATCGATACCGCGCTCAGCGAGAGGCAGCTGCAGTTTCTCGACCGCATCCAGCAGAGCCAGCATCACCTGCTCGGCCTGATCAACGAGGTGCTGAACTTCGCGAAGCTCGAAACCGGCACGGTCCGCTACGACATCGTGGACGTCCCCGTCCATGATGTGCTCCGCGCCGCCGAAGCTCTGGTCGAGCCGCAGGCCCGCGCGAAAAACCTCGACCTGCAGATCGGCGACTGTCCGGCTGCTCTCGTCGCACGCGCCGACGCGGAGAAGATGCGCCAGATCGTGATCAACCTGCTGTCCAATGCCGTCAAGTTCACGGAGCCGGGCGGTCGCATTGCCGTGAGTGCGACCGGGGACGAGCGCGAGATCCGGGTGGCGGTCAGCGACACGGGGATCGGCATCGACGAGGACCAGCTCGAGGCGATTTTCGGCGCGTTCGTCCAGGTCCGCGGTGACCTGACCCGTCCCTACGAGGGAACGGGCCTGGGCCTGGCGATCAGCCGCGACCTCGCACGCGGCATGGGCGGCGACCTGACCGTACGCAGCACCCCCGGCGCGGGCAGCACTTTCACCCTGATACTTCCCGCCGCGCTGTGACGAGCAGGCGCCCGCTCGGTGGCGAGCGGGCGCCGGTTACCGCGCCGCCCGTCCGTGGTGGTTCGCATGTTGCTTGGTCCCCATGCCGTCCACAGGCAGGCCTTGTGTAAACCGTACGAACAAGGACCCGGAGCGACATGCACTATGCGGACTGGATCGTCCTGGCGATCTACATCGCCACGATGGTGGGGATCGGTTTCTGGGCGAATCGCAAGCAGACGGACACCGAGGCATACTTCGTCGGCAACCGGAACATCCGCTGGTGGGCGGCCGGCCTCTCGATCATCGCCACTTCCTTCTCCGCCGCCTCCATCCTGGGCGTGCCCGGCTATGCCTACGCGGGCGACATGTGGTACCTCCAGTATCAGCTCGGTGACTTCCTCGGCGCCGCCATTGTCGTGGTGCTGTTCATCCCGTTCTTCCATCGCATCCGCGGCCTCACAACCGCCTACGAGTACCTCGAGGTGCGATTCGACCTGAAGACGCGACTGCTGGGCTCATCGCTCTTCGTTATGACGGTGCTCCTGCGGGCGGGAACGCTGCTGTTCGGTGCAGCGCTCCTGTTCGCCGCCGTAGTGCCGACGGAATTCATTCCGGGCCTCACCGGCGTCGAGGAAGCGGTGGTGTTCTTCGGCATCATCGCGATCATCTACACCGTCATGGGCGGCATCTCGGCAGTGATCTGGACGGACGTCATACAGTTCTCGATCATGAGCGTGGGCATCTTCGCCTGCATGGCCGTGGTCGTACTGTCCACGCCCGGCGGGTGGGGCCTGGCCTTCGAGCAGGCCGGTGCGGCCGGCAAGCTCACCATCATTCACACCGACGACATTCTCGGCGGCCGGGGCCTGCTCACCGCGATTTTCGGATACGGCCTGCTGGCCCTGTCGCTGTTCGGCACCAACCAGCAGCCGGTCCAGCGCTACATGACGGTGAAGAATCCGCGCGAGGCCCAGAAGAGCCTGATGCTCGGTGTGGTCGCGGGCGCGATCGGCGTCACGCTCTCGCTGCTGCTCGGCGTGTTCATGTTCATCTTCTACGAGCACTTCCCGGCGCTGCTCCCGGCCGATGCCACGTCCGACCAGGTGGTGCCGCACTTCATCAACACGCAGGTGCCGCCGATCCTGACCGGCCTGCTCGTCGCGGCCGTGTTCGCCGCCGCGATGTCGAGTCTCGACTCCGCGCTCAACTCACTTTCAGCCGCGCTCACCGTGGACTTCCTCAAGCGGTTCCGGCCGGAAGTATCGGATGCCGGGCGTCTGACGTTTGCGAAGGTCGTTGTGGTTACGGCGGGACTGCTCGGCATCGTCATCGGCATCTACGCCGCGCGCACGGAAGAGTCGCTGATCGATCTGATCCTGACCTTCATGGGCTACTTCGCGGGCGGCCTGCTCGGCCTGTTCCTGCTCGGCATGCTGACGAAGCGCGCCAACGGGACCGGCGCGTTCACCGGAGCCATCATCGGCACACTGGTCGTGCTGATGATGACCGAGAACGACTTCCCGCTCCCGCACATGTACGAGTGGCTGGGCATGGGACCGATTCCCTTCATCTGGTCCACCGCCCTCGGGCTCCTGGTCACGCTCGTCGCCGGCTATCTGCTGTCGCTCGCCGGGCCGCGCGTGCCGCCGGACCGGCTCGAGAATACCACGCTGAGCTGGACGCGCGCCTGACGGCCGCCCGCCCGGCGCGCTCCCCTCCCCGGGAGCGCGTCGAGGCGGGAAATTCTCCGACTCATCGGCGCGCCGAGGGGTTTTCCCTACACGTCCGACTCGATTCCGCGGGAGAATTCTTCCCGCCCCGAGTCCTGCGCCTGACTGTGGACCCGGTGCAGGCATCCCACCTTTCGCCCCCTGAGCAGGCTCCATCACCTGCACCCGCCCGCCCCCGCGGGCGCCGCACCCCGACCGGAGATGTGATCCATGGGCGAGCCGAGAGTTGTGCTGCAGCGTCTTGCTGGAGTCCTGGTATTGACGCTGGGCGCCTGTGCGTCGGCGACGCAGCAGGCCCCGGTTTCCGTTGCACGCGAGCCGGCGTCCCCGGCAGTCGTCACGGCCGAAGCCGCGGCAGGCCGGGCGCTGACACCGCCCGAGTCCGCCGTGCGCACTGCGGCGCAGATCGCGCTGAGCGGGACCGAGCTCGGGACGATGTGGACGTTCGAGAACCCGCCGCTCGAGCACTGGGCGAGCGCGTACGGATTCCGGCCGACGCAGGAATGGCTGGACAAGGTGCGGCTCGCATCGGTGAAGATTCCGGGCTGCTCCGCGTCGTTCGTATCCGCGGATGGCCTGATCCTGACGAACCACCACTGTGCCCGCGGCTGTGTCGCTTCGAACTCGACGCCCGACATGGATTACGTCACGCAGGGGTTCTACGCCGCGTCCCGCGACGAGGAGAAGGTCTGCCCGAACGCGTACGCGGATGTGCTCACGGGCATCGAGGACGTCACGGCGCGCGTGCGCGCCGTCGAGTCACCGGAGCTCACGAATCCCGAGATCGCGGCCGCCACGCAGCGCGTCGTCACGGAGATCACGAACGAATGCCAGCAGGATGGCAGCGTCTGCCGCGTGGTGCCGCTGTTCCGCGGCGGTCAGTATCAGCTCTACACGTACACGCGTCACATGCCCGTGAAGCTCGTGATGGCGCCCGAGCTCCAGGCGGGCTTCTTCGGTGGCGATTATGACAACTTCGTGTACCCGCGGTACGCGCTCGACTTCGCGTTCTACCGCGCCTACGAAGCGGACGGCGTCACGCCGCTGAAGAGTCCGAACTTCTTCCCGTTCGACCCCACGGGCCCCGATGACGGCGAGGCGATCTTTGTCACGGGCAACCCCGGCTCGACAGCGCGCCTGATCACGGTTGCACAGCTGATGTACGAGCGGTCGAATCGGCACCCGATGATGGTGACGTACTTCAATGCGCATCGCCGGATGATCGATGAACAGCTGCGCACGGCGACGGGCCAGGAGAAGATCACATTGCGCGAGCGGCTGTTCGGCGTGGAGAACTCGCTGAAGAAGTATCAGGGGGAAGTCGCCGGGCTGATGGACAGCACCCTCGTCGCGCGGAAGATCAAATGGGAGACGGATTTCAGGGCGGGCGCACGCACGTCCGCCGACGCGCAGGCCTACGCCGACGTGTGGGATCGCCTGCACCAGCTGCAGGTGCGCAAGCTGCAGCTGGATCCGGTGCTGATGGCGGCAAACCCCGGGTGGCTGGGGTCGCAGTATCTGGCGCTGCCGGCAAACATACTGGCGCTCCATCGGCTGTCGGCGCTGCCCGAGGATCAGCGGCCCGCGCAGCTGCGTGGCGACCGACGCGCTCAATTCGAGCAGAGCCTGCTCGCGGAGGTCGACCAGGCCGCCGCACGCGCTGCACTCGAGGCTCACTTCGCCCTGGCGCTCCAGTGGCTGCCGCCGGGGCACGCGCTGCGCGATGTCCTTCAGCCAGCGGGCGTAACTCCTGCCGAGGCGGCACAGCGCATCGCGCGCGATTCACGCGTGCTCGATACCGCGTTCCGCAGGCAGCTGGTCGCGGGCGATACCGCGGCTCTGCACGCATCCACCGACCCCGCCATCCGGCTGGTGCTGCTGCTGGACTCGATCCGCAACGTTCTCACACCGGAATACCAGGCGCTGCTCGGCGAGGAGTCCGTGCAGAACCAGCGCCTCGCCCGCGCACTGTTCGCCGTGTACGGCACGCGGCTGCCGCCCGACGCCACGTCGACCCTGCGCATCAGCGACGGCATTGCAAAGGGATACGCGTACAACGGAACGCTCGCGCCGTACCGGACCGTGTTCCACGGCATGTACGCACGCGCCGCGGAATTCGACAACGTGGTCCCGTTCGATCTGCCGCCCACGTTCCTTGCCCGGCAGAAGCATGTGAACATGACGGTCCCGATGGACTTCGTATCGACGAACGACATCACGGGCGGCAACAGCGGCAGCCCGATCATCGATCGCGAGGCACGTATCGTCGGTCTGGCGTTCGACGGCAATGTCGAGCAGCTGCCGAACGAGTACGTGTTCCGGACGGAGACGGGCGGCCGCACGGTGGCCGTGCATGCGGGCGGCATACTGGAAGCGCTGCGCAGCATATATCAGGCGGAAGCGCTTCTGAGGGAGCTGCTCGGCCGCTAGCGAGTCCCGTCTCCCGGTCGCGGGCGGCCCGCCCGGCGATGTGTCCTGCACATCGGCCGGGCGGGCCGTCTGAATTCGCCCCGGCCGTACGTGACGAAGCTGCTGCGCGAGCTCTCACGTGCCGACATGAACGACGCAGCATCGCATCGATCCGCGTCGGCGATGCTCCCAGACATAGATCCCCTGCCAGCTACCCAGAGCGAGGCGGCCTTCCACGAACGGGATGGACAGCGTCGTCGCTGTCAGTGCCGCGCGGATGTGACTCGGCATGTCGTCGGGACCCTCGGCCGTGTGCGTGAAATGAGGGTCACCCTCGGGAACGTGGCGCTCCATCCATGATTCGAGGTCACGCCGCGCCGATGGGTCGGCGTTCTCCTGGATCGTCAGGCTGGCCGAGGTGTGCCGGATCAGCACCGTGCACAGCCCTTCCGCGAGCCCGCTCGCCCGGACGACTGACTGGACATCCGCCGTGATCTCGTGCAGGCCCCGGCCGGCCGTCTGCACGTCGAGCCGCTGAATCAAGAACGTTCTCCCGAAGCAGGACGCTGCGCAGCGTCGCAGTTGTCAGTCGCGGTACGGATCGTATTCGTTCGCGCCCGCCATGACGACGATCAGCGGCCGCAGCGTGTGCAGCACCTCGATCGTGCCGCCCTGAGCCGCCAGTACATCCGGCAGGCGACGGTATGCGTGCGGGCTCTCGTCGAGGCCACCGCCGCGCAGCACGACACCCTTCTCCCGCACCCACGTCTCCATCATGTCCGGCGTCACCAGGCCCGGCCGGATCACTCTGCCCGTCCGGCGGTTCCGTTTCCCGGCCGCCTGCGTTCTGCTCATGACGCGACCTGCGCCGTGTACGGTCGAGAACAGCGCTTCCTCCTGCGCATGCCGGGTCGCTTCGTCGCCGCGACCCGGCGGCGTGCCCTGCACGATCACGGCATCGTCGCCCATGGAGCCGCCGATGAAGCCCTTCTGCCCCGGAAACGCCGGTGTCGCTCCCTTCCTCACGACGATCAGGTCCTCCCCCTCGTGTGTCTCGCGCCACGCGAAGTTGTGATGGTTGTGCACCAGCTCTTCCTCGCGGCCGCCGAGCAGCGCGACGACCTTGCGGGCGACCCACTCGCGGCCGGCATACGCATACTCACCGGCCAGCGACATGAGGTGCCAGTAGTCGTGGCCGAGCGGCCTCGTCAGCGGCAGCAGCACTTCCGCTTCCGGGACGCGCTCGCCCCAGCGCGCGTTCTGGCCGAGCGACAGGAACCCCGACGCCACGCTGTGGCCGAAGCCGCGCGAGCCGAAATGCACACCCACCCAGAGCGTGCCCCCCTCGTCTGCGAAGACGTCCACATAGTGGTTGCCGGAACCCACCGTACCGAGCTGTGCACGGGCTTTCGCGCGCAGCTCGTCACGATGCTTCGCCGGAATCGCACCCCACGCGGCATCCTCGAACAGCGGATGATCGACCGGAGCATCATCCGCGCGGTTGCTGCGGCCGACGCCGAAGCTGACCGTGCGCTGGATCTCGTCCGCCGCGTCGTTCACCCGCTGCCACAGATCCTCCTCCGTCGCGCCGAGATCCGACAGCGTCAGGTTGGTGCGGATGGCGGCGTTGCCGCACGCGATGTCGAACCCGACCCCGACGACGGACACCCTGTCCCGGTATGCCGCCACGCCCCCGATCGGCATCACGTAGCCGACATGGCCGTCGGCCATGAGGGCGGCCCGCTCCGCCCGCCTCGCGACATCGCGCAGCTGGGCCAGCGTCTTTTCGTCGTGCTCACCGAATACCCGCATGGGTCGAGCTGCTGTTCAACAAGCGGGCCGTAGGGCAATCCCCTACGCGGCTTTCCGGAGGCCCCAACCGGACGCGCATGGTTTAACCCGACAGATTTTTCGCCGCTGTCCGATCAGCTTGAGCCCATGATGAAACATCACGGCCGCTCCGGCGCCGGACACCCCGGCATGGGCACACTCGACTTCGATCAGGCACCATTCCTGGTCATCTGGGAAACGACGCAGGCGTGCGATCTGGCCTGCAAGCACTGTCGCGCGGAGGCGCAGCCCGACCGGCACCCGCACGAGCTCACCACCGACGAGGCGCGCGCGATGCTGCGCGATGTGCGCCGCTTCGGTCAGGTCATCTTCGTGTTCAGCGGCGGCGACGCACTGAAGCGCCCGGACATCATGGAGCTGGTCGCCTACGGTTACGGTCTGGGACTGCGCATGGCGATCACGCCCGCGACCACTCCGCTCGCCACCCGCGATCAGCTCAGGGAGCTGAAGGAGGCGGGGCTCGTGCGCCTGGCGGTCAGCCTCGATGGCTCGCACCCGGGAATACACGACGAGTTCCGGCAGGTCGCGGGCTCGTTCGAGCACGGTCTGCGCATCCTCAAGACCTCCCAGGAGATCGGTCTGTCCACGCAGGTCAATACCGTCGTCGCGCGCCACAACCTGCACGACTTCGACAACCTCTGCCGCCTGATGACGGAGGTCGGCATCGTGTTCTGGGAGGTGTTCTTCCTGATCCCGATGGGCCGCGCGAAGCCGGAAGATGTCGCGAGTGCGGAAGCGTTCGAGGAAGTGTTCCACCGTCTGTACGACCTGTCGAAGACGGCACCGTTCGACATCAAGGCCACGGCGGCACCGCAGTACTCCCGCGTCGTGCTCCAGCGCAAGGTCGCTGAACGCCGGAGCGGCGCGCGCGATGAGTCGAGCGACGTGCTCACGGACGGCGCCGCCATCTCGATGTCCGACGGCATCGGCCGCGCACGGAACGTGAACGACGGCGACGGCTTCATGTTCATCAGCCACACCGGCGAGATCTTCCCGTCCGGTTTCCTGCCCGTGTCGGCTGGCAACGTGCGCAGGGATGACCTGGTCGAGGTCTACCGCAGCTCGCACCTGTTCCGCACACTGCGCGACCGCACGCTGCTCAAGGGGAAGTGCGGCGTGTGCGAGTACCTCAAGGTCTGCGGCGGCAGCCGCGCGCGCGCATACGCGGTCACCGGGGACTACCTGGAGGCGGAACCGTTCTGTGCGCACATCCCCGTCAAGTACGCGCGCATGATCGAGCGCGGCGAGGTCGAGGCGATCGCGCCGCGGCGCAGCGTCAGCCTGCCGGTGTTCGACCGCCTGCCGGCGTAACCGTCAGCGCACGATGTGGAACTCCGCCTGCCGGCGGAGCACCCACCGGCGCGCGCCGTCGGCGTCGATGATCGCGTCCTCCTCCTGCGCCATGCGCACGGGCTGACCGTCCCACTCCGCGACCGGTGTGGTGGCCTGCAGCTCGATCGAGAACCACGTGTTCGGCCGGAGCGCGACGTCGCCGCGTCCCGGCACGCCATCCTGACGGTCCCAGAGACCGATCGTCGGGCCGGCGCCATGGCCGTGATCGCCGATGGGGTGCGTGTACACGGTGCCATCGATGCCGTCCGCGCGCATGCGCGTCAGCGTCCGATTCAGAACGTCGTTGCCGGTTCTGCCCGGCTCCATCTCCTCCAGCAGGATGTCCTGGAGCCGGTTCGACCGGCCGAGAGCTGCCGACAGCCCCGCCGGCGGTGCGGCCTCGCCCTCGCGCAGCACGTAACCCATGTGCTGCGTGTCCGTCTTCAGGCCGTATGCGATGATACCGAAGTCGGTGTGCAGCACATCGCCGCGCATGATCACCGGGTCGGCTGAATCCCCCATCTCGACGCCGCGCCGCTGCACGCTGACGGACGGCTGGAACCACGAGCCGAGGCCCAGGTCGTTCACACGCTGGCGCAGCCACCAGACGACGTCCTGTGTCGTCGTCTCGCCCGGCACGATGACGCGGTTCGAGAACGCCGTCGCGATGATGTCGTGCACCAGCTCCTGCATGCGCACGTACGCGGGCAGCATCTCGGGCAGTCGCTCCTCGATGTAATGGAGCGGGAGCAGCTCGCGCCGCACGACGCGCGCGGCGTACGTCGCCCCGAGCGCCCGCTCCATCTGCTCCCACTCGCCCAGCGTCAGGCCGTCGGAGAAGGCGTGCGTGTGCGAGACGTTGACCGCGATCGTCTGCGGGTCGCGTTCCACGACGAGCGGCGTGAGCAGCTTCCACTGCTCCGGTCCGAACGGCTCGGCCGCACGGCGCGTCGTGCCGGCGGTGCCGATGGCCGCGTCCGGATCGCGCACCACGGTGTAGAGGCCTCCCTGCGAGGTCCCGCCGATCGCCAGCCGCTCCACACCCTGATCCACACCGTCCCTCATGCCGCGGTCGTGGAAGATGTAGATGGTGCGGCGGCGCGCGGCGAACGTGGTCGGCGATACCAGCGAGTGGAACACCGGGTCCTCGTTGTACTCGCGCACGGGCACGATCCACATCTCCACGCCCTGCTCGCGCATGATGCGCGGCAGCACCCGCTCCAGCCGCAGCGCCAGCCACTCCTGTCGGATGTCCGCCTGTTCGCGAAGGGTTGCGAACGGCCGCTCCTGTCCGCTCAGGCTGGCGGCCGGTGCCGTCGAGAGCAGGACAAATAACGCGGCGATGGACTTCATGGACCTGTTCATGTCATCTCCAGTCGTGTTCCTGCTCATGATCTGTATTCGGTGAACGCTTGCAGAGCGTCGGCCATCTGCGCGTCCGACAGGAGCACCGGCTCGCCAGCCTGGAGCGCGATGCAGTACTGCTGCGCCAGCGTCTCGATCTCGAGCGCCAGTGCGAGCGCATCCGCCACACTGCGCCCGACCGCCAGCACACCGTGGTTCGCCAGCAGACACGCGTTGCGGTCGGTCAGGGCGGCGCCTGCGGCCGCCGCGAGATCCTCCGTGCCGAACGTCGCGTATGACGCGCAGGGCACGTCGCTGCCGCCGGCCGCGGCGACCATGTAGTGAAACGGCGGAATCGGGCGACGCATGCACGCGAGCGCCGTCGCGTACGGCGAATGCGTGTGCACGACGGCATTGACATCCGCACGTGTTCGATGGATCCGCGCGTGCATGCGCCACTCCGTGGATGCACGCCGGCCGGCCGCATCCCGCAGCTCGCCATTCAGTGACATGGCGACGATGTCTGCCGCGGCCATCGTCGCGTACTCGACGTTCGATGGCGTGATCAGCATGCCATCCGCCGCACGCGCGCTGATGTTGCCCGACGTGCCGCGGGTGAGGCCGTCCGCGACCATGCGCCGGCAGCCCGCGACGACCTCGGCGCGCAGGGCTGCATCGCTGCCTGCCACCCGCCCGCCGCCGCTCACGGCGTCACTCCCGCCATGACCTGCTCGAGACCGGCTTCCGTTGCCGGCACCACGCCGTGCTCGGTGATCAGCGCGGTCACGAGCCGAGCAGGCGTGACGTCGAAGCCGGCGTTCATCACCGGCGTCCCTTCCCCGAGGATCCGCACGCTTGTCTCCCGCCCCGCGTCGTCCACACCGCGCACGTGGGTGAGTTCGCTGGCGTCCCTCTCTTCAATGGGAATGGACGTGCTTTCGTCCCGGGACCAGTCGATGGACGGTGAAGGCGCCGCGACGTAGAACGGCACGTCGTTGTCCCGCGCGGCCAGCGCCTTCAGGTAGGTGCCGATCTTGTTCGCGACATCCCCGCGCCGCGTCACCCGGTCGGTGCCGGTGATGACCATGTCCACGTCACCGCGCTGCATGAGGTGACCGCCGGTGTTGTCCGCGATGACCGTGTGCGGCACACCCTCCTGCGCCAGCTCCCACGCCGTCAGAGCGCCCTGGAGCCGCGGCCGCGTCTCGCCCACCCAGACGTGCACCGGGATGCCCGCGCGGGCAGCCATGTATATCGGTGCCGTCGCGGTGCCCCAGTCCACCGTGGCGAGCCAGCCGGCATTGCAGTGGGTCAGGATCTGAACCGGACGGTCCGGGTTGCGGGCTGCGATGCGCCGTATCACGTTCACGCCATGCTCCCCGATCCGACGGTTGATCGCGACGTCCTCGTCGGCAATGTCGCACGCAAGCGTGAATGCCGCACGGGCACGTTCACGCTGCGGCGTCGCGCGCATGCGCTCCGCGACACGCGTCACGGCCCAGTGCAGATTGACCGCCGTCGGCCGTGTCGCGACCAGGCGGCGCGCCGCGTCGTCGAGCGATTCGGCGCGGGCGTCATCGCGTGCGGCGAGCGCGAGGCCGAACGCAGCAGCAGCGCCGATCAGCGGCGCGCCCCGCACTCTCATGCACGCGATCGCATCCACGGCGTCGTCCAGCGTGTTCAGCTGCTGCACCGCGAAGCGGAACGGCAGTGCCAGCTGGTCGACGATGAAGACATCGTCGCCTTCCGTCCAGATGCTGCGTCGATCCCGGCCTTCTACTTTCACGTACCGTCTCTGAGCTGATGATGATACCGAAGCTCGGCGTCATTGCCGGCAGCGCGTTCCTCGAGGGCGTGGACCTGCCGGACGCGAAACGCGAGACCATCTCCACGTCCGCAGGCGATGTCGTTCTCTACCACGCCGCGGACTTCGTCTTCATCCGCCGTCACGGCGAGACGGGATATCGCCCGCCGCACCGCATACCCCACCACGCGCACGTGCTTGCGCTGGAGGAGCTCGGCGTGCGTACCGTTGCCGGTCTTGCGTCCACAGGAGCACTGCGCGACGCGATCCACCCCGGCGATGTGGTCATTCCGGACGACTACATCTCCTGGTCGCCGCCGCCCACCTTCGCTACGGACGAGTACATGCACATCGTACCCGCCCTCGATCCGGGGGTGCGCGCGCTCCTGCGGTCCGCATCCGACGCCGCCGGTGGCGCGGCCACCCGTATTATCGACTCGGGCGTGTACGTCCAGACGCACGGCCCGCGGTTCGAGACACCCGCGGAGGTCCGGATGCTGGCGCGCGATGCCCACGTGGTCGGCATGACCGCAGCATCGGAAGCGACGCTGTGCCAGGAACGTGGATTAGCTTACGGCATGCTCTGCATCGTGGACAACTACGCAAACGGCATGGGAGCCGAGCCGCTGACGCTCGAGGGCTTCCAGGCACAGCTCGCGCGCAACGCAGACATGGCCCGGAGCATCGTGGCGGAGCTGCTCCGCATGTGGCGGGAGGCCACCCGATGAGAGCGCCACCGCTGGAGATCCGGGGCGCAGCGCTCGGCGGGGACACGGTCGACATAACGATCGCCGAAGGCCGCATCACGGCCGTTACGCCGGCAGCGCCCGGCGGTCGGCCCGGCTCCGGCGAGTCGCAGCCCGATGCGCCCGGCCACGGCGGGCCGGCTGCCGGTTCGCCTGGCAGGAACCCGCCCGCCGGATCAGCAGCGCGGGTCATCGACGCGCGCGGGCTCCACGTCTTCCCCTCGTTCCGTAACGCGCACACCCACGTGGCCATGACGCTGTTCCGCGGCTACGGCGACGACATGCCGCTCATGGAATGGCTGCAGACGCGGATCTGGCCGGCAGAGGCTCGGCTCACCGAGGAGGACGTCTTCCACGGCGCCCGCCTGGGCATGCTCGAGATGATCCGCGGCGGTACCACGTTCTTCAACGAGATGTACTGGCACCGCCCGGGGATCGTCCGCGCGGTGGAGGAGATGGGTGTGCGCGCGCTGGTCGGACAGACGCTCATCGATCTCGGCGATGCGGAGCTGTTCCAGCGCCAGAAGGACGAGCTGGTGCGGCTCGCGCGGGAGGAGCGGGTCACCGGCCGCGTCGCACTCGCGGCCGCACCGCATTCGATCTATACCGTGCCGGCGGACGTGCTGCGCTGGGTCGGCGATGTCGCTGCCGAGCACGATCTGCTGGTGCACATCCACCTCTCGGAGACGGCCGCGGAGGTCGAGCGCTGCGTGGCCGAGCACGGCTGCCGTCCCGCTCAGCTGCTGGAACGGGCCGGGCTCGTGAACGCACGCCTCGTCGCCGTGCACGGCCAGTTCCTCGATGACGCGGAGCTCGATCTGCTCGGCGCGGCGGGCGCGACACTGGTAACGAATCCCGCTGCCAACCTGAAGCTCGCCACGGCCGGGATCATGAGATACAGCCGTGCCCGTCAGGCCGGCGTGCGTGTCTGTCTCGGTACCGATGGCGCCGCGTCGAACAACACGCTGAGCATGATCGAGTCCATGAAGCTCACGGCGCTGCTCCAGAAGAACCTGGATGCAGATGCCACGACACTCCCGGCCGCGGACGCGCTCGCCATGGCGACCAGCACGCCCGCCGCGGTGTTCGGCCATGGCAGCGGCACCATCGCGGCGGGGCAGCCGGCCGACCTCATCCTCGTCGACTTCTCGGGCGCGGCGACCCAGCCGCTGCACGACCCCATCTCTGCGCTCGTCTACGCGGCCACCGCGTCCAACGTCCACACGACCGTGTGCGACGGACGTGTGCTCATGCACGACCGCCGCATCGAGGTCTGCGATGAGGAGGAGGTGCTCGAAAACGCGCGGCGTGCCGCCTTCAGCGTGACGGGCAGCTGACGGCGACACCCCGCGTCGCTGACGGCGACACCCCGCGTCCGCTTCAGCTCCAGGCCTTCGAGCCCTCCTTCTTCCACGCGCCCAGCATCCAGACGTCCTTGTCGAGTGCGTCGGCCACGGCGTCCAGCATGTTGACGGTGCTCCTGTCGTCCGCCGATTCCGCGGTGCCGATCAGCGCCATCAGCCTGGCCCGCATCACGGACAGGTCGCCGAGAAGCGCGTCCACCATCTCCGCGGCGCCCGGAATCGACTCGTCCTCCTGGATCTCCGTTCGCTCCAGCATCGCGGCCAGAGTGTGCAGCGGCACGCCCTCCAGCATCAGGATGCGCTCGGCCATCTGGTCGATCGTCAGCGCCCAGGCCGTATAGAGCTCCTCGAACTTCACATGCAGCGTGAAGAAATCGCTGCCGACCACGTTCCAGTGGTAGTGCCGCAGCTTCTGGTAGAAAACCGTGGCGTCCGCCAGCGGCCCGTTCAGCCCGTCGATCACCTTCTGGTTGCCCTTCATCTCCATGCCTCCCTGTCGGACGGTTCCGCTTCGTGGCTGAACATGTCTGCACGCGGCCACGGCCGCCGTCGGGAAAAGCCTGAGGGGCGCGGGGAGGATCCCCTGCGGAATGAAGCGTGCACGCGGGTACCCGGGCGCCGCAGCGGGGTATGAATACGACTGGTTCCGGACCCCGAAACCGATACAGGACCCGCAGGGATTGCACTACTTCACCGACGTCACGCGCCGCTGGTTCGAGGCCGCATTCGCCCGTCCCACGGACGTGCAGCGACTGGGCTGGGAGCGCATCGCCGAGGGCGAGCACACGCTCCTGATCGCGCCGACCGGCAGCGGCAAGACGCTGGCGGCATTTCTCTATGCCATCGACCAGCTCACGCGCCTGCCCGCCGATGCGGAGCCGGGCGTGCGTGTCGTCTACGTATCTCCGCTCAAGGCTCTGGCGTACGACATCGATCGCAACCTGCGCGTGCCGCTGGCGGGCATCCGCCGCGCGTCCGGCCTCGACGACGGCGACCCGGCGCTGCGCCTGCCGCGCGTCGATGTGCGCACCGGCGATACGCCGCATCAGGACCGCCGGCGGCAGGCGAAGGATCCGGCGGAGATCCTCGTCACGACGCCCGAGTCGCTGTTCCTGATCCTGGGATCTCAGGCGCGCGAGACCCTGCGCACCGTGCGCTGGGTCATCATCGACGAGGTGCACGCGGTTGCCGCGACGAAGCGCGGCTCGCACCTGTCGCTCTCCCTCGAGCGCCTGTCCGCGCTGGCCGACCAGGATCCGCAGCGCATCGGCCTGTCCGCGACCGCACGGCCGGCGGGCGAAGTGGCGCGCTACCTCGGCGGCGACCGTCCGGTCAGCATCGTGGACACGCACCGCCCGCCGGCACTCGACCTCCAGGTCGTCGTCACCGTGGATGACATGACGCGCCCCGTGATCGAGACGGAGGATGGCGGGTTCGAGGTGCTGTCGCCCGACCAGCCGGGCTCCGGTCCGCTCATGCTCGCGGATCACGATGAAGCGACGCGTCAGTACGGCATCTGGCCCGCCATCCACCCGCGCATCATCGAGCTGATCCGCGCGCACCGCTCGACGATCGTGTTCGTGAACAGCCGCGGCCTGTGTGAGCGTCTGGCGCAGCGCCTGAACGAGACTGCGGGCGAGGACCTGGTGCGCGCGCATCATGGCAGCGTCGCCCAGCAGCAGCGCCGGGAGATCGAGGAGGCGCTCAAGGGCGGTACGCTGCGCGCCATTGTCGCGACCAGCTCGCTGGAGCTCGGTATCGACATGGGCGCGGTGGACCTCGTCATCCTGGTCGAGTCGCCCGGCGCAGTGTCGCGCGGGCTCCAGCGCATCGGCCGCGCAGGCCACGGCGTGGGCGAGACCAGCATCGGACGGATCTTCCCGAAGCATCGCGGCGACCTGCTCGAGGCCACGATCGTGGCGCGTCGCATGCGCGATGGCGCGATCGAGGCGCTGCGCGTGCCGCGCAACCCGCTCGACGTGCTCGCGCAGCACATCGTCGCAATGACGGCCATCCAGGACTGGCATGTCCCGGACCTCGCCCGCGTCGTCCGCAGGTCCGCCAGCTTCCATGCGCTGCCCGACGATGCGTTCCGCGGCGTGCTCGACATGCTCGCCGGCCTGTATCCCTCGCACGACTTCGCCGACCTGCGCCCGCGCCTGACGTGGGACCGCGAGCAGGACCTGCTGCAGGGCCGGCGCAGTGCGCGCATGCTCGCTGCCGTAAACGCGGGCACCATCCCCGATCGCGGCCTGTACGGCGTGTTCCTCGGCGATGACGGCCCGCGCATCGGCGAGCTCGATGAGGAGATGGTGCACGAGGTCACGACCGGCCAGACGTTCACGCTCGGCGCGTCCACGTGGCGCATCCAGCGCATCAACCGCAACCGCGTGATCGTGGAGCCCGCGCCGGGCGAGTCGGGCCGGCTGCCGTTCTGGAAAGGCGAGGGGCCAGGCCGCCCGCTGGAGCTCGGCCGCGCACTCGGTGAGATGACGCGCACGCTCGCGAGCATGCCGCGCGATCAGGCGGACGCACTGCTGCGCTCCGAATACGGACTCGACGAGCGCGCCGCGGGCAACCTGCTCGATTATCTGGAGGAGCAGCGCGATATCGCGGGCGGCCTGCCGACGGATCGTGAGATCACGGTCGAGCGGTTCCGCGATGAGCTGGGCGACTGGCGCGTCTGCATCCTGACGCCGTTCGGTGCGCGCGTGCACGCGCCATGGGCGCTCGCGCTGCGCGCAATCGTCTCCGACCGCGTCGGCTACGACGTGCAGGCGGTGTGGAGTGACGACGGCATCGTGCTCACGATCGCGGACGGCGATGAGCCGCCGGACGCATCCCTCCTCGTGCCCGATCCCGAGGAGCTCGAGGACAGGCTGCTGCTCGAGCTGCCGCGCTCGCCGATCTTCGCCGCCGAGTTCCGCGAGAACTCCGCCCGCGCGCTGCTGCTCCCGCGTCGCCGGCCGGGCCAGCGCACTCCCCTGTTTGCGCAGCGCCTGCGCGCGCAGAAGCTGATGGAGATCGCGCTCCAGTATCCATCGTTCCCGATGGTCGTCGAGACGTTCCGCTCGTGCATGCAGGATGTGTTCGACGTGCCGGCGCTGCGCGATGTGCTGCGCGCCGTCGAGGCGGGCGAGGTGCGCATCAACGAGGTGGAGACGGCATTCGCATCGCCATTCGCACGCTCACTCGTGTTCGCGTACGTCGCGGCGTACCTCTACGAAGGTGACTCGCCCGCGGCGGAGCGTCGCGCGCAGGCGCTGTCCGTGGACGTGAAGCTGCTGCGCGAGCTTCTGGGTGAAGCCGACCTCCGCGAGCTGCTCGATGCGGCGGTCATCGAGCAGGTGGAGGCGGCGCTGCAGCGCCGCGCGGACGGTCGGCGCGCGCGCCACGCCGACGATCTGCACGACATGCTGCGCCAGCTCGGCGACCTGGCGGAGCCGGAGATCGACGAGCGCACCGATTCCGCTGTCGCACCAATGCTGCGCGAGCTGCAGTCGAGCCGGCGCGCCGCGCGAGTGCGCGTCGCCGGTCGCGATGCATGGATCGCGGTCGAGGATGCTGCGCTCTACCGCGATGCACTCGGCACCGCACCACCGGCCGGCATCGCATCCGTGTTCCTGGAGGCGGTCGAGCAGCCGGTGGAAATGCTGCTGCTGCGCTGGGCCCGGACGCACGGTCCGTTCACGACTGCCGATGCGGCGGGCCGTTATGGCATTGTCGCCGCGCAGGCGGAGGTGCTGCTCCAGCGGCTGGCGGCGGACGGCCGCCTCCTGCACGGCGAGTTCCGGCCCGGCGGCAGTGGCAGCGAGTGGTGCGAGCCGGATGTGCTGAGACAGATCAAGCGCCGCACGATCGCGATGCTGCGCGGCCAGGTGGCGCCCGTTCCGCGCGAGGTGCTCGGTCGATTCCTTCCCGCCTGGCATCGCACGGCAGCGTTCGACCCGCACGAGCGGCTCGAGGACGCGATCAGTCAGCTGGAGGGCATGCCGCTCGGCTACCGCGACCTCGTGCGCATGATCCTGCCCGCGCGCATCCGTGCGTTCCGGCCGGAGCACCTCGATGAGCTGGGTGCGATGGGCTGGCTGGTGTGGACCGGTCACTCGCCTCTGCGCGGGGATGATGGCCGCATTGTGCTGTACCGGCGCGAGCGCGTTGACCGCCTCCTGATCCCGAACGATGAAGAAGAAGCGATCGCTCGCATCGAGGGCTTCGACGAGCGGCATCGCACGATACTCGACCGCCTCGCGCGCCGCGGCGCTTCGTTCCATGCAGAACTCGTCGCTGCCCTGCCCGCGCATGATGAGAGCGCGGTGCTCGAGGCGGTGTGGGATCTCGTGTGGGCCGGTCTCATCACGAACGACACGTTTGCCGCGCTGCGCTCGCTCGGCGTGCGCGTGCGCAAGCCGTCATCGCGCCCGCCGCGGGCACGTCCGCTCGGCATACCGGGCGAGCATGCCGAGTCGTCGCAGCGGCGCAGGCTTCCGCGCGGCTGGTGGCGCGGCCCGCAGCCGCGCGGCGGACGGAGCGCCGTGATCGGCGGCCGCTGGTCACTGGTGCGTGACCTGGTGCACACCGATGTCAGCTCGACCGAGCGCGCACATTCGTGGGCCGCGACGCTGCTCGACCGGCACGGCATCGTCGCGCGCGAGACGGC
>DATHVW010000258.1:0-13470 GCA_035461085.1 Longimicrobiales bacterium | reverse complement strand
CCTGCGATGCGTACGAGCGGCCTTCCGTGTAGTAAGACTCCGCGCGATCCGGCTCGCCAAGGGTCTGAGCCTGGATGCCGAGGCAGTTGTATGCGCTCGCCACCTGGAAGGGCAGCGACGCACATTCTGCAATGGTCAGACTTGCTTCGTACGCTTCCTGCGCGCTCTCTCCGTCCCCGCGCATACGATGGATTGAGCCGATCCAGCGGAACAGATCTGCCGCCTCCGCCGCAGTGCCGCCAGCGCCGAGAGCTGCGAACGCCGACTCGTACTGAGCCAGCGCCGCATCCCATTCGCCAACACGCTCTGCTGCGCGTGCCGCCGCGACCCGTTCCGCCGTGGTCATGATCGATCGACTGAACGCGGAATCAGTTCGCGATCAGACAGTAACGCGAGAAGTGATCGAGCTCCGCCGTCACGGTCTTCTTCTCGAGATCGATCGTGCTCGGCAGGATCTCGTGATTGCCGTCCGGATTGACACGCATGATCCTGAGGCGCGATGGATCCGTGACGTTCGTCGCACGTGCGTAGGAGAGCGACAGCGCGACCGGCTTCTCGAACTTCACTTCCTCGACCTTGCGCCAGAAGAACAGGCTCGAGAGCAGCGACTTCGGTACCGCCGTCAGCTCCACCTCGACGTAGCCATTCTGCAGCACGGTCATGGAGAAGACCGTCGGCTCGGTCACGGCGCCTGCCGGCACGGTGAGCACGTGGTTGAGGAGGGCGAGCACGCCGCCATCGAGTCCGAGCAGCTTCGACAGCGTTGCGTCAACGGTCTTGACCAGCCAGCCGAACAGCGACGTGGATTTCTCTGCCGGCTGCTCGATCACGGTGTATCCCTGCGACACCAGCTGCGACGCATCGACGGGCGTCATCTCGCTGGTTTCCGCGGTGGAGAACTGCGCGCTGTCCTGCGCGTCGGCCTGGTGCTGGAGCTGGGTCTCGGCCGCGTCGGGTCCGAGAAGCGAGTCCGTCCGTGAATCGGGGGCGCAGCTCAGTGCGGCACACGCGACGAGCACGGTGAAAACGCTCGTCATCAAGCGGTTTCTCAACATGGTCACCCTTGTGATGTCAGTGCGGAAAACGACTACCGCCGCAGGTGTGGAGCCACCCGGGGCGACAGAATCCCTGAGGGCATGCGCGGCAGGTTATACGCCAGCGTCGCCGGTTGATGGTCATCTGCAACCCGGCAAATGAGTTAGAGCGAAATGGCGGCTGCGGGCCCGGGCGCGATTCCGGCTACCTTTTGCCCGCGTTCCGCTACTAAGTCTCGGAAATCCCGCGTGCGGATGTGCCCCGGGAGGTTGGGGGGCCGGCCACCCATGGGCGGCTCTGGAGCGCCCCGGGGTGCCGGCAGACGCCGACGCCCGGGGTCTCCCGGTCTGCCGGCCGGCAGGTTCAGCGGTCGGGGTTCTCGTAACCTGTGCGGACGAAGGGCTTCACATCGTCCCAGCTGCGGAATCGCTCGGAAGCGTCATCCCGCCAGCCGCGCCGGAGGTCCGCCTCGACGTCCTCGAATCTGCGACCCTCGTAGTCGGGGTTGCGCCGCGCGATGCGGCCGAGGTAATAGAACGAGCGCGCATCGTCATAATCGGCTGCGTCGGAGTACTGCTTCTCGTGCAACCGGCGATAGTGCTCGTCCGTCTCATCATTGAAATCGTCCGTGGCCGTGCCGATGCCGTGGCCTGCCCACCATCCGCCCAGCGCGCCGGCGAGGCCGCCGATGATGATGCCGGCAGGCCCGAGCATCGCTCCCAGTCCGGCACCGGCAGCAGCGCCGGTCATTCCTCCGAGCCCTTCCGATACGCGTACCGGATCTTCGTCATCGGCGGGCCCGCGATCGATCTGCTTCGCCACTGCATCCTCCTCGTCATGAGTGTGGTCCTGCTCGATGAAGGGAGCAAGGAGTGCGCCGGGGTGACGCGCGCCGGGCACGTTGCGTGCAACCCGCACGGGTGTCCCGCAACGGTATGGAGGATGGAATGGCACAGTGTGAATTCTGCGGCAACAACTACGACAAGTCGTTCGAGGTGCGGATGCAGGGCTCGACGCACACGTTCGACAGCTTCGAGTGTGCGATCGCCACTCTCGCACCGACGTGCGACACGTGCGGCGTGCGGATCATCGGGCACGGCATGGAGGCGGGCGGCCGCTTCTTCTGCTGCGAGCACTGCGCCGAGAAGGCCGGCGTCGAAGGCCTGAACGATCGCGTTCGCGGCTGACGCGCGATCAGGCGGGCGAACGCCGGCGCAGCCGATCCCGGCCTCAGCCTCGACGCGGGTACCGAACGAGTCACGCCGGCCGCATCAGTCGGCCGGCGAGACTCAGAAGATGTAGACGGGCGTGCCTACGGGCACCTGCTCGAAGAGCTGAGCGACATCCGCGTTGTACATGCGGACACAGCCGTGACTCACCGCATCTCCGATCGACGTCTCCTGATTCGTCCCGTGGATCAGGTAGCCGTCGCCCAGCTCCAGCTTGTGTGTGCCCAGGATCTCGGGGATCTCCCGCTGGCGCGTGCCGAACGGCGGGATGAAGACCTTGCCATCGAAGATGATCTCCGAGCCGGGCGTGAACGGCCAGAAGTTGCCGAACTGATTGACGCGCCCGACCTCGTTGCCGCGCACCTCCAGCCGGGTTTCGTCGCCGAGCGCGACACGCTGCCCCTTGCGCAGACGAACGACGTCCAGATCCTTCTCGACCGCAACCTCGAAGTAGTGCCAGTCCGGCGGCACCCACAGCGGATCGGTCGCTTTCGCCTGCACGCGTCGCCGGCCGACGGGCGTCGTGAAGTCGTATGCCCTGCCCTCGTACGTGAAGCCTTCCTCCATGCCGACGGCGACCGGTGCGCGGAAAACGACGACGGTATCGCGCATCAACCACAGCGAACGCGTCTCCGTGCTCACCATTACACGCAGGCCTCCGGCGAGCATGGCCGATCGCCACACCTCGGTGCCCTTCATCGTGGATGGCTGGACCAGCTCGGGCGACCGGGGCACGGCTTCGCGCGCGCGGGCCATGGCCTGCTCGAGGCGTTCCTTTTCCCGGACCTCCGGAGGCCTGCGGTCGATCACCTGCGCGAGCGGGCCGCTCGCACACGCACCCGCGCTCATCGCCAGGATCGCCACGCACAGGAGGCGACCCGTTCGTGCTGCACTCATGCTGCTCGTCATTTCCAGGTTGAACTTCATCCGTGTCCGCGCCCGTCGTGCATGTACCGCGCCGCGGCCATTCGGGTCCATCCGGTGCCGACAGCGCCGAGCCGGCTGACGGGACGCTGGCGGTCTTCTGTCCACGCAGAGGGACGACCCCTGACCCATTGAAAGGCCGCAACGTGTTGAAAATTGGCGGAGTTACGGGATTTTTTGCCGGCACGGGTTGTGACATTGAGATAGGCACCCCCCGGCCGCGAGGCTGATCAGGTGCAGTCGTTCGGACACACCGGCGGCGCGGGGCCGAGCAGGAGGCGAATCGTATGAGAGCAGGATGGCTGGTGGCCCTCGCGGCCGGAGCAGCGATCGGAATGGCGGCGCCGACCGAAGTGGCGGCGCAGGGGAACTCGAACCGCGCGCGGCAGCAGCAGGAGATGCAGCGACAGCGACAGCAGGCGCGCGAGCAGGCCCGTCGCGAAGCGGAGCGGAAGCAGCAGTCGGAACGCGAGCGCGTGCGTCGTCAGCAGCAGCAGGAGGCGAACCGCGCCGGTCTCGTCCTGCGCCGCAACGACGACTACGAGCGTGCCCGCCGCGAGCGCGAGCGTCGTGAGAGCCGCAACGATCCGTGGGACATCATCCTCGGCCGCGACGGCGACCGCCGCGACCGCGATGATCGCTATGACACACGCGATGGCCGCTATGACAGCCGCGGCCCCGCGTTCTGCCGCAGCGGTGAGGGTCACCCGGTGAAGGGTCGCCAGTGGTGCCGCGACAAGGGCTTCGGCCTCGGCCGCGACCGCTCACGCGATATCTGGGGCGACATCGTCTATCGCGATCGTCGCTACGACAATCGCCAGCTGAGCCGCTCCACACTCGGTGACATCCTCGGCTCGGTCGTACTCGGCCGCTTCGATTCGTACGGCCGCACGTATTACGGAAACGGCCAGCTGAACGGCCGCTGGCTCGATGACCGCGCTTCCGTGCTCCAGCTCTTCATGGGCTCGGTGCCGATCGCACGGCTCATTGACTCGAACCGCGACGGTCGCGTGGACAACGTTTCACTGCTGCGCTGACGCGGTCGGGGCGCGGAGCGGTCCTCCCCGCTCCCGCCCCACTTCCGCGTCCGCCCCACACATCTGCTGCACACTTCCGCTCATCGCACCTCGTCGGTATCATCGTCGCATGAAAATCCTGGTGATCGACGACGATCCGCTCATCATCGAGTTCGTGCGACGCGGGCTCATGGAGGATGGGTACGTGCTGGATGCCGCCGTCACAGCGAGCGAAGGACTTCTCTGCGCCCGCATCGGCAGCTACGACGCGATCATTCTGGATATCGGACTGCCCGATGCATCGGGCCTCGACGTGGCGCGCGAGATGCGCCGCGAGAGCGACGCCACCCCGATCCTGTTGCTCACCGCACGCACCGGAACCGACAACCTGGTTGACGGCCTCGATGCCGGCGCCGACGACTACCTGACGAAGCCGTTCGACATCCGCGAGCTGCGCGCACGACTCCGTGCTCTGACCCGGCGCGGCGGATCCACGCGCGCCGAGACCGTGCGGATGGGCGCGCTGACGCTCGATCGCCTCGACCACGAAGTGCGCATCGGCGACACGCCGCTCCGCCTCACTCCCAAGGAATACCTCCTCCTCGAGTATTTCATCCTGCGCCCCGGCACCATCATCACGCGCACGGAACTGCTCGAAAAGGTATGGGAGATGAACTTCGACCCGCAGTCCAACATCGTGGACGTGCACGTCGCACGGCTGCGCAGCAAGCTCAGGGATTCGCCTGGCGTGCCGCAGCTGGAGACCGTCCGCGGATTCGGGTTCCGCCTGAGCGACTCCGCAGCCGGCCTCGACTCAGGCCGTCAGAGTTGATGCGGGCCCGCCGGAGCGATTCGGCGCTGCCCGCGACAAGGGACCGTCAGGAGTTCGACGCGATCACCCGCGTCACCGTCAGATGCCCGGCGGCATCGATGAGCAGCGACGCACCGGCTTCGATCTTCTCGCCCGGCGCTGCCGCCGCCCCGACCCCGCGCCGCTCCAGGCGCAGGGTACCACCTTCACGAACGCGAACAGGGATCGTCGTTTCCGTCACACCACCACCCGCCCTCACCCACGTACTGCGCAGCAGCCGCGTATCCGCCCCGGCCGCCGCCATACCGGCCTCCACCCGCAGCCGGGCGCCCACACTCCGCACGCCCACATCGAGAACCTCCGCCTCGGCCCGCTCCAGGACCACGGCACTCACCCCGATGCTCTGCTGTCCTTCCGCCGCGCCAGCCAGGCCGGCGCCGACCACCATCGCGATCGCAATTTCCCGGACCATCGCGTCGTCTCCAGAAGGGTGAGAGCCGCGATGTGAACAGGCCAGGATCGTGCCGCGTGCCATCAGGCCACGCAAGTCGTTGTGACCTCATAGCTTGGCCCTTGGAGCCCCCCCGGCGCCGTCCGTCCGGATTCCGGACATTCAGCGACAGGCATCCGGATGTGGTTCCTCGACCAGGGCGGCATGGCCAGTCCTTACGGCCGGGGTGTCCGGATATCGTGCAGTGTGCGAGGATCGTACAGCTGAGCGGGGACTGGATCCGGTCGCTCAGCGGCGCCGGAGGTGGATCGGCGGGACCTCGACGACCAGCTCATCACCGGATCCGGTGATGGAGAACTCGGTAACGGTGGGGAGTGGGGTAGCGCCGATGGCGTCGAGCGAGGCGGCGGACACTGTGATGCGGTAGCGGCCCGGGCGGACGCGGCTCACGTAGAACATGCCGTCGGAGAACGTGACCGCGGAGATCACCACGCCGGACTCGACGTTGGTGATATCGAGGGAGATTCCGGCAACGGTAGCGACCTCCGGTGCGGCGGTGAGCATTCCGATCAGCTCGCTCGTGCTGACGAGCTGGACGTCCACGCGGCGGGCCATGTTCGGTGCGGGACGTATGATGATATCGGAGCGGCTGGTGGTCAGGCTTGGATCGGGAGTGCGAGTGGAATCGACGGCGAGCTGAATCGGACGATACGGCTGCATTCCCCAGATGCGGAAGCGACCGTCGTCGTCGGAGACTGCGCGGAATCCGCCGGCGACGAGGTGCGCGCCGGAGACGACGTCGTCACCCTCGGAAAACATGTCATCGCCGTTGCGGTCGATGAATACGGTACCATGGAGACCGGAGTAGCCGGTGCGCGCGGACGGGTGGACGGTGACGGATCCATCGTGAGCGAACGACGTACTGCCGCTCACGCTGAACGAGCTGGACGCTACGCCCGTCGCAGTGGAGATGGCGCGCAGTGCGGAGTGTACGGAGCCGGTTCTGGCGCTGTAGCCGATCGACACTGTCGGCCTCGAGCTCCCGCGGCTCCACTGTGCGCCGGCGGTGATCACGGCGTTCGCACGCGGCTGCATGGAGACACCGGCCTCGAGGAGGCGGACGCCGACCTCACCGATTCCGATGCCCGCATTGAGCAGCGGACGGAGTGTCCGCGACCGGAAGGTGAACGGCGTATAGACGGCCGCACGGCCGGAGATCAGATGTGCACGCGCGGTGGAGTTGTCATGGTCGTAGCGGGCTTCGAGGAAGCCGCGGCTGAAGCTGGCCATGGACGAGAGGCGCCAGCGCTCGAATTCGCCGAGCTCGCCTGCGGCCGCTGCTCCGAAGCGCAGCTGCGAGAAGCGGGACTCACGTCGCTCGATGCGTTCATCCCAGTGCGCCTCCAGATCCCAGCGCATGTCACGTTCGCTGACGAGCGATATGGGTCCGAGCCCCGAACGTGATATGCTGCTCCGGACACTCGCACGCGAGCCATCGCGGGGAAACACGGAGACGTCCGCCGAGTAGAGCGCGAACGGCATGTACGTCAGCTCTGCGGTCGCGCGCATGCCGGATGACAGGCTGTAGATGAAGTATGGCCGCAGGCTCGAGCCCGTGCTGTCGCGGATCATCTCCAGGCCGCCGCCGACGGTGACGAGCGACGTTGCGCCATAGCGCACGTCGGCGTGGGCGAGCTCGTCACATGCGGCGGCACACGCTCCCGCGGCCACGGAATACTCGACTGCATCGCGACGGAGCAGGGACACGGGTGTCTGGTAGAGCAGCGTCGTCACCACCTCCTCGCCGGCGGGTCCGTACATGCGGACCTGGACGGGCGTCGTGCCGCTGCGCAGCGGGACCGCCACCGGATCGACGGATGCGATGTCGGAATAGCCGAGCAGCTGATTGCCCTGGAACACTTCGTATTCCCAGCCGGTCGGCAGGTCCGGGTGCACGAGAACGGCGCTGAGCTCGTGACTGCGCAGGAACGGCCGGTTGCTGATCTCGACGCCGCGCAGGAAGCGGGCGAAGAGACCGTTCGTGACGATGTCGCCACCGCTCACCTGGGTGATGTAGCGGCCCTGCGGAAAGACGCGGTGGTAGCGCAGAGTGGCATCGCGCACGTGGTCCGCGGCATCGCTGCCCAGCTCGAAGACTGCACCGGCGCGCAGATCGCCTCCGAGCACTGCGACGCCGGCATCCGAACGCACGGTAGTCAGTCGCGTGGGGTCGAGGCCGTTCGTCGCAATCTGCCAGTCGGCGATGCCCGCGCCGCTCAGAGGCGCGTATGCCACCGCTTCCAGCTCCTGATTCTCCTGCAGCTGGCGCTGCCGCGCGATCAACACCGCGCGACGCTGCTCGGCAATGATTCGCTGTTGCGCAGGAAATGCGACTTCGCGTGTGATCGCGATGCTGAGAGTCGCGTAATCGACCTGCACGGTCGCATCGAGGAGCGTCGCGACACGCTCGGCACGGAGATAGATGAGCGGACCATGCAGCGTGATCTCGGCGGGAGCGAGCTGAACGGATGACCTGCCGACGGTGAGCGTGTTCGTTGCGGTATCGAGCTGCGCCGGGCCGCCGGAGAGTCGCGGGACCGTGAGGACGGACCCGGACCAGGCGCCTGCCATCCCGAGATAGTACGTGACGTGCTCGAGCGGGAGCAGCATGCTGCCCGCGGAGTCCACGAGGACGATCAGTGTCAGCGGCGGCAGCCTCTCCGCCACCAGCTCCACGATACCCTCCTCGTACGGACCCGCCTGCGCGGCTGCGGCGGATGACAGGCCGGACAAGGCGAGGCAAAGCATAAGCGCCGACCGGAGAAACAGCACCGGTCGGCGCAGGACGCCGCGACGACCGACGGTCACTTCAGTAGACCTGAACAATCGTCAGTGTCACGGTGCCGGTGTAGACGCCGGCGCGCGCCGTCGATGGCACGGAGAGCCGCCCGCCCACGTACACGCCGAGCTCGGTGGTCGCAGGAAAGAAGCGATTCGGGTGACAGCTGAGATTGGGCCGCGTCTGCTGACACACGCGCACCGACGGGCCCGTCGGATCGAAGCCCGTGAGCACGCAGCTGGAGCCCCCCGACGTCACACACCAGCCGCCGTACTGCGCCCCGGTCGATGACACCGTCAGCGGAGGGAGTGAGCCGTTCGTGAGCGTCGCCGGCATGGCCAGGCTGAAATCGAGACCGCTCGCGCCCGTCACATCGTAACGGAACTCACCGGCCTGGACCGAGCCACTCTGCGGTGACGCAGCCGCGACCACGTCAACATCGACGATCTGGCCGACGAGCGGCGTGACGGCGCCGAACGTGAGGTTGCGCACGCCCGCTCCAGTGGGCGAACGGACCGGGACGGATGCAGCCACGTTCACCTGCTGCGCGGCCAGAGGACTGGCCGTGATCAGCAGTGCGGCGGCGAGCAGCATCGTCCGGTTCCGCACGATCACCTCACGTCGATCATGCCGCTGACTGCCGGCGCCGTGATGATGTTTGCCTGGCCGAGCTCCGGTCGCTCCGTGGACAGCCGGTAGCGCACGCGCGCGGCGTTCTCCACGCCGGGCACGGTGAACCGGCGGCGCAGCGTGCGATACACGGAGAGCACATCCTGCTCTTCGTGCAGCACCTTGCCCGCTGCGTCCAGCACCTCGATGCCGATGTGGCCCAGGTACGCCGCCTGTCCCTGGCGCGCCATGTCCATTGTGACCTGGAGGCCGCCCGCCGTTCGTTCCGCGCGCGCATCCGTGAGCTCGATGCCCGTAGAGAGCGCGCCCTTCCGATAGTTCAGCGAAGCCACGATGATCGTGCGCATGCTGATCGCCACACGCACGTCGGGCTGCACCTGCTGCTCCACCGGCGGACGACCGCCGGTGGCAGTGACGAGAACACGCGACCAGTACTCGCCGTCCTCGATGCCGGCGGGCGGCTGGGCCAGGATGCGCACGACCTGCTGCTGTCCCGGCTGCAGCACCAGTCGGCGCGGAAACGCGCGCAACCACGGCACCGCGGACGGCTCGCCTTCCGGCGCGACCTCGGAGAGCGGAACGGTTACATCGCCGACGCTGTCCGACTGCGGGTAGCCGAACGCGAACGAGATCTCGATCTCTTCCGGCAGCGGATTGGGGTTGTAGAGCGTGATCGTGCCCGTCCGGTTCGTGTGACTCAGGAACACGGACATTGGACTGACGGAGACGGCACGCAGAGCGGCGGCCCCGGTGCCGAGCAGCGTGACGATGGCGACTGCCGCGATGATCGCGCGCCGCCGTGCCGGGGTGCACTTCATTCCGAGATTCATGCTGCCGCTCATCCGTATCCCCTTCATGTTCCTGTCTGGACGACCATGACCACGATCGTCGCCGAATAGAAGCCTGCCATCTGTGCTGCCGCCGGCATGGCCTGCCCGCCGAGGTTCAGCAGCGCCTCCCGCTCGGCGGGATTGATCCGGAACGATGTTGTCGTGGCCGGATCGAACGACGTCGCCTTGTGACGGATCGTCAGCATTCCATCATCCGGGCCGAACACCAGCGGGATCGTGTGTCCCGCCGGCGAAGTCAGCTGCGCCGGCAGCTGGAACGACACCTGGTACGTTCCACGGCCGTCGATCCTCAGCTGCGCGCTGCGGATCAGATCCGACGGAGCGACGACCGTCGGCACTCCCGGAGTGATCTGACCGAAGTCCAGGTTCCGCTCCGCTTCTACGAGCACCTGCGCCGCCGCGCTGCCCGGCTCCGCGAAGAAGACCGCGAGCACCGCAAGCGCCGCCAGAGCCGCCCGCATGGTTCGTGGTCTCATCGCGTTTATCATCCTTTTAATATTGCACCGGCCACCGGCCGACGCACCCACGTCAGTGCGCCGACCGGCGGCCGAACGACGCATCAGCGCGCCGTCAACACGATATCGAACGAGGCCGTGTAGGTACCGGCCGCTGCATTCGCCACATCTGCCGCCAGGATCGTCCCGCCGAAGCCGAGCGTGGCGACCGTCTGTACGCTGCCGACGTCGATGTCGAATGACGCCGTGCTGCAAGCGGCAGCCGCCGACCATGTGCCGCCCAGCTCCCAGGCGCAATCCAGCGCGACCGGCAGGTCCGTCAGGCCTGCGCTGCTGAGCGCCGCCGACACATTGCTGAAGCTGACCGTGAGATTGTGGTTGTACGTCAGCGTGCGCGTGACCGTACCCGCAGTCGCGTCGATCACATTGTCCACGGCCGTGCTCAGCGTACCGAAGTCCACGTCGCCGCTGCCTGTGACTGCCGACGCCGGGCTCACCGTCGCCGTTGCGTTCACCGTCTGTGCGCTGGCCATCGCCGGCAGAACCAGGATCGCCACCGCGGCCGTCAGTATCATCTTCCTGACCATGTTGCCTCCGTTTGAGAATGGACTCTCCCGAGCCCTCGTATGACTGCGCCCCATATCGGGCAGTGTATGCGGCGCATCTGCCGCGGTGATTCTGGAATGAAATCTAGGAGCCGCCACATGACGGAATCGTGAACACGCAGTTACAGCACGTTCATGATGTCGGAGCACGATAAGTGTTGCGGCACAACGCTTTGGCGGGATGTGCCGCGATCGCGCGGACGTTCATGAACGAACGCCGGCGCGCAGATGAGCAAATTGTTGCGGGTGTTGCGAAAAGGGTGCGGCTCGACGGACCGAACCGGGCCGCGGCCTCTGGTCGTTCAGCCGCCGAGCAGCGCGCGGATCTCGGGGGGCGGGGTAAAGGCGGACACGGGCACCTCGTTGAGCGTCACGCGACGGAGAGTGACCACCTGATCCACGCCGTCCACCTGCGTGGTGATTCGCGTTGGCAGCCTTGCAGCGCCGAACATCTGGTAGTCCTCATAGAGGATGAGCGCTTCCGTCGGACCCGTGCTCGCCTGGTGCGTGCGCACTGACCCGACCAGCAGGCCGGACTCGACGCTGTAGCAGTCGCTCGTCTCACGGCCGGTCTTCCAGATCGTCCGCACCATCAGGCAGTCATGCCCGCCCAGCGTGGTGCGCTCGATGGTGGTCATGGATGCGATGAGCTCCGCGGTCCGCAGATGTGACTCGAAGTGGGCATCGTCCTCCGCCTGCGTCGCCTCGGGACCGGCCAGGATGCGCGGGCCTTCCACGGGGTCCATGGACCAGCCGTTCTCACCGGTAAAGCCGGTCCGCACCTCACCGTAGCCAGGCACGGACGCGACCATCACGGTGCGGTTCGGCCGCCCCTGCCAGATCTCGAGCGTGCCGGTGATTCCCGCCACCGGGATGGACAGCTCGCCGACGGAATGGAGGGAGCGGATGTTCGCAAACGCCGCGGCGCCCATGGCTTCGTGGTAGCGGGCGACGATCTGCTCCGCGCGCGGCAGCGCGGCGGGCGCCGGCGCGGAGACCTGCGCAGCGGCCGGGCGTGGTGCCGGCGTGGCTGCGGCGAACATGGCGAGAGCGGCCGCCAGTGATCGGGTAGCGGATATGATATTCATTCGGACGCGGCACCCGTTCTGCAAAATGACCCGGACAGCCATATTCTCGCCACATGCCCGGACCGACCGCAACGTCCGGAACCGCGCCATACGGGGCGAAGGCAGCCCGACCTTCGGGCAGGAGCCGCCACTGGATGGGCGCTCCCATGGCACATTGTGGCGATCTGCAAAAGGGGTTCCGCGTCCGACTGCGTCCGACTGCGTCCGACTGCGGCCGACTGCGGCTGACTGGCAGCCGACTGGCGCCCGATCTACCGGGAGCTTTGCAGCAGTTCCTGCAGCCTTTCCCGGTACCCGCGGCTCGACGTGAGCCGCGTGCCGTCGTCCAGCACGACCACGTAGTCGCCCTGGAACAGCGGTTCCAGCTCCCGGATCTTGTCCACGCGCACGATCGTCGAGCGGTGGATGCGCACGAACTCCATCGGGTCCAGCTTGGCCTCGAGCGCGGTCATGGTCTCGCGCAGCAGATACTCGCGGCCGCCCGCGTGCAGACGCACGTAGTTCGAGGCGGCTTCGACCCAGTCGATCTCGGCGACGCGCAGGATGAGGATGCGGCCGCCCGACCGAACCACCAGGCGCTCCAGATACTGGCTGCGGCTCCTCAGCTCGCCGAGCAGCAGCTCGAGCCGGTCGTCCATCCGTGCCTGGCGGCGACCGTTCACCTGCACCCGCGCACGCTCCACCGCGCTCCGGAAACGCTCTGCATCGTACGGCTTGAGGATGTAGTCGATGGCGTGTGCATCGAACGCCCGCAACGCAAACTCGTCGTAGGCGGTCGTGAAGACCGTCACGGGCATGTGCGGCGCGCCCACGGCATCGAGCACGGCGAATCCATCGAGCCCGGGCATCTGCACGTCGAGGAACAGCAGGTCGGGCCGCAGTGTCTCGATCTGCGTGACCGCCTCCTCTCCCGTCCCCGCCTCCCCGACAATCTCGATGTCGGTCTCTGCTTCCAGATGCAGCCGCACGCCCTCGCGCGCGAGCGGCTCATCATCGACGATGATCGCGCGAATCGCTTTCATGATCTCCTCATGCTGGTGCAGAACGCGTTCGGCGAACGCGCACGTTCAGACCGCGGCCGTCTGGAGCGCAGATTCCAGCGGCTCACCTTCATACTGACGCAGCGGTAGCCGTACGGTTGCACATGCGCCGCCCTCCGCCCTGTCGGCGAGGGTCAGCTGCTGGCGGCCGCCATAGAGCTGTTCGAGCCGCGCACGCGTGTTGGCGAGGCCGACTCCCGTGCCGTCGCTCGCGGCCACGGCTTCGATGCCAGGCCCGGTGTCGAGAACCCGCAGCTCGAGCCACTAGCCATCCACTGCGCCCGCTTCCACCCGCACCACGCCCGGCCCGGCGTGACGCGAGATGCCGTGGCGAATGGCGTTCTCGACGAGCGGCTGCAGCAGAAGCGACGGCACTTCGGCGTCGAGCACCGCCGGATCGATGTCGCGCTCGACAGTCAGTCGGTCGCGGAAGCGGACGTTCTCGATCTCGAGATAGCAGTCCAGGATGGCCAGCTCATCGCGCAGCGACAGCACT
>DATHVW010000257.1:0-5733 GCA_035461085.1 Longimicrobiales bacterium | reverse complement strand
GAACCTGCGTAACCGCAGCAACCAGTTCGTGGCGAGCGGCGTGTACCTGTATCACGTCTCGACGCCGGACGGGAAGACTCACATTGGCAAGTTCACGGTCGTGAACTCGGGCATCCAGCGGTAACGAAACGAGTCGGGGGGCCGCCCGCACGGGCGGCCCCATCCGCGGACCTGTTGAGGAGGCACACAAATGAGATTTATCAGAAACTGCACGCTGGCCGCCATGCTGATGGCCATCGGTGCAGGCGGGCTGCAGGCGCAGTCAGGCGCCACGCCCGACGATGATGGAACCCAGGTAACGAAGCGGAACACCGGTGCGGGCACGACGGCCGCGGAGTTCCTGCTGCTCGGCGCCGGCGCCAAGGGCATGGCCCTCGGTCCGGCATACTCGGCCATGACGCGCGATGTGGAGTCGCTCTTCTACAACCCGGCGGCGCTGTCGCTCATGCCGGGCGCTGAAGTGGCGATGACGGTCATGCCCTATTTCGCCGACACGCGGTATCTGTGGGCGGGTGCAGCGCTGCCGCTCGCCGGCGGCGAGTACGGCATCGGACTGAGCGTTGGCAACTTCGGTTTCAACGGCGCGCCGGTCTACACGGAAGATGACCAGGAGAACGCGAGCCAGCAGACCTACAGCGTCAACCAGACGGTGGTCGGTCTGTCGTTCGCGCACAGCTTCATCGACCGGTTCAGCGGCGGCATCACGCTGAAGCTCATCAACGATCAGCTCGGCAGCACGAGCGCGTTCGGCGCGGCGGTGGATGTCGGCACGAACTACCACGCGGAGCTGGCGGGCCGTCCGATCTCGATGGCGTTCGTGATCCAGAACCTGGGCACGGGTCTCAAGCATTCGGGCTCGGGCCTGGACTTCAACGCGTTCCCGGAGACGGAAGACCCGAGCTTCCCGACGCAGGGTCTCGACCCGGCGCCGGCCCGCTTCGAGGCGCACGAGTGGCAGCTGCCGGTCGTGTTCCGCTTCGGTGTCGCGTATGACGTCGTGTCGGCTGCGACGAACCGTGTGACGCTCTGTGGATATTTCAACGAGCACTACAACAACGCCCCGTCGTTCGGCTTGTCGGGCGAGTTCGCGTGGACGCCGGCCGATGTCCCGGTATCTGCGGCGCTGCGCGGCAGCTACGCGTACCAGCCGGACAACGATCTGAGCTCGCAGGAAGAGGTGGATTTCGCCAGCTCGACCAGCGTGGACAACGAAGGTCTCGACGGTCTCGCGATCGGCGGCGGCCTCAATTTCAATCTGTCGGACTATGCCGTGAAGGCGGACTACGCGTGGCGCCACTTCGGCGTGCTGGGCAGCCGTAACGTCTTCTCCGTCGGCATTGGCTGGCGGTAGGCAGTAGCATTACCAGGTCAGGTGCAGCATGAGCATTCTCTCGGCAATGGTGGTGGTGGTGGCAGCGTCGATGACGTTGACTGCGGCGCAGCAGCCGCAGCCGGACGTCACGATATACCGTTCGTGGCGGCCGCCGAATGTCACCGTTGTCGAGGGCATGTTCCGTGTCGACCGTGAGCTGCTGGGCACGTCCGACTGCGTCTATGGCGTCGAGCTCACTGTCCGCGATGAGCAGGGCACGGAGCTCACCCGCACCGACTGGACGGGGCGTTGCCCCGAGTCCGGTGGTGTGCAGGTCGCGGGTCTGGAGACGTTCCAGTTCAACGTCGTGCCGGCGGCCTACACGGTGACGGTCGAGGTGTTTCCGCAGAGCCGCCCGGAGCGCAGGGCGGTGCGGACGTTGACGGTGAACGGGCTGACGGGTGAGCCGCTGGCGTCCGACCTGATCCTGGCGAGTGAAGTGGCATTCGTGGATACGGCGAACGCCGAGGCGTGGCCGGTGCGGCGCGGCGACATCGGCATCCGCGCTTCGTCGCAGATGGTGGTGCACGCTTCGGACCCGGCACTCGCGTACTACCTGGAGCTGTATCCCGAGGCGAACGCGCCGATGAGCGGCATGGTGTTCGGTGTCGTGAAGCGGCGCGACGGCCGGGAGCTCGCGCGATTCCAGCTGCAGGCGCTCAATGGAATCGGCGATCCGTGGCCGGTGGCCGGCGAAGTTTCGGTGGCTGGTCTGCCGCCCGGCTCGTACACGTTCGAGACGCAGGTGCAGCTGACGGACACGACGGTGATTCGTTCCCATCCGTTCTTCGTGGGCGCGACCACCGTGGCTGACGCCGGTGACGGTCGGGGCTGGTTCTGGACGCTGTCGGACGAGCAGCTCAGCGAGCTGTTCGATCCGGTCGTGGTGTGGCTGACGAGCTCGGAGGCTGAGCTGTACACGACGCTTCCGCCGGACGCCAGGCGCGAGTTCCTGTCGCAGCAGTTCGGTCGCACCGGCCCCACGCCGGACGACGGCGAGGAGTCGGCGCTGGATGCATATCTGACGAGAGCGCAGACGGTCACACAGCGGTACGGCGAGCGCGCGGGGCGGGGGACGCAGGACGCATGGCGGACCGATCGCGGGCGCATCTATCTGCTCCGGGGCGAGCCCAGTCAGCTGGTCTCGCGGCCATCACCGTCGGGCGGATCGCCGTACGAGCTGTGGCACTATGCCGGAGGGCAGAGTTTCGTCTACCTGTTCGCGGACGAGACCCGGATGGGTCACTTCCGCCTGATCTACACGAATGATCCGGCCGAGCAGAGTATCCCCGGCTGGGAGCGACGGGTTGGCAGTGAAGCAATCGAGGATCTGGAGCGGGCGGGTGCTCGTCCGCGCACGGATCAGCGGATCCCGCCGCAATGACGTCTGTGTTTGCCAATACCACACAGCCCTGCGGGGCGCAAAGAAGGAGTGACACGGTGATATTAAGGGGAGCTGGTCGGGCCATCGCGGGCCTGGCACTGGTCGCCGCAGTTTCGGCCTGCGACGACAACCCGCTGTCGGAGAACCGCGACTCTGCGGAGTACTTCCGGCTCAGCGTATCGAACGCGGTCGTCGAGGTCGGCGGTCAGATCGGCGTCGTGGCGAACGTGCTGAACCAGTACGGCGCCGCGCTCGTCGTCAACGTCACGGCAGCGGAATGCGATGCGCGCGTGACGGTGGCGGTCGATCCGGTCCGGTCCGAGTACGAGTACCCGGAGCGGTTCATCATCACGGGTAACACGGTCGGCGAGAGCTGCGTCGTGGTGAGCGGCGGCGGCATCACGGACACGATCGACGTGCGCGTCGTGCCCGCGGCGGTCGACGTGACAATTGCGAACCAGGTGATTGCGAGCGGCTCCACGGCGCCGCTTTCCGTCACCTATGCGGGGGCAACAGGGGCATCTGCTGGCGGCGTCACGTTCAATCCGGCGCACACCACGTTCACGGTCGCCAATGGCCTGGTCGTGTCGGTCGATGCCGATGGCAATGTATCCGGCCAGGCACCGGGCACCACATGGGTTCGTGCTGTTTACACCGATCTCGGCGTCACTCGCCGCGACAGTGTCGAGGTGACGGTCGTCGCCGGCACGTTCACCGGAACCGTGACGCAGGGCACGGACGGCAACGCCACCGGAAGCATCGGTACCGCGGTATTCACGGAAGGCGCCGTGGCCTTCGACTCGGACACCCAGGTAATCCTGTACCTCGACGATGAGGTCATCCGGACGCACCTGGTGCCCGGCACGAGTTCTACCCAGATCGAAGTGGTCCTGCCGTTCGGGCTGCCCGCAGGCTCGATCGACTATGAGATCATTAACATGGGACCGAACCAGATCGCTGCCGCCGGCACGATCGATCTTCCGGCCGGCACGCCGGCCGCGGATGCGTTCGAGCCTGATGCGACGATTGCGACGCCGAAGGCGATAGTCCCCGGCGAGCGGCTGTACGGCAGCCTCAACGATCCGGGTGATACGCGTGACCTGGTTCGGTTGACCATCACGACTGCCGGGGACTACCGGGTTTCGCTCGGCTGGAACGACACTTCGGACCATGACTTCTACGTGCGCAACACGGCGAACAATGGCACCCTGCTCTCGCTGGAGGGCGGCGTAACGTCGAACCCCGAGACGGGTGTGGTTACGCTCGCCGTCGGCACCTACTGGCTGCGCGCGGACGTGTGGACGCACGATCCGATCGGTGGACGTCCGAGCACCTACTACATGACCGTCGTCCAGCAGTAGTACGGCAGAACACGGATAAAATCAGGGGGAGCAGGCCGGTGCCTGCTCCCCCTGATTCTTTTTGTCAGTCTGAGAGAAACCAGATTCCCGCGGACCACACCGACGCCGCCGAACTATTTCCGGTGTGGTGAGCCGACTACCGCGCCGCGGCCACTTCCATGGCCGCCTCGCACTGTGACAGGGCCTCGAACAGACGGTCGAAGTGCTCCGGCTCGTGCGCGGCCGTCGAGCAGAGGCGCAGCCTGGCCTGACCGGGTGAAACGGCGGGATAGACGACGGCCGATACGAAGATGCCGCGCTCGAGCATCTCGCGGGCGACGCGGTAGGCGCGGAACTCGTCGCCGAGCAGGAGCGGCACGACGGGCGTGGTCGAGGCACCGGTATCGAAGCCGAGCTCCGTCAGACCGTCCTTCAGCAGCGCAGTGTTGCGGCGCAGCCGTTCCATGTGCTGCGGCTCCTCCTGCACGATGCGCAGCGCCTCGAGTGAGGCCGCCGCGTTGGCCGGTGTCATGGCCGCGGAGAACATGTACGGCGCGGACCCGTGCTGGATGTAGATCTTGAGGCCGCGTGACCCGGCGACGAAGCCGCCGGACGACGGGATCCCCTTCGACAGCGACCCGGTCAGGATATCGATGTCGCGAGGATCGATGCCCTGCTCCTCGCAGATGCCGCGGCCGGTCTGGCCGACGGAGCCGAGGGCGTGCGCCTCGTCCACGAGGAGGAATGCGCCGTACTTCTGCTTCATCGCGATCAGGTCCGCGATCGGAGCCTGGTCGCCATCCATCGAGAAGACGGAATCCACCGCGATCAGAATTCGCTGTGCCCCACGGTTCTTCGCCTGACGAAGTCTGCGCTCGAGGTCCTCCATGTCGTTGTGCCGGAACCGGCGGTTCTCACACCCGGCCATGCGTACGCCGTCGTGAATGGACTGGTGCGCATACTGGTCGAGCAGCGCGACATCGTTCGGGCCGAACAGGGACGTGATGGCGGCAATGTTGGCATCGTATCCGGATGCGAACGTCGCCGCCCCTTCCTGCCCGAGGAACATCGCCAGCTCGTGCTCGAGCTCGTGATGCAGCTCGAGCGTGCCGGTCAGCAGGCGGACACCGCCCGTCGAGGTGCCATAGCGCTCGACGGCTTCCTTGACGGCCGTGGCAATGCGCGGGTGACCGATCAGCCCGAGATAGCTGTAGCTCGAGAACATGACCAGGTCTTCGCCCAGCGCCGCGGAGCGCGGTCCGGAGGCGATGCCGAGCGGGAGCTGGTAGGTATAGAGGGACTCGGCCAGGCCGGCCTCGAACAGCTCGAACCACCGCCGTACGTTGGGGTGATCCAGCAGCGAGCCGGCAGGCAGCATCTCCTCCTGGGAGCGTCCGCTGAAGTACCCGAGGAACGGGTCCTTCGTGTAGGCCATCAGGTTGGCCGCGCCGTGGACAGCCGCCATGGCGGCGGTCAGGGTGACACCTGGGCCGTGGGGTGCACGACCGTTCGCCCCGGGCGTGGCACCCGACCCGCTGGACTGGACGGGGCCGTTCATCGGCGGCGCGGTCCGGTCATTCGGGCCGGAATGCGACTTTGATGGAACGGTGTCCGCCTTTGTCGAGGGCGGCTGCGAG
>DATHVW010000256.1:0-2684 GCA_035461085.1 Longimicrobiales bacterium | reverse complement strand
GCAGGGGCCGACCTGGATTCGACGGGTTTAGTGAGGTCGGAGCTGCGTGCCGAGGTCCCGCACCTCGTAAAACACGGGAAAAACATCAAGTGCCAACAATCAACTGGCATTGGCTGCGTAACTAACCTTACGTGCCCGTCTCCCGAGTTACCCGCCCGAGGTGGCGCTGGAGGCGACGACTGATTCGGGCTGGTCCGGAACCTCCGCCTTGCGGGAACCGGATGAGACATAGCGAGGCTGGTCCGCGAGAGGCTGTCTGCGAGCCGACGAGCGGGCGAGGAGAAAGGAAGAGCAGACTACGCACGTAGAAGCGCCGAGGGATCTATTCACGGACGCGGGTTCGATTCCCGCCGGCTCCACTTGAACCGCCCGAGTCATATGACCGGGCGGTTCGCTTTTTTGGCGCCGTCGTGCCCCCTTTATGCCCCCATCGCAGAAGACGTTCTTGCCCTGACTTGCCCTGAATGAATGAACGGTTCATTTTAAGCCATGCCTCGCACCCGATCGCCCGCGCGCCTCGACCGCATCCTCGATGCGGCCGCGGACGCGTTCCTGGAGCTCGGCTACCGCCGGACGCTGCTCAGCGACATCGCCAAACGAGGTCGCGTCGCTGTCGGTACCGTGTACCTGTACGCCGACAGCAAGGAGTCCCTCTTCGAGCTGGTGCTGCGCCGCGCATTCGGCGAGGCGCCTCCGGGCCCGGACGCCATGCCGTTCCGCGGCTCCGCTGGCGATGATCTGATTGCATGGGTCTGGAACCGGTTCGGGGAAATCCGTCACTTCCCGGTCCTGGAAGCCGCCGCGGCGTCAGCGCGGCCGGCCGATCCGCTGCCCGAGATGGAGCAGGTGCTGCGTGAGATCTGGGCATGGATGTCACGGTACTGGCAGGCGCTCGAGCTGATCGAGCGCTGTGCGCGGGACTGGCCGGAACTCCACCTGCTCTTCTACCGACAGTTCCGTCGCAGCGTCTTCGGCCTGGCGACGTCGCTCGTCCACCGTCGCATCGATGAGGGAGCCTTCAGGCGGTATCCGGACGCCGCCACCCTGGTCCGCGTGATGGCGGAGAACATCGCGTTCTTTGCCATGCACCATCATGTGCGTCCCGACTCGGCCGACCTGGACGAGGACGTTTGCCGGGAGACCGTCATAACCATGCTGCTGGCCGGACTCGCCGTGCCCGCCGGCTCTGCACCTGTGCAATCCCTGGAGACAGCATGAAGGCGTCCGTGCGACCGAGGCCGGCGCGCCGTAATTTTGGATTACTCCCCACAAGCGCGCTGCTGCTCGCTCTCGCACTCGCCGGATGCAGCACGCAGACGATGCGCACGCTGCGCTGGATGGATGCGGACATGAACGACATCCATCGGTTTCCGTCCCGGGCGATCCCGCACGGCACCGCTGTCTTCACGTTCTGGTCGCCGACACCGAACCGCTACGACACGCTGTTCACGCCGCTCGCAACGAGGCAGGACCGAGCAGACGTCGCCCAGGATTTCGACGAGTTCCTGCGCGACAGGGACACGTACGCGTTCCTCGTCATCCGCCGGGACACGCTCATTTACGAGCAGTACTTCCATGGCCGCAAGCGGCAGTCGATCGAAACGACGTTCTCGATCTCGAAATCCCTGGTGTCCATTGCGACCGGTATCGCCCTGGACAGCGGATGGATCGGCAGCGTGCGCGATCCGATCACGCGCTACCTGCCCGAGCTGACCGCACGCGATCCCGATTTTTCTGCCGTCACGATCGAGCACCTGCTCACCATGACATCGGGCATCCGCTTCAACATGGGCAAGACGCCGTGGAGCGACGAGGCCCGGTCATACTACTCGCCGGACCTGCGGTCGGTGGCGCTGTCGCGCGAACTGGCACATCCGCCCGGCACCCGCTTCCAGTACAACCCGTACAGCCCGATCGTGCTCGGCCTCGTGCTCGAGCGCGCGAGCGGGCGTCCGCTCACGGTTCTGCTGTCCGAAGCGCTCTGGTCACGCATTGGAGCCGACGCGCCGGCGTCCTGGAGTCTCGATACGGAGAAGCACGGGTTCGAGAAGATGGAGAGCGGCTTCAACGCCACCGCCATCGACCTCGCGAAGATCGGCCGGCTCTTTCTGCGCGAGGGCGACTGGGACGGTGACCGCATCCTCCGCCGCGACTGGGTACGCGCGTCCATCGAGCCTGACTCCGCTGCCGGGCGCGCGCGTTACGGCTACTTCTGGTGGGTCCAGCGCGGTGACGGCGGCGAACCCAATCGCTACTACGCCGAGGGCAGGTTCGGCCAGTTGATCTACGTGGCGCCCCACCGCGATCTGGTCATCGTCAGGACCGGCAGGACGGACGGCGACGTCAACTGGATCTCGGTCTTCGAGCGCATCGTCCGGCGAGTGGACGCCGTGGACCAGTCCTGAGGAAAGGTGTCGTCACCCGGCATCACGTCTTCCGTTCAGGACCCGCGCCACTCCGGGGCGAAGTCCCGTGTGCAGCAAGCGCGCCGCATGCTCGAGGCAAAGCTCCTCGAGTGCTGCCGCATCGAGATCGACAGCCGCGGCTCGATCGGCGACTACGAGCGAGCGAACGGCTGCGCGCCAGCCGATTCGGGGAGCCGCTGCGACCGCTGCTAGGCTGCGCTGCGGCACCACTCAGATCTGCTAGAACTGAGGGCGTCTGTACAGATGCGGCCAGAACCC
>DATHVW010000255.1:0-16230 GCA_035461085.1 Longimicrobiales bacterium | reverse complement strand
GCGCACCTGCGTCGTCGAGACGAGGTCACCGAACGTGCGGCGGACCTGGCCCATGACGGAGGCATTGAGGCCCTCGTTGACCGTGTTGCTGCGTGACAGGCTGCCGCCGGTGCCGTTTGGCAGTGACAGCGTGCGGAAGCCCTTCGGCGTGAAGTTCTCGCCGTTGGCATCGAGACGGTCGTACGCGACGTTGCCGTCGAGCTTGAACCACGTCACCGGGGTCCAGCTGGCGTTCACGTTGCCCAGGAAGCGGCCGCGCATCGATTCGGAGTGTCCGCCGTTCAGCATGCTGTTGAGCGGATTCGCGTTGTCGTTGAACGGGTCGGGCTTCAGGATGATGTTGCCGGGGGACGTCGGGTCCTCGGCCATGAGGTCGACACCGGCGGGCATGCGCGTGAGCGCGAACATGGCGCCGTCATCGGAGTTGGCGCGCGAGCGCGAGTAGAACGCGCTGGCGGACACCATGACATCCTGGCGCACCGACTGATCGACGTTGAGGCGGAAGCTCTGCGCAAGGCTGCCGCGGTGACCGGGCATGATGCCCTCGTCGTTCTGACGGTTGTAGGAGATCAGGTAGTTGGTGGCGCCGGAGCGGCCGGCGACGGAGACGTAGTTCTGCATGAACTGGCCGCCGCGGAAGAAGCGCTCCACATGGTCGTACGTCTGACCGGGCCACGCCTCCTGCTGGATGGTATTCCAGTCACCGGCGGGGTCGCCGGCGAGAGCGCGCTGACCGGCGAGGCGCACGGAGTTGCACTCCAGCCAGACGCAGGGTACACCCGCCGAGTTGATGAACTGGGTGCCATCGGGCGTGAGCGCGAACTGGTGACGCTTCGTGAGGTTGAAGCGGCCCGGCAGATCGGATCCGCCGAACTCGGTGCGGACCGTGTAGCGGACCTCGTCGTTGGCGACGTTCTGCCCGCGATTGGTCGTGATCTGGATGACACCGTTCGCGGCGCGCGAGCCGTACATCGAAGCGGCCGAGGCGCCCTTGACGATCTCGATCGTCGCAATGTCCATCGCATTGATGTCGGCGATCGACGAGGACAGGATGACGCCGTCAACGATGTAGAGCGGCTCCTGGTCGCGTCCGGAGGCGTCGATGCTGGTCGGCGCACGCAGCAGGATGGACGGAGCGGCGCCGGGACGGCCGGTCGAGCCCGTGACCTGCACGCCCGCCACTTTGCCGACGAGCAGGTTGCCCGCGTTCGACGCGGGAACCGGGACCATGGAAGGTGTGACGCTGGCTACGCCGATCGGCAGCTTGGCGCGCGAGGTCTGGCCCGCCACGCCCGTGACCACGATCTCCTCGATGTTGACGACCGTCTGTCGCAGGTTGAAGTCGGCACTCACCGACTCGCCCGCAACGACGGTGACCGAGGTCGTCACCGACGTGTAGCCGATCAGCTCCGCGCGGACTTCACGCACGCCCGCCGGGACACCGCCCAGACGGAACACGCCCGCCCGATCGGTGATCGTACCGCGCTGTGTGCCCGGCACGGACACCTGGACGGCCGACAACGGCTGTCCGGTCCCCGCCTCCAGCACCCGGCCGGTGATCGTACCTGTGGTTTCCTGTGACTGCGCCCCGGCCGGTATCAGGCCGAGCAACAGCGCGGTCGCTGCGGCCAGCGCCCACCTGCCACGATTGAGTTTCATGCGGCTGCTCCCTGGGTTTGCGGAAGGTGTCGTTACAGGTGAACACCCTCCAGTCGTTCGGATCTCCAGCCTGGCGGCCGGAGGACTCCCGTGCTGACTTCCGAAGAACACAGACCCGCTCCGGCCTGAGCTCTCCTGCTGCACCTCCCCGCTACGTGTGAGACTGCGGACTGCATGCGTCATGGGACACACGGCTCGCCGGGAGCCGTGGTGCTGCTCGGAAACTGCACGTCACCGCACGCCCGCCGGAAAGCGGATGCGCAGGTAATGCCGACGTGGCTGTCCGAAATCCGAACGAGGACACAGCAGCACCGTGGCTGAAAAGTGCTGTTGTTTGTGTCCGAAAGTACTCGACGGCCTGCACCGGTCCAGGGAGGAGGCGGCGCGGGGCCAAACATGCTTCGGGAGTGTTGAGACGTTCGAATTGCGCTACGAACGACTCATCTGGAACGTGTGACCCGGTATAATTGTGACAGAAGGCGGTCCCGGGCAAGACTCATGTCCCCGGGGCCCCGGTCCGGACGTCCCCTGCACTGCTCCGGCGTGCCGATGCCGGACGGGTGTCAGCCGCCGAACAGGACGCGGACGAAGTGTCTCTTGCCGCGCTGGAGCAGCACGCTGGCGCCCGCGCGCGCCCGCACGCGTGCAGCGCGGTCGTTGACGCGCGCCTCATCGACCTGGACGGCGCCCTGCTCGAGGAGCCGCGCGGCTTCGGTGTTCGACGACGCGAGCCCGGCGATGACCAGGAGACCGGCGAGGAATACGGTGTCGCCGTCCGAACGGAGCCGCTCGTCACCGAGCACGACGTAGATCTCGGGCACGGTGTCGGGTGTGGCATGATCGCGGAAGACGCGGTCGAAGTGCGCCTCCGCCTTTTCGGCCTCGTCGTCGCCGTGATAGGTGGCGACCACCCTGCGTGCGAGCGAGCGCTTCGCGCGGTAGGGATCGGCGGCGATCAGTTGGAGTGCCCGCTCGAGACCGGCGTCATCGAAGCCGCCGGCGAGGCGTGTCCACTCCTCGAGGAGCGAGTCGGGCGCCGACATGGTCTTGCCGAACTGCTCCGCCGGCGGCTCGGAGATGCCGATGTAGTTGTCGTAGGACTTCGACATCTTGAGCTCGCCATCGGTGCCGCGCAGGAGCGGCATGATGAGACAGACCTGCGGCTCCTGGCCGTATCGTTCCTGGACGGTGCGGCCGACGAGCAGGTTGAACTTCTGGTCCGTGCCGCCGAGCTCGACGTCCGCATTCAGCGCAACGGAGTCGTAGGCCTGCATGAGCGGGTACATGAACTCGAGGATCGAGATCGGGCGCTGCTGTGCGTAGCGTTTCGCGAAGTCATCGCGCTCGAGCATCCGTGCGACGGTATATGTGGCGGTCAGCTCGAGCAGCTTCGCGAGGTCGAGCGGTGCGAGCCAGCTCGAGTTGAACTCCACGCGCACCTTCGTGACATCGAGGATGCGGCCGACCTGCTCGGCGTAGGTCGCGGCGTTCGCGGCTATCTCCTCGGGCGTCAGGCGCGGGCGCGTCTCGCTGCGACCGCTCGGATCGCCCACACGCGCGGTGTAGTCGCCGACGACGAAGATGACCTCGTGGCCGAGCTCCTGGAACGTGCGCAGCTTGCGTATCGACACCGCGTGACCGATGTGGAGGTCGGGGCGCGTCGGATCGAATCCCTGCTTCACGCGCAGCGGCTCACCGGTGGCGCGGCTGCGCTCCAGCTTGCGCGCGAGCTCGTCTTCCGGGATGATCTCCAGCGCATCGCGCCGGATCGCGTCCATCTGTTCGTTTACGGGTGCAAAGTTCGGCATGGGCGCGAAGATAGAGCGCGCGCGACGAAAGTGAAAGGCGGCTAAGGTCGGCCGGGCTGAAGGCCGCGTGCGATGTGCGCTGCACCGAGCGCGGCATCGACGGGTCGTTCGCTGACGCGGATGCCGGGCAGATGTTCGCGCAGCGCCGCGACGACGTCATGGCGCAGCGGACCGCCGGGTGCGAGCAGGCCACCCGCAAACGCGAACACCGCCGTGTCGGCTCCGGCGCGGCGCGCCGCCGTGCGCGCCATGTGCACCAGGGCGGCCGCGGCGCGAGCCCGGACCGTCACGGCCGCGCCGTCGCCGCGGTCCGCGCACTCGAGCACCGCGGGGGCGAGCGCGGCGATCTGCGCCTTGGTGGCGGACGCCGTCCACGCGATGAGGTCCTCCGGCGCATGCACGCCGGCCGCTGAAAGCAGCACGTCGGTGAGCGCGGTCGCAGGCAGTCTTCCGTCGGCGGCATGCGCAGTGGCGCGGAGGGCGTGCAATGCGATGTCGTAGCCGCTGCCCTCATCGCCGAGCAGCTGGCCCCAGCCGCCGACGCGCAGTGTCCGGCCCTCCGCAGTGCGCGCCCACGCGATCGACCCGGTGCCGGCCACGACGAGCACGCCGGCGCCGTCGGGGAACGCATCGGCCATTGCGGCCTCCGCGTCACCGACGACACTCACCAGCTCGGCCAGGTTCTCGAGCGTGAGCGCGATGCGCACGGCCTCCCGCTCATGCGGACGCCCGGCGCCGGCCAGCCCGCAGCACAGCGCGGCTGCAGACGGCACACCGGCATCCGACAGCACGGCGCGCACGAGCCGGGCGACCACCTCTGCGGCGCTGACCGGATCGCGCGGATCCACCAGCCCGGCCGGACCGACGCGGCGTGCCAGCTCCCTGCCCTGCTCGTCCACGGCCACTGCACGGGCATGCGTGCCGCCGCCGTCCACGCCGACGTACGGCAGCGTCGTCATGCGGGCGCGCGGCTCCCGCGGAGTGCGGCGCTCGCCATGCCCACCGCCACGGTGAGCGTCGAGCCGATCAGCGCGAACCAGAGTCCGTCCACGACGCGCGGCACGGCGCCGAACTGCTGCGCGGCCCACAGCACGCCCATGATGACGATGGCCGCGGCGATGCCAATGACGGCATCCACCTGGTCCGCACGATCCGACATGATGGCGAGCAGGAAGCCGCCCAGCAGGCCGCCATATGTGAACGATGCGATCTGGAGCGCAATGACGACGATCGGTGTGCCCGGCTGCACGAGCTGGAAGAGCAGCGCGCCGCCGATGAGGATGATGGCCCACATGATCGTGAAGGCGCGACCCATCCGCATCAGCCGTCCTTCGTCGCCTTCCGCTCCGGCGAGCGGCGCATACAGATCGTGCGTGGTCGCCGACGCGAGTGAGTTGAGGGATGATGACACGGTGGACATCATCGCCGCGAGGATGCCGGCAACAATGAGTCCCGAGATGCCGGGCGGCAGGCCCTCGACGATGAAAAGCGGGAAGATCTCGTCCGGCACGTCGAACGCGCGGCCGCCATAGTACGCGTACAGACCAATGCCGACGGCGAGGAACAGCGTGAACTGCGCGAACACGACGATGCCGCTGCCGATCAGCGCCTTGCGCGCGCTCTGGAGATTGCCGGCCGCGAGCAGCCTCTGCACGATGAGATGGTCCACGCCGTGCGACGCCATGGACAGGAACGCGCCCCCGATGAGGCCCGTGATCAGCCAGCGTCCGCTCGCAAACCCGCCCTCGAGATGGATCACGCGGAACTTGTCCGCTGCGCGTGCGGTCTCCGCGATCTCGCCCCAGCCGCCCGGCACCAGCTGCGTGAGCACGTAGAGCGCAACGGCGCCGCCGAAAATGTAGAGTCCCATCTGCACGACATCGATCCAGATGACGGCGCGCAGCCCACCATAGTACGTGTAGATGACCGTTACCACGCCCGCCAATACGATGCTCTGCCAGTAAGGGAGACCGGTGATGAGCGCGATGGGGATGGCCGCCGCGAACACGCGGACGCTGTCGGCGAACGCGCGCGTGACCATGAAGATCACGGATGTGAAGCGTCGCGCACCCAGGCCGAAGCGGCGTTCGAGCAGCTGATACGCCGTCACCAGCTCACCGCTGAAGTAGCGCGGCAGCAGCAGCCACGCGATCGCGATACGGCCGATCAGATAGCCCGCCGCGAGCTGGAGGAACCAGAAATCGCTGGTGTAGGCCGTCGCCGGAATGCTGATGAATGTGAGTGCGCTCGTTTCCGTCGCGACGACGGAGAAGCAGATGGCCCACCAGGGCAGCTCGCGGCCGGCCAGGAAGTAGTCGCGGGCGCCGCGCTGCGAGCCGCCGAGCCATGTGCCGAAGGCCGTGACGCCGACGATGTAGGCGATGAGGACGACGATGTCCAGTCCGGTAAATGCGCTGTGCACGTTCAGTCGGGCCGCTGATTGATGATATCGACGCGGCGTTCCACAGCCATGTCGTTGATGGCGGTCTGGACGATGTCGGCGAGGTCGCGGCGGAGCTGGATGTGTCGCTGGTTATCCCGTGTGGGATTGACCCGGTTGAGCAGCAGCACGATGAATACATCCCGCTCGGGATCGATCCAGATGCTGGGTCCGGTGAAGCCGGTGTGGCCGTACGCCGAGGACGTGAAGTAGCTGCCGGCGGACCCTCCTTCCACGGGCGTGTCCCAGCCGAGCGCCCGGCTGCTGTGCTCGCTCTGCCGGCGCGTAAAGTCGGCGATGGTGGCGGGATCGATATACCGGCGGCCGTCGTAGAAGCCGCCGTTCAGCATCATCTGCGCGAAGACGGCCATGTCGCGCGCGGACGAGAACAGGCCTGCATGACCGGCGACGCCGCCGAGCGCGAACGCGTTCTCATCGTGCACCTGGCCCCTGATGTGACGGTTGCGGAATACTGTGTCCACCTCGGTCGGAGCGATGCGCGCGATGAGCGGGTCCGGGACGGTGCGCGGGCCGCCGTCATCGCCATCGAGGTCGAGCGTGCCATAGGGCCACTGGAGAGGATTGAACCCGGTGTCACGCATGCCGAGCGGCTGGAACACGCGCTCACTCAGCAGCACATCGAGCGGGCGGCCGCTCACCTGCTCGATGATCAGGCCGAGCAGGATGATGCCGAAATCGCTGTACAGTGTGCGTGCGCCCGGCTCGTACTCGAGAGACATGGCGGCGATGCGGCGCCGGTACTGATCGCGGCCCTGCAGCTCGCGCCAGAGCGGCCCGTACGCGGCCAGCCCGGAGTTGTGCAGCAGCAGGTTGCGCAGAGTGACCGACTCCTTGACGGGAGTGCCGCGCCATTCCGGTATGTGCTGCTTCACCGGATCATCGAGGGAAAGCAGTCCCTCATCGACGAGCATCATGAGCGCGGTCGTGGTCGCAACGACCTTGGTCACGGATGCAAGATCGTAGATGGAGGAGTCGGTGACCGATGGAAAGCCGCGACGCCGGTCGAGGTCACCATATGCGCGGAGCAGCACCAGGCGGCCATGCCGTCCGATGGCCACGGTGGCACCCGGCGACGCGCCGCGCACGATGGCGGCCTCGATGATGCTGTCGACGCGGTCGATGACGAAACGATCCATGCCGACGGCTTCGGGCGCGGCGTACGAGAGGCGACCGTCGAGGGCGGGCCGCTCGACGCGCGCGGCCGGCGTTGCCGGCAGCTGGATGGGCAGGCGCCCCGTGATCGGAATGAGACCGGCGATTGCGCGGGCGGCCGCGCGCTGCGCGAGCTCGCCGCGCGGCTGCCATGCGAGCAGATAGGTGCCCGAGCCGGGGAGCGTGGCGGGGCCATAGGGGTCGCCGAATGACGCGACCATCATCCGTTTCGCACGCGAACGCATGCGCGCGGCGAGCGAAGCAGCGCCCGGCGGTACCGTGAGATGTCCCTGGCCGGAGATGGGCATCAGGAACGTGGCGAAGATCGCCGCATCGGCCCGCGCCGCAGCGGCGACGGCGCTGTCGCGGACTGCCTCCGACGAATTCTCATCGACGCGGACGAATGTCACGTCGCGGCCGTAGATACGGCGGAGCTCGGTGGCCAGTGCGGCACCGGCGCGTACATCCATGGGTGCGGAGAACGCCACCACGGCCAGCCTGCGGATGCGGCGGGGATCGAGGGGCAGGATCCTGGCCGAGTCACGCGCGAGCGTGAGCGAACGCTCGGCAATGTCTGCCGCGACGGTCTCGTGCTCGGGCGCGCCGACGATGTGTGTTACGGAATCGATCGGCACTGTCCGCTCACGATGGAGCCCGAGCCGCGCTTTCGCGCGCAGTATGCGTGCGACGGAGCTGTCGACACGCGTGTAGTGCAGCCGGCCGGACCGGACGGCGGCGACGAGCGCACGGTGCGCAAGCACGGGGTCGGGCGGCGACAGGACCACGTCGGCGCCGGCCTCGACCGCGCGGATGGCGATCTCGCCGGGCGAGTAGCCGGGCACATCGCGCAGCGCACCCATGGTCATGGCGTCTGTGATGACGAGGCCGCGGAATCGCAGGCGGTTGCGCAGCAGGTCACTGCCGATCTGCGGCGCGAGCGTCGCCGGCACCACGGCGCCATCCGTCAGCGCGGGTACCGCGATGTGGCCGAGCATGATGCTCGATACACCCGCGGCGATCGCGGCACGGAACGGGTGCAGCTCACGGGCCTCGATCGTCTCGAGTGATGCCTCGATGACCGGCATCTCGACATGCGAGTCCACGTGCGTGTCACCGTGACCCGGGAAGTGCTTCGCGGTGGTGAGCACGCCGCCTGCCGTCGCCCCGCGGATGAACGCCGCGGCGAACTGGCCCACCTCGATGGGGTCGCTGCCGTAGCTGCGGATATTGACGATGGGATTGTCGTGCGCCGTGTTGATGTCCACGACAGGCGCGAACACCCAGTGGATGCCGACGGCCCGCGCTTCCCGCGCAGTGATGCGGCCGGCGAGCTCCGCCATGTGAACGTCACCGGTCGCGGCAATGCCCATGTTGAAGGGAAACGCGGTTCCGCCGGCTGCCTCGATGCCATAGGGCAGGTACGTGGGCCGCCAGAGCCGCATGCCGGCGCCCCACTCCAGGTCGGCGCCGAAGACCAGCGGCAGGCGCGCGCGCGACTGCAGCTCGTTCAGCTTCGAGGCGACATCGAGCGGTGATCCGAGGCCGACGACGAAGCCGCCGACGCGGGCCTCATCGACCAGCCGCTCGATCTCCCGCATGGCCGGACCCCGGTGGTTCTCGAAGCCGCCTTCCACGCGCAGCATCAGCATCTGGCCCACGCGCTCCTCGAGTGACATGTCGGAGAGCGTGTTGTGGACCCATATCTCGTCGGGCAGGTCCAGCGGTGCGGGCGGCAGCGGCAGCGGTGCCGGCGCGCCCGCACACGCGGCGAGCAGCGCACATACGGCCGCTGCCGCGGCGAGCGGCCGGCCCGGCCGCACGGGTCGCCGCAGTGTCATCACTTCGACGCGCTCACCGCGCCGATATCGACGCCATCGCCGACCTGGTGATACGGCGGGATCGGTATCGGCAGGCGTCCGGTCACGGGTGCGCGGCCAAGAATCGCCCGCGCGGCGGCGCCCTGTGCCGGATCCCACGGCGCCCACGCAATGATGTACGTGCCGATGTCCGGGAACTGCTGGAGCACGTACGGGTTGCCGAACGCCGCGATGATGGTCGGCCTGCGGCCGGCGATCGCGGTGATCGCATCGGCGATGCGCGGCGCGACGCCAATGCCTTCCCTGCCGGCCACCACGCGGATGAACGGCGAGAACAGGACGACGTCAGCGCTGTCCGCCTGTGCGGCGATCGCTGCGAGACGATCGGCGTCCGCACTGCCCGTGATGGTGACAGAATTCAGCCGCTCGATGCCGGTCGCCAGCTCGCGCTGGAACGCACGGCCGGCCACGGGATCGTAGTCGTCCGTGTAGACGATGCTGAGCACGCGCCGCGCACGCAGCGGCAACAGGCCGTCGCGGTTGCGCACGGCCGTGATGGATCGCTCCGCCGCCTCGGCCGCTGCGCGCAGGTGCGCGGACGTACCGACGATCTCCGGAATCCGGGCCACGTCCACCTGCGCGTTCACGTTCAGGCCCAGCTGCTGTTTCGCGCGCAGGATGCGGAGCACCGAGGCGTCGATGCGCGATTCCGTCAGCTCACCGCGCCGCACCGCGTCGATGACCGCGTCCAGAACGACCGGCACGTCGTCGGGCATCATCTGGAGCAGGACATCGGCGCCCGCCTGGAGCGCCAGCACCGCCGACGCGCCCGCGCCCCATCCCTCCACGATCGCGCCCATGTCCAGCGCATCCGTGTAGACCATGCCGTCGAAGCCCAGCTCATCACGCAGCAGCCCGGAAAGGAGCCGCGGGTTGAGTGTCGCGGGAACGCTGTCACCCGTGAGCGCGGGGAAAGCGATGTGCGCGCTCATGACACCGGCCACTCCGGCATCGAACGCAGCGCGGTAGGGCGGCAGCTCGACCGTGTCGGTGCGTGCCCTGTCCACGGTGATGAACGGCAGGTGCACGTGGGAGTCGGTGCCCGTATCGCCGTGACCCGGAAAGTGCTTGGCGGTGGCGAGCATGCCGTGGTCCTGGATGCCGCGCACGTGGGCCGACGCGAGGCGCGCCACGAGCGCTGCATCCGCGCCGTAGCTCCGCGTGTTGATGATCGGGTTGGACGGATTGTTGTTTACGTCCACAACCGGCGCGAACGTCACGTGCACGCCCGCGGCGCGTCCCTCCAGCGCGGTGATGCGTCCAAGCTCGTACGCGAAGCGCTCCTCGCGCGACGCGCCGAGACCCATCAGTGGCGGGAATCGCGTTCCGCCCCCATTCTCAAGACCGTATGGCAGGATGGTCCCGGCATTCAGGACCTGGCCGGGGCCGTGCTCCATGTCGGCGGTGACCAGCAGCGGCACTGCGGCCATGGCCTGGAGCATGTTGAGCTTCACGGCCATCTCGAGCGGCGGACCGACCGTGACGATGACGCCGCCAATGCCCTGGTCGCGGACCCAGCCGGTGATGCGGTCGTAGGATCCGGTGCCGACCGGCAGATATTCGCCGCCGATGCGCGGCATCAGGAGCTGGCCGACCTTCTGTCGGAGCGTCATGCTGCGCAGCGTGCGTTCGGCCCAGTCGCCCGGCGCGGGCGCAGTGGCAGCGGCAGGAACCGCCCCGGCGTCAGGCGTCTGATTCATGGCAGTTCCGGAGGCGCAGGCCGCGAAAAGGGCCGTGCAGGCCAGCGGGCCGAGGTAGCGACGTGACAGTTCAAACCCCATTCCAGGACCTCATATCCATGACGCCGGCGGGAAAGACCGAAGTTACGGGAGCGGCCGCTACGCGGCAACGCGCATCGATCCTCATCGCCATTGCAGCGTCGGGGCTGTGCGCCTGCGCACCGGCCCCGGAGCCTTCCCCGGCTGCGGACGCAGCGGAATCCGGTGCGGTCCTGACCGGCCTGGACGTGGTGCTCCGCGATGACGGCGGCCCGCTTGCCGGCAAACGCGTGGGCCTGATCACCAACCATACCGGTATCGACCGCAACGGCGATTTCGGCGTCGACCTGCTCCACGCGGCACCCGAGCTCGAGCTGGTGGCGCTGTTCAGCCCGGAGCACTCCATCACCGGAGCGGTGGATGCGGGCGAGAGCGTGGACAGCGGCGTCTACGGCGACACCGGGATCCCGATCCACTCGCTCTACGGGGAGATCCGCAAGCCGACACCGGAAATGCTCGAGGGCATCGACGTCCTCGCATTCGACATTCAGGACATAGGCACGCGTTACTACACCTACGTCTGGACAATGGCTCTGGCCATGCAGGCGGCCGCGGAGAACGACATCGAGTTCGTGGTGCTCGACCGGCCCAATCCCATTGGCGGCGAGCTGTTCCACGGCAACATCCAGGATTCGACGCAGCTCACGTTCGTGGGGCTCTACCCCGTGCCGATGCGACACGGCTTCACGCCGGGCGAGCTGGCCGCGTACCTGAACAGCGAGCACGGCATTGGTGCCCGCCTCACCGTGGTACAGCTCGAGAACTGGAACCGTTCCGAGTGGTTTGACGACACCGGCCTGCCGTGGCTGGCACCGTCACCGAACATGCCGAGTGTCGAGAGCGCTACGCACTACGCCGGTACGTGCCTGTTCGAGGGCACGAACGTCTCCGTCGGCCGCGGGACCGACGCCGCATTCGCGCAGATCGGAGCACCGTGGATCGATGCCGACTCGCTCAGCGCGCGCCTCGCCCGCTACAACCTCCCCGGCGTGCGGTTCGAGCCCGTCACGTTCACGCCCGCCGCGCCCGGCGACCGCAAGTTCGCCGACACGCCCGTACACGGCGTGCGCCTCGTCACGACGGACCGCACGGTCCATGACCCGGCACGTGCCGGCATTGCGGCCCTGGTCGAGATCCACTCCATGTACGGTGACACCCTCACGTTCAGGAACGCGCACTTCGACCGGCTGGCCGGCACTACGCGTGTCCGCACGATGATCGAGGAGGGGGCGTCGCTCGATGAGATCACGGCGACGTGGCCCTCACAGCTGAGCTCGTTCGCGGCGGTGCGCGGCCGTTACCTGCTCTACCCCTGACGGAGATGTGAAGATGCGACGCCGCTCCACACCTCTGTTCGTGCTGACATGCCTCGCCATCGCGGGGTGCACACCGGCCGCGCCCTCGGCCACGGCCGTGCCACGCGGCCCGGGACTTCCCGCGCAGGCGTTCGCGACGGACCTGGCCCCGCTCGAGGAGGCGATCCGCGCGCGCATCGCGAACGAGACGGGCGAGTACGGCGTAGCCGTCATCGATATCGAGACCGGGCGCACGGGCGGTGTGAACGAACGGGTCGTGATGCATGCGGCCAGCACCATGAAGGTACCGGTGCTGCTGGAGTTGTACCGCCGCGCGGCGGAGGGCCGGCTGCGGCTGGACGAGACGATGACGGTGAGCGCCACATTCCGCAGCATCGCCGATACCTCGCACTACACGCTGTCGAGTGAAGATGACAGCGAGTACACGCTTTACGACCGTATCGGCGAGCAGGTGTCCTTCCGTGAGCTGGCGCGGCTCATGACCGTACGGTCATCGAACCTGGCCACGAACATCCTGATCGATACGCTGGTCGCGACGTCCATACAGGAGACCACGAATCGCATCGGGGCGCACGGCATGCGCGTGCTGCGAGGAGTGGAGGACATTCCGGCGTTCGAGGCCGGGATGAACAACAACACGACTGCGCTCGGCCTGGCGCGGGTCCTGGCCGCGATCGCGCGGTGTGATGTTCTGCCGCGAGCGCAGTGCGATGAGGTCATCGAGGTGCTCGCCGGACAGGAGTTCAACGAGATGATCCCGGCCGGCCTCCCGCCCGGTACGCGTGTCGCACACAAGACGGGCTCCATCACGGGGATCCAGCATGACGGGGCCATCATCATGCCGGACGGCAGTGCGCCATATGTGCTCGTGGTACTGTCGCGAGGCGGCGCGGACACGACCGCAGTGCGGACCGTGGCGGCCGACATCGCACGGCTGAGCTGGCAGATGCTGGGACCCGACGGCACGCTCCGGCCGCGGTGGTCCGCATCGACAGCCGAAATGGTAGCGCTCCATCAGCGCGTGCGCGTTCCTGCGTTTCCCGCGCCGACACTCGGCTACGACGAATTCTGGGGCGCTCTCACGCCGATCGTCGACGGCGCGCCCGGGATCACCCGGGAAGTCGCGGGCCGGGCTGCCTCCGGCCGGCCGCTCCACCTGCTGCGCACCGGTACCGGCCCTGCGCGGGTGCTGTTCTGGTCGCAGATGCACGGTGATGAGACCACGGCCAGCCGCTCGCTGGCCGATCTGTTCAACTACATCGCGAGCAGCCCGACCGAGCCACGCGTGCAGCGATGGCTGCAGCAGCTCACGATTCTCGCATTGCCGATGCTGAATCCGGATGGTGCGGACGCACACCGGCGCAGGAGCGCGTTCGGCATCGACATCAACCGTGACGCGCGCGTCCTGGCAACGCCGGAAGGCCGCGCCCTGAAGCAGGTACAGGAGCAGTACCGCCCGCAGTTCGGCTTCAACCTTCATGACCAGAACCCGCGATCGCGCGTCGGCCCGTCGAGCCGCATGGCGGCCATTGCGCTGCTCGCGCCCGCGCCGGACGACGATGCGACACCGACCCCGGGCTTCGTGCGCGCACGCCAGCTTACCGCGCACCTCGCGACGGTGCTGGCGCCGATGCTCGGAGAGCACCTCACCCGCTACGATGACACGTACAATGCGCGCGCGTTCGGAGACGGGATGCAGAGCTGGGGCGTCAGCACGGTGCTGATCGAGTCCGGCTCGTGGCGCGACGACGAGTCGAAGCACTTCCTGCGCACCGCCAACTTCGTGGCCATGGCGGCGGCGCTCGATGCCATTGCGGACGGATCGTACATGAGCAGCGACATTGCGCGTTACACCGACCTGCCGGAAAACGGCCGATCGGTGAATGACCTCGTCATCCGCGATGGCAGCATCGTACTGCCCGGCATGCAGCCATATCGTGCCGACATCAGCATCAATGGTCGCTCGGTTGGCGGGCCGGCTGCTACGGAGATCGTCGAGATCGGCGACCTGCAGGGCGTGGAGTCGCGGGACACGATCGATGCGACGGGGCTCTTCATCCATCCGGAGACGCCGGACGGCATGTCCTCACTTCAGCCGGGAATGCCGCCGGTGTTCCGCCTGCGGCGATCGGCCGACCCGACCAGTGAGCTGGTGTGGGAGATCGTGGGGCTTCGTGCGCGGCGGATGATGGTCCGGTAGTTCTTCCGGAGGGTAGTTCGGACTACCCCTCCAGCATCGCCGGGATCGTCGTTTCGAACGCGGACGGATGGATGAGCACGGCGCCATCATCGGACAGCCGGAGCTCGACGGGCCGGTCGCGGATGGCGCGGCGGAAGCCCTTCCCTTCCAGGACGCGGTGCACGTAGACGCGTCTTCCTACCACCATCACCACACAGAGCACGGGCACCGCCACGAGCAGTCCGACGAGGTGCAGCAGGTGCGCCATGATGAGGACGGCGAGGATGCTGAGCACGGGCGGCAGATGGACCTGTCGTTCCATGATCATCGGCGCCACGACATTCGCCTCGAAGGCGTGCACGCCGACGCCTAACATCACCACCCAGAACGCCTGCATCAGACCGCCTGTGCCGAGCACGAAGATGGCCGGCAGCAGCGTGGAGAACAGTGTGCCGAAGAACGGCACGATGGCGACCGCGCCGGTGAACACGCCGAACGCGAGGGCATAGGGGACCCGGAGCAGCTCGAGACCGATCCACGTGAACACGCCGAGCACGATCATGGCGAGGATCTGACCGACGATCCAGGCCCTCAGAGTGCGGCCGAGATCACCGAGGATGTCACGCACCAGCTCACGATGGACGGGCGGCGCGAGGAGGATGAAGCCCTCGCGGTACAGGGCCGGCCGCAGGGCGAGGTACATGCCCATGACGAGCACGCTGATGAAATGGATGGCGAACGTGATCCCGCTGAAGATGTACGGCACCACGCCGCGGAAATAGCCGCCGATCTGCGACACGACTGCGCCGGTGTAGCTCTCACCCGGCTCGAGAGTGCCGAGCAGCTGTGCCCAGAACGGGGATTCGCGCGCGAGCTCGAGCAGCTGCGCCTCCCAGCCGGCCATGAGGATGGGCATGGCCTCGATGAGTCCCTGTGTCTGCTCGACGACGGGTGGTACGATGAGCCAGATCACGCCCGTGGTGCCGGCGAGCGTGAGCAGTACGGCGATGAGAAGGCCGGCCGGTCGCGGCATGGCCAGCCTTCTCTGGAGTGAGTCCGTGATGGCGCTGAGGAAGATCGAGAACAGGATCGCAATGAAGAAGAGGAGCAGGACCTCGGCGACCCTGTGTAGGAACAGCAGCAGGAGCACGGCGAAGATCGCCGCGATGAGAACTGCGTATGGCCGACGATTCATCGTGCTCTGCTGATGCTTTCTGCCGGATCAGGCTTCTTCTTCGATCTCCGCATCGCGCACGAGCGCATCCTCGTGCTCGCCCGCACCGAGTCGCTTTGCAGCGCTGTCGGACGAGCCCGCCGGCAGTTTCAGCCCCATCTTCTGCTTCAGCTCGAGCAGCCTGAACTCCACCGACTGGTCGGCCGGCTTCAGCCGCTGGAACTCCTGTTCGAGCGTATCGCCGGACAGCGACTCGGACACCTCGGCAGCCGCGAGCGCGCGCCGTTCCGACTCCTCGATCTTGTCGGCCATCCGCTCGAACGTCTCGAACGCGGACTGATCGTTGAGCCCGGCCATTGTCTCGTGGATGCGCTTCTGCGCCTGCGCACGCTTCTGCTTGGCGACGAGCAGGTTCTTCTTGCGCTTCGCCTCCTCGATCTTGTCGTTGAGTGCGCGCAGCGAGTCCTTGAGCCGTTCGGTTTCCTCCGAGTGCCGCCGCCACGTCTCCTCGAGCGAGAGCGCGCGCTCCATGTGCTCCTGCTGACGCAGCAGCGCCTGCTTCGCCAGGTCGTCACGACCCTCGCCGACCGCCAGCATCGCGCGGTGCTCCCAGTCGTGCGCCGACTTCTGCTCGGTCTCCACCTGCGAGCGCAGTTTCCGCTCATCGGCAATTGCGACTGCGACCTCCTGCTTCGCCTTCGCGAGCTGCTCACGCATGTCGATGAGAACCTGGTTCAGCATCTTCTCCGGGTTCTCCGCACGCGCGATCGCATCATTGATGTTCGAACGCAGCAGCGTCGAGAGCTTCTGAAAAATTCCCATTGGC
>DATHVW010000254.1:0-7935 GCA_035461085.1 Longimicrobiales bacterium | reverse complement strand
GGAACGCGGAGCGTGCGATCGCGTACCGTCGCGTGCACGGCATTCCCGATTACATGGGCACGGCCGTGAGCGTCGTGGCGATGGCGTACGTCAACATGGGCAACGACTCGGGAACCGGCGTCGCGTTCACGCGCAATCCGTCCACGGGTGAGCGCACGTTCTTCGGCGAATTTCTGGTCAATGCGCAGGGCGAGGACGTGGTGGCGGGGATACGCACGCCTCTCAGCATCGACCAGATGGCGACCAGGCTGCCGGCCGCGTATCAGCAGCTGCTGATCGTGCAGGACAAGCTGGAGCAGCATTTCCGCGAGATGCAGGACCTCGAGTTCACGGTCGAGCGTGGGCGCCTGTATCTGCTGCAGACACGTACCGGGAAACGCACCTCGCGGGCGGCCGTGCGCATCGCCACGGAGATGGTGGCGGAAGGGCTGATCGACGAGGCGGAGGCGGTGCGGCGCGTCGATCCGAAGCAGCTCGACCAGCTGCTGCACCCGCGCCTGGACCCGGCGGCGGAAGTGCAGGTGCTGGTCACTGGGCTGCCGGCGTCCCCGGGAGCCGCGAGCGGGAGGGTGGTGTTCGATCCGGACACCGCGGCGGCGCGCGCCGCGGAGGGCGAACAGGTGATCCTCGTCCGCGAGGAGACATCTCCGGACGACTTCCATGGCATGGTCGCGGCGCGGGCAGTGGTCACGGCGCGCGGCGGCATGACGTCGCATGCGGCCGTAGTTGCGCGCGGGATGGGCAAGTGCTGCGTCGTGGGCGCGAGCGGGATGGTCGTGGACGGCGATGATCCGTGCTGTCGCTGCGGCGAGGTCACGCTGAACGAAGGCGACTGGATCACGGTGGATGGGACGACCGGACGCGTGCTGCTCGGTCAGGTCCCCACCGTCGAGCCGGAGCTGGGCGAGGATTTCCACCTGCTGATGTCGTGGGCGGATGAGGTGCGGACCATGAAGGTGCGCGCCAATGCAGACACGCCAGGCGACGCCGCCAAGGCGCGCGAGTTCGGCGCCGAAGGAATCGGGCTGTGCCGCACGGAGCACATGTTCTTCGATGCGGATCGGGTGCAGGCGGTGCGCGAGATGATCCTGGCGCAGTCTTCCGCTGCGCGCACGTCCGCCATCAACCGCCTGCTGCCCATGCAGCGTGAGGACTTCGAGGGCATCTTCCGCGCAATGGACGGGTTCCCCGTCACGATTCGGTTGCTCGACCCGCCCCTGCACGAGTTCCTGCCACGGACCGCGGAGGAGATCGAGCAGTTTGCGAGGAAAGCGGAGATCCCGACGGACGTTGTGATGCGACTGGTGGAGAAGCACCGCGAGTCGAATCCCATGCTGGGGCACCGCGGCGTACGTCTCGGCATCTCGTATCCCGAGATCACGGAAATGCAGACGCGCGCGATCTTCGAGGCCGCGGCGGCTGTGACGGCGGACGGCGTAAAGGTGCGACCGGAGATCATGGTGCCGCTCGTCGCCGACGAGAAGGAGCTGGCCCGCCAGCGTGCGGTGATCACGCGCATCGCCACCGAGGTGCTCGGTGACAATGGCGACCAGATCCCGTACATGATCGGCACGATGATCGAGCTGCCGCGTGCGGCGCTGCTGGCCGGAGAGATCGCGCAGCACGCGGAGTTCTTCTCGTTCGGCACCAATGACCTGACACAGACGACGTTCGGCATCTCGCGCGACGACGCGGCGACGTTTCTCCCCCGCTACATCGAGCTCGGAATCCTGGAGGAGGACCCGTTCCAGGTACTCGATCGCGAGGGCGTCGGGCAGCTGGTCCAGATGGCCACCTGGGAGGGCCGGCGCAGGCGCTCGGATCTGAAGGTCGGCATCTGCGGCGAGCACGGCGGCGAGCCGCGTTCGATCGAGTTCTTCCACGAGACCGGGCTGGATTACGTGTCCTGCTCGCCGTTCCGTGTACCCATCGCCCGCCTCGCCTCGGCGCAGGCGGCGCTCATGAACGGCGGCAGCACGCGCAAGGTGGCGGAGAAGCGCGTGCACGAGGCGGAATCCCGCGAGGCCGAATCGACGCTCGTCCGGACGGGGCAGACCGCCTCCGCGCCGACCTGACCCCCCGGACCCGGCTTCACTTTGGCGGAAACGCCCCGTTCAGGCATGGGAAAGGCCCGGGATTGAGCAGCGTGCACGCGGCGATGGCCAGTTTCAGCCCCTGAGTGCGCCACAGTCATGGTTGAGCGAGACGTAAACGTAAAGTGAAGCCGGGTCCGGGGGGGCGCCGCGCGGGATTGCCACGGTTACCGCGCCCGCCTAGTTTTTTTCCATGGAACCCCGAAGCATGTTTCGACTGATCAGACGAGCGGCCGGATTCCGGCCGCTCGTACTCATATCTGGGCTCTTCGCGCTCCCGGCCTGCGCCGCACGAACGCCCGCTGCTCCCGCGGCGGAAGCGCCCTTCCCCACCGGCGACACCATGACGCTCGTGCTCATGGGCACGACGGACGTGCACGGCCGCCTGGTGAACCACGACTACTATACCGGCAGCGAAACGGACCACGGACTCGCGCTGCTCAAACCGCTCATCGACAGCATCCGTGCTGCCCATGCGGGGCGCAGCATGCTGTTCGATTCGGGAGACCTGCTGCAGGGCAATCCTCTCGGCATGGTGTACGCCCGCATCCACGGCGACGAGCCGAACCCGATCATCCGGGCGATGAACCTGCTCGACTACGATGCAGCTGCGATCGGCAATCACGAGTACAACTACGGCCTCGAGCATCTGCGCCGTGCCCTCGACCTGGCGGAGTTCCCGTTCGTGTCCGCGAACACGTTCCGTGCGGGCACACAGCAGCACGCCTTCACACCGTACGTCCTGCTGCCCGTAGCGACGCCTGCCGGCGATACGCTGCACGTCGGTATCACCGGCAACACTCCGCCGGGCGTGCACGTGTGGGACCGCGACAACGTCAGCGGCATCCTCGACTTCCGCGAGATTGTCGGCTCCGTACGCGGCGCCGTGACGGAGATGCGGTCGCGCGGTGCCGACATCGTGGTGGTGCTGTCGCACGGCGGCCTGGAGGGGACCAGCTACGACACCGTGACGACCGGGCTGCCGCCGGAGAACGCGGCCGCGGAGCTGGCGCGCCAGGTGCCGGAGATCGACGTGATCTTCCTCGGCCATACGCACCGCGAGCTCGCGGACACGGTCATTAACGGCGTGATGCTGACACAGGCAAAGAACTGGGCGAGCAGCCTGGCCGTCGCAACGCTGCTGGCGCGCAGGAACGCGCCGGGCGACTGGAGTGTCGAGAGGAAGAGCGGTGCGATCCTCAGGCCGCGGCCCGGCGTCGTGGACCGTGCATTCATCGACTCGCTGCGCTGGGAGCACGAGCGGACTGTAGCGCACGTCAACGCCCGCATCGGCGCGGCGTCGGAGCGGATGGACGCACGTGAAGCCCGCGTCCGCGACACACCGATCATCGATTTCGTGAACGAGGTGCAGCGCCGGGCGGCCGGCGCGGACCTCTCGTCCACGGCGGCGTTCCAGATCAATGCTGCACTGCCCGCCGGCGACATCAGCGTCGCGGACGTCGCGGCGCTGTACCCGTACGACAACACATTGAAAGCCATCCGCATCACCGGTGCACAGCTGCGCGCGTACATCGAGAAGGCCGCGGAGTACTACCGCGGCTATCCCGCGGATGGCGGTACAGTGACGAACTTCGATGTACCGGGCTACAACTTCGACATCGTGTCCGGCGTCGATTACACGCTCGACCTGACGCGGCCGGTCGGTGAGCGAGTGACGTCGCTCACGCGCGATGGCGCGCCCGTGCGCGACGACCAGACGTTCACGCTCGCGCTCAACAATTACCGGCAGTCGGGCGGCGGCGGCTATGACATGATCGCGGGCGCAGAAGTCGTCCACGACCGGCAGGAGGACATCCGCGAGCTGCTGATCGCGGAGGTGCGCCAGCGCGGCACGATCCGACCCGCGGACTACTTCGACGACAGCTGGCGCATCTTGCCCGCGGCGGCCGTGGCTGCGGCGCTCGCCGAGCAGACGTCACGCGAGGCACGCGGAAGCATTCCGGGCTCCGGCGACAATGCGGCAGCAGCGCGCAAGCGCCTGCGCGTGCTGGCCACGAACGATTTCCACGGCAATCTCGCGCCGACGCGCAGCTCGGGCGGTCCGGCGGTCGGGGGCGCTGCCGCGCTCGCGACATACTTCGACCTGGAACGTGCGGGCTTCGGTGGCGCGCCCGTCCTGCTGCTCGATGGCGGCGACATCATGCAGGGTACGCCCGTGTCGAATCTCACGCGCGGACGCAGCACGGTGGACTACTACAACGCCGCAGGCTATGACGCGGCGGCGATCGGCAATCACGAGTTCGACTGGGGCCCGGCCGTGCTGCGCGAGCGCATGGCGCAGGCGCAGTTCCCCTGGCTCGCAGCCAACATCGTCGTCGCGGGCAGCGACACGACGCCATCGTGGATACGCGGCACGACAATCCTCGAGCGTGACGGAGTCCGGATCGGCATTGTCGGCCTGATCACGGAAGAGACGCCAACCGCGACCATGGCGGAGTACGTGCGCGGCCTGGAGTTCGCCGACGGTGCGGAAACGCTGAACCGCGTCGTGCCGGCACTCAGGGCGCAGGATGTCGATTTCGTGATCGTCGTCGCGCACGCGGGCGCATACTGCGAGGACGCCGCACGCGCCTGCCAGGGCGAGATGATCGACTGGCTCGAGCGCACGACGGAAAAGCCGGACCTGGTCGTCGCCGGTCACACGCACGCCGTGGTGCGCACGCGCGCCAGCGGCGTGAGCATCATCGAGACGGGATCCTGGGCACGCAGCTACGGCGTCGTGGACCTCGAGCGCATCACCGCCGACAGCGTGGACGTCTGGATCCGCGGCACACCGGTGCCCTGGACGGAGAAGGTTGCAGCCGACAGCGCGATCGCCGCGCTCGTGGCGCGTGCGGAGACGGAGGTCGGACCGCGGCTCGAGCAGGTCGTCGCACATGCGGCCGAGGAGATCCCCCGCGGTGCCGGCGAGAATCCCATGGGGCGGCTGATCGCCGATGCGCAGCGCGCCGTCACGGGCACGCAGGTGGCCATAATGAACGCCGGCGGCGTCCGCGCCCCGATGCCCGCCGGCCCCGTCACCTGGGGCGATCTCTACCGCATTCAGCCATTCGGCAACCGGCTGATGGTTCTCGAGCTGACCGGAGCGCGCCTCCGGGAGGCGATCGAGCACGCGGTGGGCGGTGCGAGCCCCGGCGCTCACGTGAGCGGACTCCATGTACGATTCGATCCGCGCCGGCCCGCCGGCGATCGAGTGGTGTCGCTGGCGCTGAGCACGGGAGAGAGCATTCAGCCCGATGTCGTGTACACCGTCACGGTGAACGACTTCCTCGCCAGCGGCAGCGGTGACGGCTTCACCGCCCTGGGCCAGGCCCTGGAGACTACGGCCACCGGCATCGTGGATCTCGACGCGCTCATCGAGTACGTACGCAGCCGGCCGCAGCCGCTCCGCGCCCCGCGTGACGAGCGCATGAGCGCCGTCGCAACCGATTCCTGAAGATGGACACAATGAACGATACGACGCCCGTAACGCGGGACATGCTGTACCGTCTGCCGAAGACCGACCTCCACGTGCACCTGGATGGATCACTGCGCCCGCAGACCATGCTGGAGCTGGCCGATGCCGCCGCCATCGAGCTGCCCGCCACCGACGCGGTCGCGCTCGGCGAGTACATGCACGTACGCGATGGGCGCGACCTCGTCGATTACCTCGCCCGTTTCGACATCACGCTCGCGCTGATGCAGACGGCGGATGCGATCGAGCGGATCGCGTACGAGCTCGCGGAGGATTGTGCGCTCGAGAACATCCGGTACACGGAGATCCGCTTCTGTCCGGCGCTCAACACGCGCGGTGGTCTGTCGCACGCGGAAGTCGTCGAGGCCGCGCTCCGGGGCCTGCGTCGCGCGGAAGCGGATCACGAGATCACCACGGCGCTGATCGTGTGCGGGCTGCGCAACCTGCCGGTGCAGACGTCGATCGAGATGGCGGAGCTCGCGGTGGACTTCCGGGACCGCGGCGTCGTCGCGTTCGATCTGGCCGGGGCGGAACGCGGTCATCCGCCGATCGACCATCAGCCGGCGTTCCAGATCGCCGCGGACGCGAACATGGCCATCACGATTCACGCGGGCGAGGCGTTCGGTCCGGCGTCGATCCACCAGGCGATTCATTCCTGCAATGCGCGCCGGATCGGGCATGGCACGCGCCTCTGGGAGGATCCGGACCTGCTCGCGTTCGTCAACGACTTCCGGATTCCGATCGAGGTGTGCCTGACGTCGAACATCCAGACGCGCGCCGCGCCGTCGCTGGAGGAGCATCCGCTGCGGATCTTCTACGATCAGGGTCTGGTCGTCACGTTGAACACGGACAACCGGCTGATGAGCGCGACGACCATGACGGACGAGTTCCTGCGTGCGCACGAGGCGCTCGGATTCACGTGGGACCAGCTGTGCGAGCTGGCGGTGATGGGCTTCGAGAGCGCGTTCCTGCCCTACCGCGACAAGGCGGCTCTCGTTGCCGCCGTGAGCGCCGAGATCGACGCCGCCGGGCTCCCAATGCAGGCTCCCGGAGCCTCCTGAGACGCTGGGCGGGGGGCGGCCGCCGGCGGGCACCTTTTCCCTTGACCGTACCCCGCCTGCGGCTTATCATCGGCCGCGACCAGTAGCACTCAGCCCCCATGCGCAGGCCCCGGCATGAAGATGTGCCTCAACTGGTCCGATCACTCGCGGCGACGACCGTCTCCCCCCGATCGGACCTCCAGAACCCGATCCCGGCCTGCCGGCACATCCACAAAGCTGTCATTCCCGCCGCGGCACCATGGCGCGCACGTGACCGGGGCGTTACACCCCGATGCTTGTGCACCGACCGCGGCGTCAGACAGGTTTTTCCGAAGCCGTACGATTTCCCCGACACCAACCCAACAGGAGTAAAACGGTGACACGATTTAGATGGTCCCTGCTGACGATGCTCGTCGCCGCCGCCGGGCTGCTGCCCGCGTCGGACGCTTACGCGCAGGGTACCACAACCGCCGTGATCAGTGGACGCATCACTGATACCGAGGGCCAGCCCCTCCCGAATATTCAAATCACGGTCACGAACCTGTCGACCGGCGTGGTGCGCAACTCGATCAGCAACGAACAGGGCCGTTACCTCGTGCCCGGCCTCCCGGTGGGCGGGCCGTACACCGTAGCCGCCAGCGCGATCGGCTTCGCGTCGTCGGAACAGGAGAACCTGCGGCTGACGCTTGGCCAGAACCTGGCCGTGGATTTCGTCCTCCGCGTGCAGGCCGTGACTCTGCGGGGCATCGATGTCCTCGCGGATCGCGCCCAGGGTCAGATCATCAACCCCGGCCGCACCGGCGCCGAACAGCTCGTGACCGAGCGGCAGATCGACAACCTGCCCACGATCTCGCGTAACTTCACGGACTTCATTCAGCTCTCGCCGCTCGTCGGCGCGGGCGGTGGCGCCACCTCGGTCGGCGCCCAGAACAACCGCTTCAACAACATCCAGATCGACGGTGCGACGACGCAGGACCTGTTCGGCCTCGGCTCGACCGGTCAGCCGGGCGGTCAGGCCGGCGCGCGCTCGATCTCGCTCGAGGCGGTACAGGAGTACCAGATCCTGGCCGCACCGTTCGACATCCGGCAGAGCGGCTTCTCCGGCGGTCTCATCAACGCCGTGACGAAGAGCGGAACCAACGATCTCGCGGGCTCCGTGTACGCCTACTACAACAACCAGGATTTCGCGCGCGACGAGCTCGAAGTGGGCGGCGACACGTTCACGTTCGACGAGGAATTCACGAACCGCATCCTGGGCGCGTCGCTGGGCGGCCCGATCATCCGCGACCGCGCGCACTTCTTCCTCTCGGCCGAGTTCGAGAAGGAT